>CAKRRU010000016.1 GCA_934394515.1 uncultured Acetatifactor sp.
ATGGATATCATTTGGTGGTGCATGTATGGATTCGTAATTCAAAGGGAGAGTACCTTATTTCGCAGCGTTCTGCAAACAGACCGACAAACCCTTTGATGTGGGAATGTGTGGATGGTTCTGTAGTAAAAGGAGAGGACAGTCTGCAAGGAGTGCTTAGAGAAGTCAAAGAAGAGGTTGGAATAGATTTATTGCCAGAAAAAGGTCAAGTTGTTTTGTCAAACATTAAGAAAATCGAGTTTGGAAAAGTGGTTAATAAAATTGTTGATGTTTGGCTGTTTGAATATGATGGAGAGGTTGATTTAGGCAATGCCACAACAGATGAAGTGGCGCAGGTTGCATGGATGAATCGGGAACAAATTAAGGAATTGTTTGAGCATAATATGTTTGTGGAGACGTTGGAATACTTCTTTACGGAAGTGGACAAGAAGTGCAGTAAAATCAGTAATTTTGAAAAAAATTAAAAAATTTGTCTGAAGTTAGGCCCACATAGTCTCATTTTAGGGATGAGATTTTGAGACTAAGTTTGAGACTGATAAAAATAGAAAATTCTCGAGTAGAATTGGAGGTGAACAAGTGAATTTTTTTGATTATATAAAAAATGATGCCTTTTTTAAACCATTAACATTGAAATACAGAAGAGTATATTATGATTGTATACAGATCCTAATTGATAAAACAAAAGAATTACCAGTATTGTATGAATCAGATGCAAAGGATAGCATTACGGCTTATTTAAAGAATGCTGGAATAAATGAAGTAAAGAAAGACATTTCCAGTGATATTAATGACGTTGAAGAAATAGAGGCTGGGGAGAGTGGTACTGAGTTGCAATCATCAGGAATTTTTTCCTTGTTTCGTGAATGCGGCTGGTTACTTCCTCGTGAGATAGGTAGAAATGGTGAGTATATTGCTAATATTTCAATTGACTGTAGAAAATTAATGGATTTTCTAAGAAAGATGACAGAAAAGAGTGGAGAAGGCATGATGTCAAATCGTATTTTCTCTATGTATGAAATTATAAAATCTGCGTTTGAGGAAGATTCTGTGCGAAGAGAGAGACCTTATACCAATATTCTTGTACCGCTAATTGATAATGAGACAGAATTAAAAAATGAACTGACAGATTTGAAAGACAGTATTTCCAGTATTATGAAAGCAGTAATTATTTTTCAAGATATAAATAGTTTTGGACAGTTTATAATGAAAGACGAAATGCTGGATCGATTCTTTAGTGAATACTTTTTTGTAAAAAACAATGGATTAATTCCGGCACAGCTATCATTCATAAAAGCAAAATTGAGGATTCTTAGACAGGAAGAAGCTTGTGAGAAAATTATAAAAGAATGCTCAGAAAAGCTGCAATTGAATTATGAAGAGGCAAGGGAGCGTGTTGAACGATATTTTGCAGAACTCCAATATTTTTTGAGTGTTGAGTATGAGAGCAACATGGAGTTAATCGATAGCCGCATTAATAATTATTATAATCTTGCAAATACTAGAATTATGTTGATGGCAAGCAATGGGGTGAGACTGGAATCAGTAATTAATGATTTTTTAAATACAGTGTCAAAGATGACAGAAGAAGAGCAGAATGTTGCAATGGAAAAAGTTGCAGATTGTATACGTATTACTAATCAAAAATATGTAGGATATAAGTCTTTTGAAAAGAATAAACGTGTAAAAAACGAAGGAGAAAATATTGGTCTTGTGACAGCAGAGCTATCGGAAGAAGAAAAAAGGATGCAAACAGAAAAGTTGTTTAATTGTTCTCCGAATAGATATTCTGTTGATAGGGTAAGTACTTTTCTTGGTGTACAATTGGGTAGTGAAGATGAAATGAATATTAAAGAAAAAACGATTCAGACAAAAGAGGAAGTATTGATGTATGCAGCGGCAATGCTTTATGCTAATAATTCGGAGTTCCCATATGATATTCAATTGTCGGAAGAAACTGTAAAAACCGAGATTGCAGATATTACTGATATAACAGTAATTAAGAAATAGAAGGAGTCTGCTTATGAATGATTTCACTTTTATGAAAAAAATGAATGAAGAGGATGCATATTTATTTAAGAGATGTATTCGTAAAATGCTTGATACAACATTTATTGTGGCTGATAAAGATGAAAAATTATATGATTTCATATCATCAGAGTCCAATCAATATGATGTTAATACATATTTGGCAGCAATTGGGTATAAAGTTGTTGTTGAAGAAAGAATCAAAGTAGCCATGTTACAACAAGCGGATGAAGATGTTGAAACAGTTGGATTAAAAAGAATAAATTTATACCGATTTGATGCGAAGCAGGTAAAATTATTAATGGTACTTTGGCTTTTGTTTTTGGAACGTATGGGATATGCAGATCCGGTACATATAACAGTTGGTGATATTATTGATAAATGCAAAATTTATCAAATTAATATAAAACCGGCAGATTTTAAAGATTCGTATCGTATATTTAAAAAGTTTAGTCTGATAGATTATAGTGACGACATAACAACAGAGGAAGGAAAAGTACGCTTGTATCCATCATTACAGTTTTGTATGGATATTGGACAATTGAAACAAGTTATGGCGGAATATGCCCTAGATGGAGAAGGCATAGAGGCTGAGCAGGATGAATTCTTGGAAAGTGAGGATGTAGATGAATAAAACGATTTTGCGAAATATACATTTGGTAAACTGGTATGGATTTTCCAATAGGACAATCCCTGTTTCTGAAAATCTCACATTAATTTCCGGTGAAAATGAATGTGGAAAATCAACAATATTAGATGCTATTAAATATGCATATACAGGTGATACTCAATTTAATAAGGCTACAAGTGGCTATAATACTGGTGTGGGAAAACGAAATTTGGTTTCATATACAAGATGTTTGGTGGATGCGAGTGCAGGAATATATGCAAGACCTGCAGATAAGATACCAGTAGTGTATACACACATTGCGTTGGAATATTTTGACCAGATAAATGAGAATCCATTCGTGTTGGGAGTAGTAATAGAAACTGCTGTTACAGATATCAGAGGTACGCATTGGTATGCTCTGGACGGAAAAAGAATTGCAGATATTTCATTTGTATATGAGGAAGACTCACTTATAAAACCTTATGATGCATCGGGTTTTCAAAAGAAATATGGTGTACAGATGAAAACTAAAAAAGAAGGTATTACTTTATTTATGCAAATGATAGGACTTAAATTGCCTTATCAGGAAGTACCTAAATATCAAAGAAAACTTAGAAATATAATGGCATATAATCCTGCTGCAAAAATTCAAGAATTTATAAAGGAATCCGTTTTGGAAGAACATGATATTAATTTTGATAAATTGAAAGAAGCAAAGAAGAATATTGAACAGATAAATGGCAGTTTGGAACAGATAAATCAAGAATTGCAAGATTTGGATTCTATATTGGCAGATTATGACGAACATGATAAGAAGGCTGTACAGCTGAAGATAGATGATATAAAAATTAAGTATAAAGACCTTGTTCAGTGCCAGAGAGATATCCGGGAAGCAGAGGAATTAATAAAAAGGAGTAGTATTACATGTGAAGCTTTAGGAAAGAAAATTGAAGAGCAAAACCAGGAAATTGATGATATTGACAAAACATATTCGGAAACAAGAAGAGCTCTTCTTGATCTAGATGTTTCAAAGGCAATAGAAGCTTCTAAACAATTGATTGATACATATGAAAAGCAGTTGACGAAATTGAATGACGAAAAAGAAAGATTGGAAACCTTTCAGCAGAAAATGAAAGAAATGATTGTTCAATTATCGGAGATGGGAGTAACGATACAAAATGATAATGTACTTGGAAGATTGACATCAAAAAATCTTGAGGTGGCTGAAAAACAGAGATTCATTGATTCACTAAAAGAAGAGGTACAAGAATGTCGTGATACATTAATTGAAAAAAATATTCTGCTGAAAAAAGAGTTGGAAATAGTACAGAACGAATGTATAGAACAAAATAATATTATTGAAAGCAGCAATAAAAACAGGATGGACTATTCCAATGTTCAAGAGCAGGTAGAACTTATTAAGGAAATTAATCGTGAATTATTAAAGCATGGTATTAACGAAGAAGCGCATATGGCTTATGAATATGTAATAGAGTTGAAGGATGAGAATTGGAGAAATGCAATAGAAGCTTTTTTAGGGGTACATCGTTATGCAGTTATAGTGTCGAAATATGCTTTTGATGTTGCGAATGCTGTGTTGGACAAGTCTAGGTATCGATATGTTGAACTGGTAAATACGAAGCGATTAATGTCAAAGGTGATGGATTGTGAAAAAGATTCGGTTTTTCACTATCTTTCTGTACAAAATGAGACTGCAGCAAATTATTTTAAATTTTGGTTAGGAAGAATTCATGCAGTAAATATAGAAAATGTTCCCGATTACGATAATGCTATGTCGATGGAAGGAAAGCTAAGCCGTAATATGGCTGTAACCTATATTAATACAAGAAAAATCAGAAGTTATTGTTTAGGAAGTCAGGCAATAGAGCTGAATCGAAGAGCAGCAGAAAAAAGGTTGCATGAGTTGGAAAAGAAGGAAAAGGAAATACTTTTAGAACAAAGAAGTGTGCAGGATAAATCAAAATATCTGCAGGATGGGATATCGTGTTTTAAAGAGTTCAATTTAAATTCTCATAAGGAGTGGACAGATGTATCAGTTGATTTGAATAATGAAAAGGGCCATTATAAGGAATTGTTAGAAGCTCAGAAGAATAATGCTGAATTTATGGCATTAAATGAAAGGGTTTCTGTACTTGGCAATCAATTAGAGATTAAGAAAAAGGATCTTGAAGAAAACATAAAGCAAAAAATAATTTTAGAGACAACTGTATCAGAGAAGAAGAAATTAGTTAAAGATTTGAAAGAAAAGGAAATAGAAAAACAGGCAGAATTGAATAAAGAAAGAATTGTAGGCAATTCTTCTGTAGAAAAGGCGATAGAAGAATATGACCAATATTTGTCCGGGGATAACCAGAATGGTGGCCTTATGGTTCGTGCGACAAAAGAGAGAGTAGATCGCAGAGTGCGTGAAATAGAGGGAAATATTATTGGTAAGGAGCAAGCATATAATAATCGAAAGCAAGAAGTAGATAAATTACCTATCGGATTGGAGTATGAAGCTGACTATCAGAGAAGAAGAGGAAAAATCTGGATTGATGATTTGCAAGGTATACAACAAAAACTGAAAGAACAGACAATAACTTATGAGCGAATATTTAAAAGGGAGTTTGTTCTTAATATTTATAATACAGCCAAAGATGCAAAAGATGATATTTCGGATATAAATAAGGAATTGCGAAAACTTCAGTTTTCCACAAAGTATCAATTTGATGTTAAGATGTTGAATGATAATTCAGATTATGCAAAAATCTTACGATATGCAGAATATTTGCAGGAAACAAACAATATGTCTGATGGACAAATGACATTTACAAGTCTTATGAGTTACGAAAATGATGAGGTTGAAACGAGAGAGAGGGAAATTCGAGATATTATTAATAAAATTATTGATCATAACGACATTGCAGAAATAAAGAAATTTGCAGACTATCGAAATTATATGAGTTATGAAATTATTATCAATAATGATGAAGTAAAGGACGGTAAGCTATCGAAACAGGTGGGATATAATTCCGGCGCTGGGACGCAGATACCATACACACTTATACTTTCGGCAGCATTGTCTATGTTGTACAATGTCAGAGTAAATTCAGTGCGATTGATTTTTATAGATGAGCCTTTTGAAAAAATGAGCGATCATAATATAAAATTGATGCTGGATTTTTTTAAAAACCAAAATTTTCAGGTTATATTCTGTGCACCTCCTAATAAGTTGGAATCTATTGGTAGTGAATGTGGCGTAATCATTCCTGTTCTTAAGATTAGTAATGATAATATGCAGATAGGAGAGATTAAGTTCCATGAGCAATAAAGATTATAAACAGATAATACTTGATGGGTTATTGAAAAAATATAATAATCGTTATGCAAAGAATATTATTACTAATAGAAGGATTATATTAAAACCAAAAGAAGTATATAAAGATTATGACAGAAACAATGCAGACATATTGGAAAAGCAAGGAATTAATGAAGCTGTCACTGTATTGACTGATATGGGTTTTGTAACTGCTGATTATTTGAAATTTAGTGATGACATAGAAAAGATATATTTTTCTGAAGAAAAATTAAATGCAGTATATGAATATTTAAAAGAAGAATATGGTGTCATTCCTCAAAGTATTATTTCGAAACAAGTACATGAAATTGTAAATAAGTATATTTGTACAGAGAAAATTGTGCAACATTATTGTGAAAGTATTCTTGCTCAGGTTGAAGATCCGAGGTGCGTACTTGTTCCTGAGAAAATTGAAGCAAATCTGAAAATGTTTAGTTTTTTGGAAAAGAATAAAGAAAATTTATATGTAAGAGAAGCTTCTATGTTGGTGTATGGTGATTCAAAATGGTTTGAAAATAATAACTATGAAGAGATATGTACATTTTTGAGAACTGCCACTGGTAGAACTAAAGAAGAAGGTGAAAGGAATGATAACATTTTAAGTTTCTTTTATGTTACACCGGCAGAACAGGAAATCTTTATAAAAGGTAATTGGATAATTGAATTGGAGCAGTATGCTTTGGATATATCAAAACTTCAAGGTGGCATAGCAATAGCATCCAGCGATGTACGAAGAATAAAAAGTATTAGTGTTAATGCTGAAAGTGTAATGACGATTGAAAACAAGACATCTTTTCAGAGATTGAGAAATGGGAAGTTTGCTATGATGTATTTGGGAGGTTTTGCTAATAGAGATCAGATAGAGTTTTTAAAAAAAGTCATTTCAGACAATCCTAATATCAAATATTATCATTTTGGAGATATTGATATTGGCGGATTCTTAATTCATAAGCATTTATGCCGTGAAACTTCTAAGAGTTTTGAAATGTATTGTATGGGTATAGAGCAATTATGTGATATCCGTTTTAGTCATTGTCTAAGAGAATTAACGGATAATGATATGAGTAGGATCGGGACATTAATGGAAGAGAATTTGTATAATGAGGTTTTAAAATATATGAAAGAAAATAATCTAAAACTTGAACAGGAAATAGTAAGTTATTATTTGGTAAAGGATATAAATTATACAATCCCACCGCTATATTGATTTGATTTTTGAAAAGGAGAAGGTTTCGATGAAAAAGAATAAATAGCCTATATTATTTACTAGGAGGTGAAATTATGAGCGAACTAATGCGTCTTGATGAGGAATATAGAAATTGGATACAGGAGCTTGGAGATAGATATAGAACAAGCCAGATTAAAGCGTCCATTCGTGTGAATAATGAGATGTTAATGTATTATTGGTCGGTAGGAAAGGATATTACAGAGAGACGTGCCGACAGTAAGTGGGGAAACAAATTTTTTCAAAATATGAGCATGGATATGTCAGATATGATTCCTAATGCAAAGGGATTTTCTCCAACTAATTTACGTTATATGATGCGTTTTTATGGACTTTATAAGGATATCGTAATTGTTCCCCAAGTTGGGGAAAGATTGTTGGAAAATAATGGTAATCAAATTGTTCCTAAAGTTGAGGAACAATTTGAAATGGCATCGAATAAAGTTTTTATGATTCCATGGGGACATATAAAGTTATTGATAGATAAGTGCCATGATAATCCGGAAAAATTTGATTTTTACGTTAATAAAGTTATTGAAAATAACTGGTCGAGGGCTGTTTTGTTAAATTTTTTGGAAACAGTCTTATATGAACGTCAGGGACAAGCAATCACCAATTTCCAATATACATTACCAAAAGGAACTGGTGATTTGGCGCAGGAAATAACCAAGGATCCATATAATTTCGACTTTGTAGCAATTTGTCAAGGATATAATGAAAAAGAATTAAAAGATGCATTGATGGACAATGTACAGAATTTTTTGATGGAACTTGGAACCGGATTTGCATTTGTAGGAAGAGAATATAGATTGCAAGTTGGAAATACAGAGCAGTATATTGATATGTTGCTATGAATTTTCATTCCTAACGGCAGGTAATCAAAATGATACTTTTTAAGAAGAAAACAACCTCAAATTCCTATGACAAGGAAAACAAGAAACCTGTAATCAAAGCAAGTATCTGCACCGGTGAGCAGGTTGCGGGATTCAAAGACATCCATACGGGTCGGATAGAAGAGGTAATGCTGATCAAAAATCCGGCAGATCTTGAGCTGTTCAAAACTATGTATGGAATAGAGGAAGAGATAACGAAGGAATATTGACGATATATCAACACAGACGTTAGGAGGATGAAACAATGGTGAAGAAAATAGTACATGATCCGCTGTTCTTAGCACAGAAATCGATGGATGCAACGGAAGCAGACAAGCAGGTGGTGACGGATCTGCTTGACACGCTTCAGGCAAATTTGGATCATTGTGTCGGCATGGCGGCAAATATGATCGGTGTTAAGAAGAATGGTATGGTGGTTTAACTTTCCCATATTTTTAATGTCTGCAATAATTTTTTCTTACTTTCCACATCCATTTTGGAAATCATATCCGTAAGTTCATGATCAAGGGCGGTTGGCTGATATTCAGAGTCGATCTGCCCTATGAGAGAATCCAGAGAAATTCCCAACAAATTCGCATAATACATTAAAATCCGCAGAGACATTGCTGTTCGATTGTTTTCCACATTGCAGATATAGCCCGGCGTCACATCAAGTTCGGAAGCAACATCTGCCTGGGTGAGATGCATCTGAGTACGCAGGTCTTTCATGCGGGGACCTAAATTCTCGAAATCTACCTGATTCATTTGATATCTCCTTTTATATACTAAATAACAATAGAATTATACAATAAATATATCTTGAAATAAAGATATTAATTCTATATAATATATTTTATAAGAATATATTACGGATATGAATGACAAAGGGGAATACAAAAATGGCGACGATACTGGTGGATTATGAGAATGTTATGGGAACCAATGGCTTGAAAGGAACAGATGCATTACAAAGTGAGGATGTGTTTATTATTTTTTACAGTAGCTGTTGTGGGAAGATACGCAATGAATATTTACAGGAGATAAATGACAGCGGCTGTGAATTCCGGATTATAAAGCTAAAAGGAACAGGGAAAAATGCATTAGATTTCTATATAGCCACAGAGTGTGGAATTGCCAGTCAAAAAGGCGAAAAGCAGCTGGCTATCATCAGCAATGATAAGGGCTATCAGGCGGTAATGGATTTCTTTGAAGTCATCAATGCGGTACAAGAGATACAGATTGTAAGAGCCGGCAATGTAGAAACAGCATTGACGATGTTGGAGACTGCCGAGAATGCAGTTCGGAGAAAAAGATTGCTAAAACGGATGGAAATGCTTGACTTGGAAACGGAATATTCCAAATTAGAGAAAAATGAAAGGCGGCATGGGAAAAATAATGTGAGAAAAACGAATCTGATATTAGTGGGAAAAGGGATTTTGGATAACATAAGACATCAATAAGGACGAGGGGAAGAACGTATGAGAAAGGCAAAAATATCTTGAAATGTTTTCAAAATAATTTAGGAGAGTCCTCTGATCGTGGACGGGAATCTGGTGCTGACCGGATTTCGGGAAGCAGAGTGGAAAGAGAAGGCGGATCGATTGATATTTTCTTTCATTTTCGGCGGCTACATGCAGCATGCAAACCAGTAGGAAGTAACGGGATATACCAGAGAGGAACTTCTGGCAAGAATCAGAACATCCCTGGCTGGCCGGGCAGCGGAATGAAAAACGCAGGAGGTTAATCCTCCTGCGTTTTCATTTCGTCGCTTGTGGAACGGATACGTTCTACAGCTGTCTTTACCTGCTCGGCATAACCCAGATTGCTCTGGCTCATGTTATGTACCTGCTCTGCATTGGCGGTCACTTCTTCGGTTACGGCGGACAACTGGGAGATATTCTCCATGATCTTGTTGTTTGATGTCGCAAGACCGGTGATCTGGTGGTTTACCTCTTCTACATGAGAGGCAAGTGTTTCCATATTCTTGTTCAGTTGCTGGAAAGCATCGGAAGCGGCGAGAATCTTTTCTCCCTGCTGTTCAGTGGCTTCGATAGAACCACTGATGGTCTCGACGACCATATTGGCATTCGTATTCAAGTCATTGGTAATCTTGGTGATCTCTTCCGTAAAGCTTTTGGTCTGTTCTGCCAACAGGCGGATCTGCTGGGCTACCACGGCAAACCCGCGGCCGGCTTCTCCGGCACGGGCACTTTCGATGGAGGCATTCAGCGCCAGAAGGTTCGTCTGACCGGAGATTGCCATGATACTGCCGGCGATGTTTTCGACTTCTTTTGTCTTCTCCTGCAGCTTCGTCATGGCATCGGTAACGGCGTGGTTGGTATCTTTGATCATGGCGGATTGCTGCTTCAGTTCTTCCATGGCGGTCATATTCTTACGGATATTGTCAGCGGAATCCTCTGCAATCTGAACCATTTGCCCGGAGACATGTCCTGTCTGCTCGATCGCCTGCTGGATACTGGTGGTCATCTGGTTCTGTTCTTCGATACTGGTAGCCGTCATATTGGTGGCTGCGGAAATCTCCTGCATACTGTTGGCAACAGATTCCGTGGTCTGTACCAGGTGATCCATGAGCTCTGTGGTTTTCGCAGTCTCATCATGTACGGTCCGGGATACTTCCAGCACGCCGTCCAGTACCTGCTTTACGCGTCCGTGCTCTTCTTTGGAGGATCCCAGTGCATCATTGTTGAACAAAATGGTAATATTGCCGGTCTGAAGAATGATAATGCCGATCAAAAATACCAGCAGCGTACCGCAGATCGCATTCACATCCTGGCCGTAGATTCCCTTTGTGGCCTGTACGATCATGACGATGAGATAGAGAACAAACATCCCGATTGCGGTCCTTTTCAAAGATTTTTTCTCATAATAAGGAATCTGTAAGATGAAGATTGCAATCAGTGCGTAGTGGATAAAGCTGGCATCGGTCTGCAAGCCGACCAAAAGGTATTCAATTCCGATCTCGATAGTGGCAAATACCTTCAGCCATCTGGTAGCCTTATTTTTCAGGTGGGTCGCTGTGTTGACGACACAGAAGATACCGATCAAAACGGTGTTGGCATAAGTGACGATCGGTGAAATGTTGTGGTTGACAAGTTTTAGCCACAGATAAAATAAGAACACGACTGCCAGAAGTGAAGTGGCAATAATGTAGAACTGATTCATTCTGCGGTTGCGTTCCGCACCGTCGGTATAACGATATTGATTCAAATTTTTCTGCTCCATAGGTCCCTCCGAAATTTAAACATATGGTAACTATTCAGAGGCAAAACGAAACATCGAAAATACGATTTGCGAATGAACTGAATAGTTACAAGATATGCAACAATATAATCAATATTAGTGTAATACGTTTTGACATAATTTTCTATACATTTTTTTATGATAGAGTGAAAAGTATCAGATTATAGAAGAAAATGCAAAATGTGATTGTAATTTATAAAATGATACTGATTTTCAATAGCAAATAAGGTATAATACTTTTGCCGGCTCGGGAGTAAGGTATGGCCGGAAACGTTTTGGCAAGATAATGTTTGCAAAACAACGAAATCAATATTGGAATATTGCCGATTGAGGAAACAGAATTCGACAGGAATGAAAGGATAAAAGAAAACGATGACGCTGAAAGAATTGGAAATCGGGAAAAGTGCTGTGATCGAGACCGTAGGCGGTGAAGGCGAGCTCAGACAGCATTTCCTGGATATGGGTATGATCCCCGGGGCGGAAGTGACCGTGGTGAAGCTGGCACCGATGGGGGATCCTATGGAATTGCAGGTACACGGTTATGAACTTACTTTGCGTCTGGCGGAAGCAGATCAGATCGAGATCGCACCGATTGCAAAGAGAACAAAGGAACATAAAGGACTTGACCGCGTGACCGATGCGGCACATCCGGGGCTTGGTGAGGACGGAAAATATCATTCGAAAAAGGACGAAAATCCGCTGCCGGAGGGCACGACACTGACCTTTGCCCTGGCGGGAAACCAGAACTGTGGCAAGACGACACTGTTTAATCAGTTAACAGGGTCGAATCAGCATGTGGGCAACTTCCCCGGTGTTACGGTGGACCGCAAGGATGGCTCGATCAAAGGACACCCGGAGACACTGGTGACTGACTTGCCGGGCATTTATTCCATGTCTCCTTACAGCAGTGAGGAAATCGTGTCCCGTAATTTTATCCTGTATGAAAAGCCCAGAGCAATCATCAATATCGTAGATGCCACCAATATTGAGCGTAACCTGTACCTTACCATGCAACTGTTGGAAATGGATATCCCCATGGTCGTGGCGCTGAACATGATGGACGAAGTCACGGGCAATCACGGTTCTATCGATGTGAACGCCATGGAGGCATTTTTAGGGGTTCCTGTGATCCCGATTTCTGCAGCGAAAAACGAAGGCGTTGACGAATTGATCCGCCATGCCCTGCATGTGGCAAAATATCAGGAGCGTCCGCTGCGCCAGGATTTCTGTGATAAAAACGATCACGACGGATCGGTACACCGTTGTATTCATGCGGTTTGTCATCTGATTGAAGATCACGCGGAAGCGGCAAAGTTACCTCTTCGTTTTGCGGCGAATAAGGCAATCGAAGGTGATCACCTGATCCTGGAGAAGCTGCAACTGGATAAAAACGAGCAGGAAATGCTGGAGCATATCGTCTGTCAGATGGAGACGGAGCGCGGCGTGGACAGAAGTGCGGCAATCGCGGATATGCGTTTTGATTTTATTGAGAGATTGTGCGAACAGACGGTAGTCAAGCCGAAGGAGAGCAAGGAGCGGATCCGCAGTGAGAAAATCGACCGGATTCTCACCGGAAAATACACCGCAATTCCCTGTTTTATTGTGATCATGGTGTTGGTATTTTACCTGACCTTTAACGTGATCGGAGCATGGCTGCAAGGACTTTTGGAGCTGGGGATCGGAAAACTGACGGATCTGACGGATGCGGCACTGACGGCGGCACATGTAAACAGCGCGGTTCACAGTCTTGTCATTGACGGTATTTTTACCGGTGTGGGAAGCGTTTTAAGTTTCCTGCCGATCGTGGTGACTTTGTTCTTCTTCCTGTCTCTGATGGAAGACAGCGGATATATTGCCCGTGTGGCATTTGTCATGGATAAACTGTTGCGTAAGATTGGACTGTCCGGAAGAAGTATCGTGCCGATGCTGATCGGTTTCGGCTGTACGGTTCCGGCGGTCATGGCGACGCGTACCCTGACCAGTGAAAGAGACCGTAAGATGACGATATTGCTGACTCCGTTTATGAGCTGCTCCGCAAAACTGCCGATCTATTCTTTCTTTGTAAGCGTGTTCTTCCCGGGAAAAGGAGGGCTGATCATGTCTGCACTGTATCTGCTGGGAATCGTGATCGGCATACTGGTCGCATTTTTGTATCGGGGAACTTTGTTCAAAGGTGAGCCGGTACCGTTTGTCATGGAATTACCGAATTACCGTCTGCCCGGAGCGAAGAACGTCGGACAACTGCTGTGGGAGAAGGCAAAAGACTTTTTGCAGAAGGCATTTACCGTGATCTTCATCGCGACGATCGTGGTATGGTTCCTGCAGAGCTTTGACCTGAAACTGAATCTGGTGGAGGATTCTGCGGACAGTATGCTGGCAATGATCTCCGGACTGCTGGTACCGCTGTTTAAGCCGCTGGGACTGGGGGACTGGAGAATCTGTACTTCCCTGATCAGCGGATTCATGGCAAAAGAAAGCGTCGTAGCAACACTGGAAGTATTGTTCGGCAGCAGTATTGCCACGGTTCTCACACCGCTTGCTGCGGCAACATTGCTGGTATTCAGTCTGCTGTATACCCCCTGCGTGGCAGCGATTGCTTCCGTCCGCAGAGAACTGGGCGGAAAATGGGCTGTCGGTGTCGTATTCTGGCAGTGCTTCGTCGCATGGGTGGCAGCGTTCCTAGTACATAGCATTGGGTTGTTATTTATGTAGTAAAATACCTGCAAGAGATTATTCCTCTTGCAGGTATTTTATTACGCATTTTAACTCCGGAGAGATCCATTTGTTGCGGTGGTACAATAACTGCCGCCAGATATCCGGCTGGATCTCCGGCATGGGGAGACTTACGAGGTTACCATTTGCCAGGTCTGCGGCAACCATGAATTCCGGCAGATAGGAGATACCGAGATTCTGACACAGGAGATTGCGGATCAGCTGGGTATCGCCCACTTCCATGATCGGCTGCGCCTCTTTGCCGTCCTGCGAGAGCCGCTCGTCCAAAGCAGCACGGTAGCTCATATTTTTCTCGGTTAAGATCAGTGGATAGGCAAGCAGTTCCGATAACGTAATCTGGCTTTTTTCGGACAAGGGGTGCTCTGCGTCGGCGACAAAGTGGATATTTACCGGGGCTTCAAAGGCTGTCACATAATTCTGATTAAAAATGCGGCGATCCAGTGTGTACACGATGTCGACCTGATTCTGCCCCAGCATCCGGAACATTTCATCTGTGCTGGCAGCGATGATTTTCAGGCGGATGCCGGGATATTTCTCATGAAAATCTTTGAAGCGACTGTGAAATTCCCAGCTGGCGAGAGATTCCGCAATGGCGATCCGTACCAAGCCTTCCGGTGCCGTGTTTCCGGAGATATGGGTGGCTTCCGCGGACAGACGCAGGATCTGCTGCGCTAGCGGCAACAGCTTTTCCCCCTCGTTGGTCAGCGTTACGGAATGTCCGATGCGCTCGAACAGAGGAATCGACAACTCTTTTTCCAGCTGTTTAATCTGAAAAGATACCGTGGACTGGGTATATCCAAGACGCCCGGCCGCAAGGGTGAAGCTTTTCAATTCATTTACCATGACAAAAGTTTCCAGATTTTTGACGTCCATGAAAGTCGTGCCTTTCTGCGTTTTTCTGATATTTGGTTCCGATAAAATCCCTGTTTCTGAGAACAAACGCTGTTTTATTTTATATTGAGATTTTCGATGAATGCGATGAAAATAATTCGTTTTTCAAATGCTTAAGCAAATTATATAATGACTAAATAGGGCTGTCAATGCAGAAAATATCTGAAAAAGTTTCGATGTAAGACATTCCGATAAAGATAAAAGCAGGACTAAAATTTGCGTTGGAATCAGAGACAGAACGAAAAATTTTTGGGAAGGATCGGGGTTATGGAAAATAGAGAAAGACTGGGGAGTCGTTTAGGATTTATCATGTTGTCGGCGGGGTGTGCTATCGGCTGCGGAAATGTGTGGAAGTTCCCGTGGATGTGTGGGCAGAACGGTGGCGGCAGCTTTATGCTGATCTATGTGATCTGTCTGGTGGTGTTTGGATTGCCGACGATGATCATGGAATTTTCCGTAGGGCGTGCGGCGCAGACGAGTCCGCTGTATATGTATCGAAAGTTATCAAACGGCAGGGGCAAATGGAACCTGTGGGGAATCGTCTGCCTGATCGGTAACGTGGCACTGATCGCATTTTACGCAGTGGTATCCGGCTGGATCCTCTATTATTTCGTAAAATTTCTGACAGGACAGAATCAGGACTTCGGATTTGAAAAGATGATCACTACGCCGTCCGTGGATGTGAGCTATCTGCTGGTTACGCTTGTAATTGCATTCGTTATTTTGAGTTTTAACCTACAGGGCGGACTGGAGCGCATCACAAAATATATGATGTCTGCGCTGATCGTATTGATGCTGGTACTGGCAGTGCACAGTTTTACATTGCCCGGCGCAAAAGAAGGACTGGCTTTCTACCTGATTCCCGATTTTTCGAAGATCACGGGATCTGTTGTGGTAGGAGCCATGAACCAGGCATTTTTTACCCTGTCTGTCGGTATGGGCGGCATGGCTATCTTCGGAAGCTATATCGGCAAAGACAGATCCCTTATGGGAGAGTCGATTCACATTATTACGTTAGATACCCTGGTGGCAGTGATCGCCGGAATCATTATTTTCCCGGCCTGCTTTACCTATGGCGTTGAGGTTACCGCAGGCCCCAGTCTGTTGTTCGATACGATGGCGACCGTGTTCAACAACATGGCAGGCGGCAGATGGTGGGGAACGCTATTTTTCCTGTTCATGGTATTCGCTGCGATGTCCACGGTACTTGGCGTGTGCGAGAATATTCTGGCGATGGTCAGAGAACTGACCGGCTGGTCCAGACCGGTGGGCTGCCTCGTGTGCGGAATCGTGTGTTTCCTGTTGGCACTGACCACAGCGCTGGGCTTCAGTGTGATTCATTTCCAGCCGTTTGCGGCAGGTACGACCTGGCTGGACTTCTGGGATTTCCTTGTGTCGACCAATATCATGCCAATCGGTTCGATCCTGCTGGTAATATTTTGCTGCTGCAAAGTCGGCTGGGGCTGGGATAAGTTCCTGGAAGAAGCCAACATGGGCAAAGGTCTGAAAGTACAGTCCTGGATGCGGCCGGTGTTCCAATACTTCGTGCCGGCGGCGGTGCTGTTTATCTATGTGTACGGCATGGTGAATTTTGCGTGGAAATAGGATAATAGGAAGGAACTTAAGACAAAAAGATGTTTTTAATGAACGGCGGAGTACCTTATGGGCTCTGCCGTTTTTGTGCAAGTGTCGCGACAGTTGCGAAACAGGAGAAAATTCGATAATATAAGGTCTATACGATAGCATCAGCGGAAAAACTATAGACGTGAGGAAACTTGGAGAATATATGACAGAGCAGGAAATCAAGACAATTCTGAATAGGCAAAGAGAATATTTCACTACGGGAGCCACGCTGTCAGAGCGCTTCCGCCGGGAACAACTGGGAAAATTGAAGACTTCTCTACAGCGGCATGAGGCAGATCTGGATCTTGCCCTACAGCAGGATCTGGGGAAAAGCCGGATGGAAAGCTACATGTGCGAGATCGGGCTGACATTGTCTGAACTGACCTGGATACAGAAGCATTTGATAGGACTTATGAAGGAAAAACGTGTCCCCACACCACTGTCGCAGTTCGCGGCAAGAAGCTTCCGGTCACCGTCACCCTACGGAACTGTGCTGATCATGAGCCCATGGAATTATCCGGTGCTGCTGACACTGGATCCCCTGATCGACGCCATTGCCGCAGGCAATACCGCCGTGGTGAAGCCCAGTGCCTATGCATCTGCGACGGCAGCAGTGCTTCAGAAAATCATAGAAGAATGCTTTCCGGCGGAATATGTAGCCGTGGTCACCGGCGGTCGGGCAGAGAATCAGGCATTGCTGCAGCAAAAGTTCGATATGATCTTCTTTACCGGAGGTAAGACCGTAGGACGTGAAGTACTCCGCCATGCCGCAGAATACCTGACCCCTGTGACACTCGAACTGGGCGGCAAGAGCCCCTGCATCGTAGATGCGACAGCGAATATCCCTCTGGCAGCGAGACGCATCGTCTTCGGAAAATACTTAAATTGCGGCCAGACCTGCGTTGCACCGGATTATATCCTGTGCGACAGCCGCATTCATAATCAACTGGTGGATGCTATCCGGTCGGAAATCAATAGACAGTTTGGCGAGAATCCCTTACAGAATCCCGATTACGGCAAAATCATCAATGAGAAGCATTTTCATAGATTATTGGGACTGATCGATCCGGACAAGACCGTCTGCGGCGGACAATATGACGAGCAGACACTGCGCATCGCGCCTGCCGTGATGACAAACGTGACCTGGGAGGATGCCGTCATGGGAGAAGAAATCTTCGGACCGATCCTGCCGGTGCTGACATATGACGGTAGGCAGGACTTTATATCCTGGGCAATCCGCTGCGTAGAGGAACATCCGCATCCCTTGGCATTGTACCTTTTCAGCGAAGACAAAAAATCAAAACGGCGTATTTTGGATCAGTGCCACTTCGGAGGCGGCTGCATCAACGACACCATCATCCACCTTGCCACCAGTGCCATGCCCTTCGGCGGCGTGGGAGAGAGCGGCATGGGAGGATATCACGGCAAGACCGGCTTCGAGACCTTCAGCCATTACCGCAGTATCGTCGATAAGAAAACATGGATGGATCTGCCCATACGATACCAGAAATATAATGAGAGAAAAGAGAAACTGCTGCGGATGTTTTTGAAATAATGGTTCTAAAAGTGTAATATAGTATAAAAATAAGAATCAGAAACAGAAACGGATATAAATCAGTTTTGCATAGTAACAGCAAATAAGAGAAAGAGGACAGGAAGATGAACATAAATATTAACAAAACAAAAGCTATCACAGCAATCATTTTATTACTGATTGCCGTATTATCGGTAACGGTAGTCGGAAAATACGCCGCTGCTCCGGAAAATCATCAGAAGACCATAGCCTCCCTGGATGAGAAAAAGCAGACCGTCATGGAACTCACCGCAGCTTCCACAGTAACTTCAGCGCTGATCACATTGCTCCCGGGGGACACCGCAACACCCATCGCGGAGAAAATGGCAGACGTCAGCGGTTATCTGCTGATCGTCCTGTGTGCGATCTATCTGGAAAAATACCTTGTGACCATCACGGGCTATGTGGCATTTACATATCTGATACCGATTGCCTGCGGCCTATGGATACTGAATCTGATTTTTGAAAATGCGACCGTGCGGAAACTGGCTGAGAAGCTGGCAGTATTCGGCATCGCAATCTTCCTCGTTGTGCCTGCCAGCGTCAAAATCTCCGATCTCATCGGAGACACCTATCAGGCGCAGATACAGGAGACCATCGACGAAGCAAAAAATACGCAGAATGTATTAGAGAATACCGGCGCAGAAAGCAGTACGACCGGAACGGAGACAGACGGCAATACTGAGACAGAAAAATCTACAGAAAACACTGCAAAAACCGATACCGAAAGCGCAACACAGGACAGTACCGACGGTATCTTCGGCTACGGCAGCAACATCTTAGATATGGCTAAAGACGCCCTCTCCAACGCCAAAGAAACTGTAACGAACGCTGTGGAAAATGTAGCGATTTCCTCCGAAGAACTGGTAGAAAAAGTGGAGAATTCACTGAATCACTTTATCGAAGCGGTTGCCGTGATGATCATTACCTCCTGCGTGATTCCGATGCTGGTACTGCTGTTGTTCTTCTGGATGGTGAAGATTGTGCTGGATGTAGACTTGAGCGGCGTGAAGATCAAAGGTATGCTGCAAGAGAAGAAAGAATAGTTGCCACAAAGGAGGTTTTCATATGCCCACAACCACACATCCCATCCAATCCGAAGCCCATTTGACCACTTTTGAAGCCATCAGCATGATCGTCGGCAACAGTATCGGCACAGGCATCATCGCCGTACCGTATCTTGCGACGAAGAACAGTATGCTCGATGTCGTGTGGATGGTGCTGGTAGCTTATTGCGTGAACGTAATCCTGCATCTGATCATTGCCGAATTGTCTTACAATAACGGTGGTGTCCAGTTGGTCAAAAGCTTCGAAGGCGAGTTGTTTCATGGAAAAATGAAGCAGATTTTCAGCTGGTGTGTGTTTGTAGTATATGGCCTGGCAATCATGATCGGTGTCAGCGGCAACATCAACGGCGGTGCGCAGATTTTCGTGAACTGGTTCGGGATGCCCTTTGTCCTTGCGCAGATCCTATATTATACAATCGCCGGCGTGGTTGTATTTATCGGTATGAAGGCGGTAGGCATTGCACAAAAATATGCTGTCATTATCTTAATGGGAATCGTAGCGGTGATGACAGTCGGTACATTTATGCATCCGCTGAATTCCCTGCAGAGAGCAGATTTCCACTGGAACAATTTGCTGGCATTATACAGCATGGTGGTGTTCGCTACCTCTGCGAATCAGGCGGTGATTCAGGTAGTGAAGGGACTGGACGGCAATGTGAAAAAGATTCGCAGCTCTATCTTTATCGGCTTCGGACTTTCCTCGGTATTTGTCCTGATCGTGACGGGCACAGTATTGTTGGGCACGAAAGGCGCTTTGGAAAAAGAGCTTGCGTATATGCAGCTGGGAGAAAGTATCGGTGCCTGGGCAATGGTCCTGGCAGGTGTATTTTCCTTGTTTGCGCTGTTGACTACATTCTGGTCCAACACGCTGGCGCTGCGTGACGTCGTCCATGAACAGATCGGCATCGGCAACCGGATCAGCTGGCTGATCGCGACGGTTCCCTGCATCCTTTTTGCGATTTTCGGCGTGAACAGTTTTATCGTGTTGACCCGTATCATGAGTGGCGTCGTGGTGCTGGTGAGCATTATGCTGGTATTGACGTACGGCAAGTCGAGAAAAAAGGCCGGCAGCAGTCCTATCTGCGGCGTGATCGGCACGGTGCCTTTTCAGGTGTTGATGGTGATTTCCACGATTCTCTCGGCTGTGGGAGCATTGATTCCGCTGAGTTAAAAAGCGAGGTTTCCTTATGTATACTTCTCCCAACTTCTTCATCCTCGATGAAGAGACATTTTCTCTTCGTATCCCGGATGACAGAGATTACAAAATTTTACAACTGACGGATCTGCACCTCGGTTTCGGCCTCTTTTCCGGGAAAAAGGACAGGCTGGCGTTATCTGCGGTCACGGATTTGATCCACCGGACGCACCCTGATCTGATCGTCCTGACCGGAGACTCGGTGTTCCCGTTTTTCCCGAAAAGCGGTACGATGAATAACCGGAAGCAGGCACAGAAGCTGCTGGCATTTCTGGATGATTTTCAGATTCCGTATACGTTTGTGTTTGGCAACCATGATTGCGAGATGGGTTCTGCCTGCAACAAGGAGCAGCTCGCCGATATTTTTGCTACAGGAAAATATGCTGTTTTCACCAAAGGAAGATATGAACACAGTGTGAAAAATCCAATAGCCGGTGTGGGCAACTTTGTGCTGAACCTGGTAGACAGTGAAGATCACCTGCTCTTACCGCTGATCATGCTGGACTCCAACATGTACGGTGATGGCTGGTTTTTCAGCGGATTTGACTGTATCCATGAGGATCAGACCGACTGGTGCATGGAGAAATTGAACGCCGGAAAAGTTCCCGCCATGGCCTTTTTCCATATTCCGCCGGCAGAGTTCAAGGAAGCTTATGAGAAGATGAAATTGGGTGACCATAGTGTCATTTACGAGCACGGCAGTATCGGGGAAAAAGACGAATATTTCGGAATCTCGAACCGTGAGCCTCATTTTTTCCAGAAAGCAGTGGATAACGGTCTGTTGAAATGGATCTTCTGTGGACATGATCATTTGAATACGTTGTCTCTGACTTATCAGGGTATCCGGATGACTTACGGGATGTCTATCGATTATCTGGGGTATTCCGGTATCGCGAAACAATACGTGCAGCGCGGAGCGACGTTAATCACCCGGAGACCGGATGGTGAGGTGGCAATCTCCATGGTGCCGCTGACGAAGGTGGTCTCCACAAGAGTGAGTGGAGAGAAGTGACAGAAAAACGGAATTCCGGAGCCTAGGGTCGTCATGGAAGAAGCCAATGAAGGAGAACAGTTCGATATCGGGGAATAATGCCGATTATTTTAGGATACATTCCTTATACAAGGCATTGACAGCAAGCTTATATTCGCCGATATCTTTTGCCTTGCGGATTCTTTTTACATATTTTTCCGGTGTTTCGAAACTGTCACTTAGGAAGGTCCAGAGATCCTTCATCTTATACAGGGTGTTCGTATCACCGGACATGATTTCTTGATAACCGCACAGGAGAAGGTTGTGGAATTCCTTCAATACAGCCAGGCGTTCCGCAGTTCCCACGGCAGACTGCTCGGAAGACTTTAACTGCTGCAACAATCCCGGATTTTGCAGAATGCCCCGACCGATCATGACCGTATCGATCATGGGCAGTTTGTCCAGAATCCGGGTCAGTGTTTCCGGGGAAGTAATGTCACCGTTATAGCATAGTGGACATTCCAGGAGATCGACGGCTGCGGCAAAAGCATCCAGATGTGGTGTCCCTTTGTAACCTTCGGACTGAAGCCTTGGGTGGATGATCAGTTCCTTCATAGGGAATTTCCGATAGATCTGAAGCAAAGTTGACCATTCATTCAGATCATTCATACCAATGCGTGTTTTGACGGAGATTGCCAACGGACATTTTTCAAAGATTTCATCCAGAAAAGCCTCTAGTTCCCTGGGGGTTCCTAAGAATCCTGCGCCCCGATTCCTGGCTACTACGGTGCCGGAAGGGCATCCCAGGTTCAGATTGACTTCCTGATAGCCGTATCCGGCCAGCTGGTCTGCCAGAGACAGGAAATCTTCTGCCTTATTTGTAAGAATCTGTGGCACGGTATACATACCTGCATTATGTTCCGGCAGCACATCGCCACGCTCGCGGCTGTTCATGCGCCGGTTGGAGATAAACGGGGTAAAATATTTGTCCATGCCGCCGTAACAGCGGTTCCAACAGGTTCGAAAATGATAAGTGGTAAGCCCCTCCATGGGGGCAAGGTAATATTTCATAAAAATAACTCCGGAATTTGAAAAAAGTAATTTTGTTGTTCCCATTATTATAATGGATAGAAAGAAAATTGCAAAGGAGAAAACTGCAAGAGCGTGGTACATGCTGCAAATACGGAATCGTGGGACAAAATATTGTATGAACTGAGCGGGCAAATGAAAAATGCATACGCCAGATCGGACGCATAAAATGAGGAGTGCCCAGACACCTTTCGGCGCCTGGGCTATTATGAAAAAATTTATCTTATATGCTTTTGTTTGGAAACTTTATCATTTCCTTGACTGTGATTAAAGTATACCAATGAATTATGAATAAATTATGAACATCGTGTGAAAACTTAGTGAATATTACGAAAAACGAAAAACTTAAAAAAAGAAATTGTACAAATTGCACAAAAAGAAAGAACGCCTAAAAATGCAGGATTCATGGGGTTTTAGTTGTATCTGTGAGATAAACATGATAAAATAAAAACGATATATACAGAGAAAATGCCCCATCAAAGAAAAAAATTGTATATATTTTGCAGCGATTCAAAGTTCGGTAAATATCATTAAATATTTGTTGGGTGCAGGATTTATAAGAAAGTTTGATGATGCTCATAAGACTGAGGAAACTTTGAATGGAAACGGTTCACATGAGGGACAAACATGTTTGGAGGAAAATGGATGGATACTTTTATGGATAAACTTGCACAAAAGCTCAATGCGCAGGAAATGATCAAAGCAAATTCCGCAGCGGATGCGGAAGAGATGGATCAGCTGAAGAGCCAGTTGCGGGAATACGATGAATGTCTGGCGCAGATGCAGCAGGTCAATAAGGAACTGAAGGCAATCAATCAGGAGATGGAGCGCCTGATGGCTGAGATCATTGCTCCGGAAGTGACGAAGCTGTCCGAGGAAGGTGCAGCTGCCATGAACAGACTGCAGGAGGAAAATTCCGCTAAGTTACAGGAGCTTGCGCAGGAGTATACAGCAAAGATTGAGGAGATTCAGCAGAGCACTGCGGCACTGGAGGAACTCAAAAGTCTTTTTGAGGAAAAACTGAGCAGCAGTGAAGAGGGTGTTCATAAGGAATGCGTCAAGGTATACCGCAATGTGCAGGCTGCCGTAGTTGAGGAAAACGAGAAACAGACCGAGGCTATCGTTTCCGGTGTTAAGTCGGGGCTGAACGGAAAGCTGAATGCGGTGATGGGGGTTTCTGTTGCGGCATTGGTAGCGGCGATCGCAGACATTGTAATTCATGTTTTGAACATTCTTCATATTTTTTAAACACCGGTATTTGGCACGGATAGTTGAAGATGTTATAGGATGATAGAAATGAGGTTATAGAGTATTTATGGGAAAAGAACTTTGGAAGCCGGGGAATATGTTGTATCCCCTGCCGGTTGTCATGGTAAGTCTGGCAGATCGGGACGGACGCCCCAACATTCTTACTGTGGCATGGGTAGGCACAGTATGTACGAATCCGCCGATGGTATCGATCTCTGTCCGGCCGGAGAGATATTCCTATCCGATCTTAAAAGGGACGGGAGAGTTCGTCATTAACCTGACGACAAAAGAGCTGACTTTTGCGACGGACTATTGCGGCGTAAAAAGCGGACGTGATGTGGATAAATTCAAAGAAATGGGCTTGACGGCTATTCCGGCATCACAGGTGAAAGCGCCTATGATCGGGGAGAGCCCCGTCAATATCGAATGCAAGGTAAAACAGGTACTTCCTCTGGGATCCCACGATATGTTTCTGGCAGATGTGGTTGCTGTCCATGCGGATGAAAGATACATGGATGAGAATCACAAGTTCCACTTAGAACAGGCAGACCCCATCATTTACTCCCACGGTTCCTATTTTGGATGCGGTGAACTGCTGGGAACTTTCGGATACAGCGTACGCAAAAAATAGCTTGACGTTTTTGAACGGGTTGGGTATGATTAGATATTATAAATAAGAACATTTACTACGAAGAAGTAGCATCAGACGAAAGCGTCTGGTGCTTTTTCTTTTAATATCTGGGAAAGTCTGGGTGAAGCATATGACGCAGATAGACAAAAACATAGCATGTAATCTGAAAAGAATACGGAAGTCGAAAAACATGAGCCTGGATATGCTGGCAGAGCGCACCGGTGTCAGCAAAAGCATGCTGGGGCAGATCGAGAGGGGAGAATCCAATCCCACAGTTTCCACGATCGGGAAAATCGTGGAAGGATTAAAGGTGCCGTTTGAGCAGCTGATCTATGACAGAAAGGAGATCATGGTGATGCCCTCCCCGGAGGAAGCTCCGGTGTTCAAGGCAAGAGAGGGAGAGTACCGGATCTATGTGATGCTCCCTTATGATGCGGGCAGGAATTTCGAAATTTATCAGGGAGAGCTCGCCCGGAACGCCAGGATGGAAAGCGAATCCCACGGAGAACAGACATGGGAGTATCTGACCGTGGTATCCGGAGAGATCGAACTGGTGCTGGAGGATGGCAGTTTCCTGGTGAAAACGGGCAGCTCGCTTTATTTTGCCTGTGACCGCAGACATACCTATCGCAATATCGGCGAGTCGAAAGCGGTACTCAACATGATTATTACCACGCAGCGTTAGAAAAAACAGCTTTAGAGAAAACGTCCCCGTTTGATGGCGTCTTTGCCGTATTTTGCACGAATGTCATCCAGTGCGTCATCGAGTTTTTTCTGTTTTTCGGAGCGCGGCGCAGCAAAGTCGAAGAGGCTGAGCTGGACCGGTTCGTCTTCCGGTACAAGTTTCGAAGTACGGACGCCCAACAGGCGGATCGGCGAAGCATCCCACAGTTCGTCAAACAGGGCACAGGCATTTTCATACAGGAGGTTCACCGAAGAAGTGGGCACGTCTAACGGCATCTGGTGAGAAACATTCCGGAAATCACTGTAACGTATTTCCGTACAGATCTGTCCTGCCAGTTTGTGAGACGCGCGCAAACGCCTGCCTACGGATTCACAGAGGGACAGCAGTACCTTGTAAGCTTCTTCTTTGGTCAGAGCGTCGTTGCCAAGCGTCGTCGAATTGCCGATTCCTTTTGCTTCGGAACGTTCCACCGTTACTGTGGAAGGATCAATACCGTTGGCGTATTGCCACAGATTGCGTCCGTGGCTTTTCAGATGCGCTTCCAAAATCGCAGGATCAGTACGTGCAAGGTCACCGATGGTGAGAATCCCGAGTTTGTGAAGGGTTTCGGTACTGGAGCGTCCGCAGGTAAACAGGTCGGAGACGGGGAGCGGCCACATCTTCTGCCGGATCTCTCTATAATATAAGGTATGTGTCTTATCCGGTTTTTCAAAATCCGAAGCCATCTTGGCAAGCACTTTTCGATCGGAAATCCCCACATTTACAGTAAATTTAAATTTTTCAAATACGGAGTTCCGGATATATGCGGCAGCTTCCTCGGGCGAATCGTAATTCCCGGCAATGGGCGTATAGTCCATATAACATTCGTCGATGCTGACCTGTTCGATATCGGGACAGATAGCGGAGAGGTGATCCATGAGCTGCCGGCTCTTTTCTCGGTACATGTTATGATTCGGAGCAGCCATGACCAGATTCGGACATTTGCGCAAAGCATTGACCACAGGCTCACCGGTGGTGATTCCAAAGGCTTTCGCAGGGATGGATTTGGCCAGGACGATACCGTGCCGGGTGGAAGTGTCGCCGCCGACAATCGCCGGAATGGTGCGCAGATCCACGGGATTGCCCTGCTGCAGTTTGTCCAGAGCCGTCCAGCTTAAAAAAGCGGAATTCACATCAATATGAAAAATGATCGGGTCGTTCACGAGGTGTCCTCCTTCCGGTTCTTTTACGTTATTATATCACAGCAAAACACAAAAAGAACATACATTCTTTCTTTACAAGGTATATAAATGCTGTTAGAATCTATATGTTACAAAGTTATTACAGTAGTCCCCAAGCGAAGTGCCCAATAAGCGGCGAGTGCATTGCAGGAACATGGGCACAAAGCATGACGTGGGGCGTGCGAGAAAACGTTTAGAAAAAGGTATACAGTTCCCCCTGCGTGGGCATACTGTTTGACAGATACGATAGATCGAGAAGGAATCAATGAAAAAACTGACATCTTACTCTAAAAGAGTAAAATATACATATGTGAAAGCAACGCTGGCAACACTTTTTGTGAGCCTGTTTTTCTTAAAAGGCTATGCTGCGTTTGAAAAGACCGGAGAGAATTACTTTCATGTATTTTTGAACGGCAATGAGATCGGAACTGTCGGCGAGGCCGACAGAGCGGAGCTGCTCCTACAGGAAGCCAGAAGGAGTATTGCATCCCGGAGTGACGATATGGTTTTTATGGATGCAGATCTGAAACTGGTCGGAGAAGAAGTGCTGTGGGGTACTTTATCTAACGAGGATACATTGCTTTCAGCAATGCAGAATGAGCTGGAAAACAGCATTCGCGAGACTTCCCACAGATCCTATACAATGAAGGTAAATGAGTACATGGTCAACCTGGCCAGTGTGGATGAGGTGAAGTCCCTGCTGCAGGCGGCCGTGGACAAATACGATAGTGAAAGCAAATTCAGCGTGGAACTGCTTCACGATGCACAGAAGGAATTTAATGTTCTGACCACAGAGGTTGTGAACAGACAGGAACTGACCGCACAGGAAGAACAGAAGGAAGAAGCCATCTATGCGGGTGGTGTTCAGACTGCGCTGGATCAGGCAGGCTCCCGGGCGGAGCAGCAGGGCGAGAAGGATTTCGAGGATTATGATCTGGGTCTGATGACTGTGGATTTTGCGGAAAAGGTGGAGATCGTGGAGACTTACCTTCCGGAAAGTATGCTGACACCTTTGGATCAGGCAGTGGAAGATGTGATCAAGGATCAGGAGACACCCGGAGAATACGAAGTTGTCAGCGGAGATACGCTGTCAGAGATTTCAATCAAAGTCAATATCCCTATCGACCAGATCATTGCCATGAACAGTGAGACACTGACAGATGAAAATTCCACGATCCGTGTAGGGGACAAGCTGATCATTACCGTTCCGGAACCGGAGCTTTCCGTGGAGCGCATGGAACAGAATTATTATGAAGAAATCTATGATGCAGATGTGATTTATGTAGATAATGATTCCTGGTATACGACGCAGACGAAGATATTACAGCAGCCTTCCGCCGGATTCCGTCGTGTGGTTGCGGATGTATCTTATCTGAATGACAGAGAAGTCACGAGAGATATTTTAAAAGAAGAAGTAGTAATGGAGGCAGTTCCCAAGATCGTGGAACGCGGTACCAAGATTCCTCCTACCTATATCAAGCCGATTTCCGGCGGACGCCTGAGTTCCAACTTCGGGCGCAGAAAAGCACCGACCAAGGGCGCCAGCAGTTATCATAAGGGTGTAGACTGGTCAGTACCTACCGGAACAGCGGTATTTGCCTCCTGCGGTGGTACGGTGGCCAGAGCCGGATGGGGAAGCGGATACGGTTATTGCGTCTATATCAACCATGAGGACGGCCGGCAGACCAGATACGGCCATCTGAGCAAGGTGCTCGTAAAGGTAGGACAGACGGTAAAACAGGGAGAACGTATTGCACTGAGCGGTAATACCGGCGTAAGTACGGGACCTCATCTTCATTTTGAGATCCTGATCAATGGCAGCCAGGTGAACCCGTTAAAGTATCTGAATTAGGGCACTGTATTTACAAATGTGCAAAAATATGGTATAAGTGCATAAGAAGGTTTTTCTGATCTGAGAATGACAGAGGTAAGAAACAATGGAACAATACGCAATTAAAGGCGGTAATCCATTAGTCGGAGAAGTTGAAATAGGAGGTGCCAAGAATGCGGCACTTCCTATTCTTGCTGCTTCCGTAATGACGGATGAGACTGTTTATATAGAAAATATGCCGGATGTAAGAGATACAAATGTACTTTTGTGCGCTATGGAGAACATAGGTGTGATCGTAAAGCGCACAGAGCGGCATAAAGTGACGCTCAATGCATCCAATATCAGCGAACTTGTAGTAGAAGATGAAAATATCAAGAAGATCAGAGCATCCTATTATCTGATTGGAGCTCTTCTCGGAAAATATAAGCATGCGGAGGTGGCACTTCCCGGCGGCTGTGATATCGGTTGTCGTGCCATTGACCAGCATATCAAGGGATTCCGGGCTCTGGGCGCGGATGTGAAAATCGAGCATGGACTGATCAAGACGCATGCGGAACAGCTGCACGGCAGCCATATTTATATGGATGTAGTCAGCGTGGGTGCGACCATCAATATCATGATGGCGGCAGTGATGGCGGAAGGTACCACCATTATTGAGAATTCCGCAAAGGAACCGCATGTGGTAGATCTTGCCAATTTCCTGAACAGTATGGGCGCGAATATCAAAGGCGCCGGTACGGATGTGATCCGTATCAAAGGTGTTTCCCGTCTGCACGGTACAGAGTATGCGGTGATTCCCGATCAGATCGAGGCAGGTACTTTTATGTTTGCCGCAGCTGTGACCAAGGGAGACGTTACAGTGAAAAATGTGATCCCCAAGCATCTGGAATCTATCACTGCAAAGCTGTTGGAGATCGGCTGTGAAGTGGAAGAGGCAGATGACTGCATTCGTGTGGTGGCATCCAAGCCTCTGCAGCATACGCAGGTGAAGACCCTTCCTTATCCGGGCTTCCCTACGGATATGCAGCCGCAGATCACGGTAGCGCTGGGACTTTCCAAGGGAACCAGTATTGTGACGGAGAGTATTTTCGAGAATCGTTTCAAATATGTGGATGAGCTGACCCGTATGGGTGCAAGCATCAAGGTAGAGGGCAATACCGCCATTATCGATGGCGTCTCCAGATATACCGGAGCCAATATTTCCGCACCGGACTTGAGAGCCGGCGCAGCACTGGTATTGGCAGCTATGGCAGCGGAAGGATTTTCCACCGTGGATGACATCCGCTACATTGAGAGAGGTTATGAGGATTTCCACTTGAAGCTGCAGGGACTGGGAGCGCAGATCGAGTTGATTGAGACCGAGAGAGACTTACAGAAATTCAAGCTGAAAATCGGTTGACAACAAATGAGAAAAAATGTCTGTTGACAAAACAGGGAACTCATAGTAAGTTAATTAGCGTAGAAAAGTTCATATAGACTTTCCCTTATTCAGAGTGGTGGAGATACATAGGATCGAAGAAGCCACGGCAACCCCGCATGACAAGATGCGGAAGGTGCCCACCTGAGCGAGCAACTGTCGAACAATAAGAGGATTTGATCAATCGATAAATCAGTCCGCTTATGCAAGCGGACTTTTTTGTACCATTCAGAGTCACATTTGCGATATCGTTGACATGATTCTGAGTGATAAGAACTTTAAGTAACAGTAACATATACACAATCGACACTCTTCCTAATAGGAAGCAGAATGGAGGACAAATGGAAAAACGTTTATTTACATCGGAATCCGTAACCGAAGGACATCCCGATAAAATCTGTGACGCAGTATCCGACGCGGTACTGGATGCGCTGATGGAGCAGGATCCATTCAGCCGTGTAGCATGTGAGACCTGCACCAACACGGGTTTTGTACTGGTAATGGGTGAAATCACCACGAAGGCAAACATTGATATTCCCGCAATCGTTCGTAAGACTGTAACCGAGATCGGCTACGATTCTTCCGAAAAGGGATTCGACGGCAACACCTGTGCGGTTATGGTGTCTCTGGACAAGCAGTCCGCAGATATCGCCATGGGCGTTGACAAGGCACTGGAAGCACGTGAGAGCCATATGACCGACGAGCAGCTGGATGCCATCGGCGCAGGAGATCAGGGTATGATGTTCGGCTATGCTACCAACGAGACTCCCGAACTGATGCCTTATCCCATCTCTCTGGCACACAAGCTGACCAGACGGCTGACCAAGGTTCGTAAGGATGGTACTCTTTCCTATTTAAGACCCGATGGAAAGAGCCAGGTATCCGTAGAGTATGATGAGAACGGCAAGCCGTTCCGCCTGGAGGCAGTTGTACTTTCCACTCAGCATGATGAGCAGGTATCCCAGGAGCAGATCCATGAGGACATCAAGAAATATGTATTCGATCCGATCCTGCCCGCTGACATGATCGATGATGAGACCAAGTTCTTCATCAATCCTACCGGACGTTTCGTAATCGGCGGACCCAACGGAGACAGCGGTCTGACCGGTCGTAAGATCATCGTAGACACCTACGGCGGATATGCACGTCACGGCGGCGGAGCATTCTCCGGTAAGGACTGTACCAAGGTGGACAGAAGTGCCGCTTACGCAGCACGTTATGTTGCTAAAAATATCGTGGCAGCAGGCCTGGCTGAGAAGTGCGAGATTCAGTTGTCTTATGCCATCGGTGTAGCTCATCCTACCTCTATCATGGTAGATACCTTCGGTACCGGTAAACTGCATGATGACAAGCTGGTAGAGATCATCCGCGAGAACTTCGACTTAAGACCTGCAGGGATCATTAAGATGTTAGACCTGCGCAGACCGATCTACAAGCAGACCTCTTCTTATGGTCACTTTGGACGTACCGATGTGGATCTGCCTTGGGAGAAACTGGATAAGGTAGAACTGTTGAAGAAATACCTGTAAGAGATATAACTAGCAAGTTAGTTAAGTAAGTCGTTCTCAAATCGCCGTAGCCCCGGCTGCATATAAGAAACGCTGACATCGTTTCCACTCGGAAACAGAGCGCAGCGGCACGTAAGCGGCCAAAGTACGCCCGCTAAGTGCCGGCGTCTGTTTACGGTCAGCTTATTCTTATATGCAACCGGGGCTACTGGTTTACTGGCAACTTTAGAAACACAGAACTCCCGGGACGGACAGAAGGACTCTCTTTCAGTTGTTTGTCGGAGAGTGTTGATATTTTCTTGAAAAGTGTTGAAAGACAGGGGGAAAGCGGACACGA
>CAKRRU010000017.1 GCA_934394515.1 uncultured Acetatifactor sp.
AAGATACTGCGGTGAGAAGCAGCAAAACAGCAACGGAAATGCGGAAGAAGCGTGCAATGCGTTTTCTTCTGCGGATCGCCCGCTTCCTGCGGAGCATCTCCTGCCTGGAAATTCTGCGGCGGCGTTGTTGCACCGGAACCTGATAAGCTGCATTTGCATTCATAGAAATCCCTCCCGTTAGAACCTTTTTTGACAAAATAACTGTCTTTTCTATAGAAGAGTATAAAGGATTGTCCCATAAAAAGTCTTTTAAGCAGTTTTAAGCTTTTTGACAGATATCTTTAAGAATTCATGAAGATATGTTACAATAAAGCATGAACCAAAATCATTCGGAAAGGGGAAGGGACCGATGATCAGGAGAAAATATGTGCCGCTGCGTATCGTGCAGCCGGGAATGATGATCGATCAGGCAATCATAGACCGGGCAGGTCGCGTGCTGATCGCCAGACGTACCCGACTGGAGGATTTTCACATTGATGCGCTGAAGAAAATGGGGATTACCGGAATCTATACCTGTGAGGGGACAGAGGATGTAAAGCCGGCTGATGCGGATAAGACGCAGGAACTGCCCGAACCGCTGCAGAAAAAGTATGAGCAGGTGAAGGTAAAGGATCCGGCTAAGGTGCAGATATCCGAGAGTGTGCGCAGTCGTGTGGCACAGGGTGTACAGTATCTGTATCAGGATACAGAGTCGCCGGATTTCACCAATGCATCCAGGAGCATTACGGACGATCTGCTGCGGGCTATCGAGGACAATGATGCGGTGGCAGTGGATATCGGTGCGCTGAAGGTCAGCGACGAGTATACCTTCAAACACAGTGTGGATGTGGCAACAATGTCCATGATCGTGGCGCGAAAATACGGTCTGGATGACAGGCAGGTTTATGAGATCGGTATTGCGGGACTGTTACATGATATCGGGAAATCGAAGATACCGAATGAGATCCTGAATAAGGCGGCCAGACTGACTGACGAAGAATTTGCTATCATGAAGCAGCACTCGGTATATGGTTACCGGGTCCTTCAGCCGAAGGAGGATCTGTCCATGGAGATCAAGCTTGGTGTGCTGCAGCATCATGAGAAAATGAATGGGAAAGGGTATCCGATGAGCGTTACGGGGGACAAGATCGATCTGTTTGCGCGGTTGATCTCGGTTTCGGATATTTATGATGCTCTGGTAACGGAACGTCCTTATAAGAAGCCGTTTTCGCCCAGAGATGCCGTGGAAATGATCATGTCTATGACGGAGGAACTGGATATTACGGTCATGCGGTGCTTCTTAGAGAGCGTTATCCTCTATCCTGTGGGAACGGATGTGGCGCTCAGCAACGGAGAGACCGCCCGTGTCGTCGAGAACATCCCCAATGCCGTCCTCAGACCCCGTGTCATGGGACTCACCACCGGCAGAGTCTACGACCTCGCCAATGACGTGAAATGCGCGAATATCATAATTTTGTAAATTGAAAGTTGGTTGGCTAACCGGACGAACTCCCGGAACGGACAGCTTCCAGAAGGCATTCTGTCCGTTCCGGGGCTACGGCGATTTGAGAACATCTAATTTTACTAACTCCTATCTAATGGAACGTGAAGGAATCTCCGTCTTCCACAATGCAGATCATGGTCTTGCCGGTATTGAGTACGATCTCATCACCGTTGTCGTCGTAGTACCGGGTTGCACCGTAGTCGGTATTTTTCTCCCAGGTCACATGAATCCCACGCCCATTGGTAAAGAACCAGCCGTCCCGGGTAGTGTCATGACACTGGAATGCCAGATAGCCTTCGCCCAATTCTTCATAAAAAGTATTCTGCACCAGAATATTTTTAAAAGTCAGCTGCTCACCGGTAACGGCATCGATATGCGGACCGTCTGTATTTCCCGACAAATGCTGCGAACGATAATATAATCCGTCCTCCTCATTAAATTCGAAATAACACCGTGTCAGCGGATAACATCCGGACATATCAATATAAGAGGCATCTTTAGCTTTGGAACCGTACTGGTCTAAGGTATTGGGCTCTGCCTTGGTGGCAAAACGGAAATGATTTTCATCTGTAAGTCCGCGATATCCGAGAGAATAGCCTTTTTTCTCAATCACCTTTAACAGACCTTCACCGGAAGCGTATGCGTTGTGGGGCATGCTGCGGTCCGTGGTACGGAAGAAAGCGGCTTCATCGGAACCGGAAGTACCGTCAATATCCTGGGTATCGGCTTCGGACAGCAGATCATTGATGAAAAAAGGACCTCCGAAATGCACAATGAAAGCATCCCATTCAAATGCCCAGTATGCATAATAATCACGGAGACTGCGGATGTTGCCGATCTTGTCCATATCCTGCCAGCCCTCGTATACAGCCATCATACGTGTCATGCGGTTCTCGACATTGGCCTCATAGAGAATGGACGCTTCGGACAGACTGTACTGCGGAATGGCAGAACTTTCATTGGGAATCATTACGGCGATCGGGCGGGTAGCGGCCACATCGGCATCCACCCATTCATTTGTGAGACGGCTGCGGACCATGCCGTCTCTCGGCGGTACGGAATCATCCTCTACGACGATAGTTACGGGATCCGGAAGCTCTTCACCGTTTGCGTCTGCGGAAGGAGAAGGACTGTCTTCCGGCAAGATCGGATTGATGATAGTATTGGAGCTGCCGCATCCGGAGAGCGATACGGCAGCGGCAAGCAAGAGCGCGACTGCACTGAAGACAGACCGCTGCCTGAATTTATAATTACCCATTCTGATAACCATGCCTTTCAAATACCTGTAATTTTCAGATTACAGACACTTCATAATATGGGGCAACTATTCAGGATAAAACAAAGCATCAAAGATGCTGTTTTGCGAAAGGGTGCTGAACAGTTGCGACAGTTGTTACAATATAACATAATGATCCGGAGTGAATCAGAACCGTTATCCGATACTATAGATGATCACACCGCATAAAATACCTAACAATGCACCCATCAGAACCTGCAGGGGAGTATGTCCCACAAATTCTTTCAGCTTATCATGGGCGGAAACCTCGCTGCGTCCCATATCCTCGAATACTTTCAGCATTTCATTCAATACCTGTGCCTGAATCCCGGTCTCACGGCGGACTCCCATGGCATCGTACATTACAATGATCGCAAGGATCAGAGAGATAGCGAATTCAAAGCTGCCGGCACCATACTGATAGCAGACGGCAGTCACCAGGGAACATACGGTAGCCGAATGAGAACTGGGCATACCGCCGCTGCCTACCAGACGCTCGGCAACGAACTTTTTAGAGACGATCAGGTGAATTATGGTCTTCAGCACCTGAGCCACCAGCCAGCCGCAGGCAGCGGTCAGGAAGATCTTATTACTCAAAAACTGTTCAAAAAAAGTCATAAATAACCTCATTTCTTATATGCAGCATTTCTCACGAAAGACATATATAAATCAGTATAATCCAAAAAGCGGAAAAAGTACAGTGTTGACCTTGAAATGATGTACGGAAGGATAGTATAATATAGCTATTCAGACCAAAACTGTGAAGAGTTATTTGGATGTGTACAAGGGAATAAGGAATTAAGGAGACGTGGAAATGAGCCTGTTGAGCGTAATAGTGCCCTGCTATAATGAGGAAGAGAGTGTCGCCCTGTTTTATCAGGAACTGACAAAAAATGATATCTTTTTTAAGGAGAAAGAGATTGAACTGGAGCTGCTCTATATTGATGACGGTTCCAAGGACGGTACCGTGAGAGAGGTAAAGAAACTGATCGGGCAGGATCCCAGAGTGCACATTATCTCTTTTTCCAGAAATTTCGGAAAAGAGGCAGCAATGTTTGCCGGACTGGAGAAATCCAAAGGGGATTATGTGGTTATGATGGACGTGGATCTGCAGGATCCGCCGTCCCTGCTGCCGGAAATGTTTGAGTGGATCTGGCAGGGATATGACTCTGTAGCGACCCGCCGTGTGACCCGAAAGGGTGAGCCGCCGATCCGCAGCTTCTTTGCCAGAAGATTTTATCACCTGATGAAGAGAATCTCCCAGACAGAAATGATGGACGGAGCCAGAGATTACCGTCTGATGACCAGACAGATGGTGGATGCTATACTGTCCATGCGTGAGTATAACCGTTTTACGAAAGGAATCTTCGGCTGGGTAGGATTTAAGACAAAATGGCTGGAATACGAGAATGTGGAACGTGCCAAGGGAGAGACGAAATGGAATTTCTGGAAGCTTCTGGTATATTCCATGGACGGGATCACCGCTTTCTCCACAGCCCCGCTGCTGATTGCTTCCTTTGTGGGAGTACTGTTCTGCGTGATCGCCTTTTTGATGATCGTGTTTATCATTGTACGGAAACTGATCTTCGGAGATCCGGTGTCCGGCTGGCCTTCACTGGTGTGCATTATCCTGATGACCAGTGGCGTGCAGTTCTTCTGCACCGGCATTTTGGGACAGTATCTGGCAAAAGCATATATGGAGGTAAAACGCAGACCGATTTACCTTGTAAAGGAAGAAATTTAACAAAAACGGCGTGGTTATGAGCTTTTTGTATACGAAAAAATGTTACAAAATAGGGGTAATTTGTAACATTTTTAGTTTCTTAACTATATTTTAACGGTAAAATGTATTTTCAAAAATCGACGACTATGATATTATTTCTATGTCAGTCACTATAGGGAAGCAATACTCGACAAGTAAAAAGGGGGACTTGTTTTGGATATTGTTGCAGTAAAAGATTCTGAACTGGAGAGATACGTAACCCGGATCATGTTGGAGATAGGGGTGCCGGCGCACTTAAAAGGTTATCACTATTTACGGGATGCAATCATTTTATCGGGAAAAGACATGGAAGTGGTGAGCAGTGTTACCAAACTGCTGTATCCCACTATCGCAAAGCATTTCAAGACCACGGATCAAAAGGTGGAACGTGCCATCAGGAACGCCATCGAGGTGTCCTGGGCGAGAGGAAATGTGGAGACATTCGAAAAAATCTTTGGATATTCCATAGCTTCCGGAAGGACGAGACCGACGAACAGCGAGTATATTGCCCGCATCGCCGATAACATCCGCCTGGATTACAAGGCTATGTAGCATATGGACAGTAATTGTTTAAAGTAGGGAGTATAATCATACATATGTAGTATTCTCCCCTGCGGACTGACAGAGCCGTATACCGGAACGGGGAAGTTCCGGTATACGGCTCTTTTTCGCGGTTATATTTGTCAAGTCACTGTTATTATGGTAGAATAAACTCACCCGTAAAGAGCAGACAGATCTGCTTGTGGGTATTGGGAGACAAAATGACTTTTCGGATATCAGATATCTTGATCGGGGGGAGCCTGATCATCATCGGGCTGACGGAGGTCGCCCATCTGGCAGGCTGCCTGTTAGGGTGGTCTTTTTTGAGTGTGACGGATCTGCTACTGGCGGAAACGGTGCTTTTTGTACTGACAGTGCTCCTGGTGAGCCTGATCGGACGTGAAAAGAAGGCAAAGGCAGTAAACGGCGCAGCACAGAGTGGCAGCGGTAAAAATGAGGTGAATGCAGGAATGCAATGGATCCTTACGGGAGCACTTGCATTTCTGATATTGATACAGATGCTGCGGATTCTCAGCGGGGATCGTGCATGGCTGGAAGGCGATATGACGCTGGAGACCGTGAATACTTTTCTTGCGGAGAATGCGGTGTACAGTGTGAATCCGCTCACCGGAACCGCTTATACGGCCGGCATGTCATTCCGGCTGAAAATATTGTGCCTGCCTACATTATACGGAACGATCAGCAGATGGAGCGGCATGGCGCCGACGGATGTGGTATACCGTCTGATCCCCTGCCTGACGCTGGGACTGGGTTATTTCGCATACGGGAAGCTCGGTAACGCTTTTTTTGAAGGAAACCCTATAAAGATGAGGACATTTTTGCTCATGGTGGGAATACTGTTCAGTACAGGGGCATATATGCCCGGTGTGGACGGATTTGACGTGTTCTACGGCGGATTCCGCGGCGTGACGATCCGCGCCATCGTACTGGTGCCCTATCTGATCGCCTGCCTGATGGAGAAGAAATATTTCGGTGCGGTTCTCTGTATTCTGGCAGAGGCCTGCATCACATGGACGTTGTACGGGGCAGGTGTGTGCCTGCTGATCACAGCGGCCTGGGTGGTGCTCCGGAAATTGCTGCCGCTGTTGGAAAACAAGTTGGCGGCGCGCAGAGAAAGAACTAAGATGAACCGCAGCCGGGGAGAGGGGGACACAGAATGAAGACACTTCTGCAGTCCGCCATGACCGGCTGGACGACTTATACACAACAGGGGAAATTCGCAGCACTTCTGCTGCTGGCAATCGTATATCTCGGATTTGCACTGCGAGGGAAAAAATCGGGGAAGGAAAGCCGCGTGACCGTCTGCATATATGCGGCGCTGATCACACTTGCCTGTATCTGCCCGGTGACGGCACTGATCCTTATGAAATATCAGACGAATTTTTATTCTTATGTATGGATCTGGGCGGCAGTACCGCAGACGGCAGTCATAGCCTGGGCGGCAACAGAGTTCCTGTGCGGATTATGGGGAAAAAAGGAAGCGGACAAGTACCTCCGGAATGCCATAGCCACATTGATTCTCGTGGGGATCCTGTTTTTAAGCGGGAATCCGGTATCGGAATGGACAAAAGCGCAGACAACGCAGATCCCGGAAGTCTCGGGGACAGGAATGCAGCAGGAAGTTTCTTGGGAGACACTGGAATTGTTATCGGTATATCACTACACTGAAACGGAAACGTTGGAGTTTGGCCTGTGGGCACCTAAGGATATCATGGCGGCAGCCAGAGCCTACAGTGCATACATCCGGCCGGTATATGGCCGGAGCATCTGGGATGCGTCTCTGGGAAGCTATTCTTTTGACACTTATGCGACGTGGCAGGAGGATCTGTACCTGTGGATGAGCAATCTGGAGACGACCGGGGAGACGGAGTATCTGCGTACGGACGGGGTGACAGAGACGGATAACGTGTCGGGCAGCAAGGGCAGAACGATAGATTTCAGCGCATGCCTTGACAATGCGAAAGAAGCCGGAGCAGACTACATCTTATTGCCGGGGAATCTTACGGAAGAGACGCAGAAGGAACTGCAGAAGACGGCAGGCAGGGAATTGCAGTCTCTGGGCGGATATTTCCTGATACAATTATGATGCGGTGCCCCTGAGGAGACGGGCGGCAGCCGGTCACACCGTGCATAAAAGGATAATGGATAAATATAAGGAATGAAACAATGGAACAGGATCTGATCAGTATTGTAGTACCGGTATACCGGGCAGAACAATATATAGAACAAACGATGGACTGTGTGCGGGCGCAGACTTACGACCGCTGGGAGCTGCTTCTGGTGGAGGATTGCGGTCCGGATCACAGCAGGCAGGTGATCGAGGAATATATACAGCGGACGGGTGACAGACGGATCCGCCTACTGACTCACCCTCAGAATCTGGGTGCGGCAAGGGCGCGGAATCTGGGAGTGAATGAGGCAAAGGGCCGTTACCTGGCCTTCCTGGATGCGGATGATCTGTGGGAGCCGGACAAGCTGGAAAAGGAGCTTGCTTTTCTGAAGGAGAGACGGGCAGCCTTTGTATTTACCGGGTATGAATTCGCCGACGAGAACGGCAGAGGAACCGGAAAAGTCGTGCGGGTACCGGCTTCCATCAATTATAAAGAGGCATTAAAAAATACCACGATCTTTACAAGTACTGTGATGTTTGATATGGAAAAACTTCCCAAAGAGCAATTACAGATGCCACAGATCAAAAGCGAGGATACCGCTCTGTGGTGGAGAATACTGCGGGGAGGTACTGTAGCTTGTGGTTTAGATGAAAATTTGGTAAAATATCGGAGAGCGGGGAAATCCCTGTCATCAAATAAGCTGGAAGCTTTGCGCAGGATCTGGAATCTGTACCGCAAAGCGGAAGGCATGTCAGTGCCAAACAGCGCCTGGCATTTCTGCTTCTGGGCGGTACGCGCAGTAAAACGCAGAGTATAGGAGGAGTTTGTCTTGAATACAAACGGTAATTTTTATGAAAACAGACTGCGGAAAAGAGAATCCTTTAAGCGTCTGATCAATATAGGATTATCAGCGATCTGTTTGTTCCTGGAAATCGCTATGTTTGCCTATATGTGGCAGTTCCACTTTCAGTTCCAGCTGGTAGATCCCCTGCAGAAGATCTGGTATCGTGGTTTCCTGCTGGAAAACGGCATTTACAGCGTGATCCTGATCTTCTTTTCCGTTACCTACGGCGGCATGCGTCTGGGATATATGAAGAACACGGAGATTATTTTCTCCCAGGTGTTCGCTACCCTGATGGCGGATATGCTGATCTATGCGGAACTGTGTATGATGGCACGAAGCATTTTCCCTCCGGAGATGTTCCTGCTGATGGTACTGTTGCAGATCATAGCGGTAATCATATATGCCAATATTGCCAATAAGATCTACCGGACAGCGTTCCCTCCCAGAGAGCTTCTGCTGATCCATGGGGACAGACCCATAGAGGATATTGTCAATAAGTTTGAAAGCCGTAAGGATAAATATAAAATCACAAAGTGTGAGAATATCCGCAAAGGGGTCACAAAGCTTTGCTGGGAGATCCTGGACGATTATCAGAATGGTGTCATTACTGCCGTGGTGATCTGGGATATTAATGAGAAAGACCGCAATTCCATTTTGAAATTCTGCTATGCGAGATCTATCAGAGTATACGTCATGCCTAAAATATCAGATGTTATTTTAGTGGGATCCGAAGAACTGCATGTGTTTGATACTCCGATCCTGCTGACCAGAGAATATTCTCTCAGCATGGAGCAGAGATTTATCAAGAGATCCATCGATGTGATCTGTTCCCTGATCCTGCTGGTAGTGACTTCTCCGCTGATGCTGCTGACAGCGCTGGCTATCAAGCTGTATGACGGCGGTCCTGTACTGTATAAGCAGGTACGCTGTACCATCGGCCAGAAGGAATTCTATATTATGAAGTTCCGCAGCATGCGTACCGATGCGGAAAAGGACGGCGTGGCGAGACTTGCACAGAAAGGGGACAAACGGATCACTCCCGTCGGAAAAGTCATCCGCAAATGCCGTCTGGACGAGCTTCCCCAGCTGATCAATATTCTCTGCGGAGATATGTCCTTTATCGGTCCCAGACCGGAACGCCCCGAGATCATTGCCCAGTACACGGAAGTAATGCCGGAATTCGCGTTCCGTATGAAGGTGAAGGCAGGACTGGCCGGATTTGCCCAGGTGTATGGCAAATATAACACCTCTCCGTACGATAAATTAAAGCTCGATTTAACATATATCGAAAATTATTCTGTATGGCTGGATCTGAAACTGATGCTTCTGACTCTGAAGGTACTGTTCTGGCCGGACAGCACAGAAGGCGTGGAAAGCGAACAGGTAACTGCTTTTAAAGCGGAGTATGACGGCCGTGCCGAGAAGGAAGACTAACCGGAGGTAGACGTGTGGAAGTAAGCTATGGGAAGGAACCTTTTGATCTGCGGCTGACGTGTTTGCGTTTATGCCGCAATTTATGGAAAATACTGGCTGTGACTGCAGTGGGGACACTGCTGTCCGGCGGCGGTTATTATGTCAAAAATGTGTTGCTGCAGCCCGATCCCGGGTATGCGGCTTCTTCCACTTATAAGGTAGAATATGCAGAGAACCCCAATGCGGCGGGGGCGTACTATATCAACGAGGCTACCTGGAACAGACTGATCCATACCGGAGAGTTTCTGGACGGTGTGGAGAAGCATCTGCAGGAGGCAGCGGCCGGGGGAGACGACAAGGCGGCGGAGGTGCTGACAATGAGCCGGGAACAGTGGATCACAGCACTGTCGGCGACACTGCCTTCCGATTTCAGTATTCCCGTTACGCAGGCAGCCACACAGGATCCTGAGGAAAGTATTGCACTGGCACATGCTGTGGAAGATACTATGTGCAATGAATTCGCGGACAGTATCGTGGAGATTAACCGGATCAAGGTACTGGATCCCGGAGACCGGGCGGAAGCCGTGGAGCCGGACGTCCGTCCGGTGCGTGCTGTCATACTTTCGGCAGTGCTGTCCTTATTTTTTGCAGTCGTGATCTTCCTGCTGTGGGAGATTTCCGGGGATAGTATCCGGCTGCCGGCTACATTGCGGAGACGCTACGGACTGGTGAGCCTCGGAACAGTGGAGAGTGTCGGTTTTGCGGAGAACCTGAAATATATCCTGGAAAAGGCTGCTGAGCGCAAGACAGCCGTAGAATCCGGGAAAGAGGGCGATTTACATGTTGCGGTATGCGGAGCCCTGCCGGGGGCAGACCCCTGTGAAATCGCCGGACTGCTGAAAAAAATGGAACCCCAGGCTGCATATTCTGCGGTGCCGAGTCCTCTGTTAAGCCCGGAAAGTGCGGCAGTATTGCGTGACTTTGATGCTGTTCTGCTGGCAGTACCGGCAGGCGGGCATACAGGAAAGCAGCTGGAAGCAGTGCTGGATTACCTGGAAACACAGGATTGTGTTATAGACGGAAGCTTTTTGTGGAATGCGGATGAAGCACTGATCCGACAGTATTATTTCCTGCCGGCGGCAGACGATCACGAAGCAGAGAAAGAACACGTCAAAACAGGACATACAGATACCACGCAGGGAGAAGGAGAGCAGGCATGAAGGTAGAAGTACTGGCATCGGTAATGAATGCTTCCTTTGCGGAGACTGTCCGACATATGAATCTGCAGTCTGACGCAGTGATCATTAATCAGTGCGACAGGCTGGGACAGGAAGAAATGCAGCTTCCGCATCGGATACGTTTCTACAGCTTTCCGGAACGTGGCATTGGACGGAGCCGGAATGAGGCGATTATGCGGGCAGAGGGTGACATCTGCCTTTTTTCGGATGCGGATATCGTATATGTGGATGGCTATGAAGCTGCTATCCTGACAGAATTTGAGAAAAATCCGCAGGCGGATATGATCATCTTCAATATTGAGGTGGAAGAAGAACGCAGAACCTACCACATTACGGAGCGGAAGAGGGTCCGTTGGTATAATTGCGGACGTTACGGAGCGGTCAGCTTTGCAGTCCGCAGAGAAAGCTTACTGCGTTCGGGAATTATGTATTCCCTGCTGTTCGGCGGTGGCGCAAAATACAGCAATGGCGAGGACAGCCTGTTTCTGACACAGTTTATCAACAAGGGTTACCGTGTCTATACCGCTCCGGTGACCATCGGCAGAGAGGAAGCGGGGAAATCCACCTGGTTTCATGGCTATAATGAGAAGTTTTTCCACGACAGAGGGGTGCTGTACCATTATCTGTATGGGCGGCTTGCACGGCTGCTGGCATTACGTTTTCTGTATGCCCATAAAGGAACCCTGTGCACCGATGTGACTCTGCAACAGGCGAAACAGTGGATGCGGGAAGGCATCCGCGAGGCGAAACGTCGGTGACAGATATCGCAGATGTAAAAAGAACGGAAATCGGAAAGGAGGAGACAAAGCATGGAGAGCAGTGCACTGGTGTATATCCTGTTGACAGCTATTGTGGTTGCGTTCGGATGGACGGTACGTAACGGCGACCGAATACAGCTGGCCGGATATCATGGCCGCAACAGACAACAGGCGTTTAATGCGGTGGCGGAATCCGCTATCTTCTGCCTCCTGGCCGGAGTCTCCGCCTGCCGGATCGCTGTGGGGGGCGATTACTGGGTCTACTGGCTGAATTTCCAGCTGATCGACCAGGGAAGACATGTCTCCTACGAAAGAGGTTTTGTGTATCTGGTGAAATTCTTCCACCTGATCTTCGGGGAAGGGGCATATCTGCCGATCTTTGGATTCTTTTCGCTGGTCACGGTCTTCTTTTTTCTGAAATCCCTGCATGATCAGGCGGACTGGTATGTATTTTCCCTGTTTCTGCTATTGACACAGGGCTTTTACTTTAATAGTATGAACTCGGTACGTTACTATTTTGCGCTGGCGCTGGCTATGTATGCGCAGAAGTATGTGCTGCGGGGAGAATATGGGAAATTTATTCTCTGGATAGCCCTGGGCTGCACGATTCATAAATCCGTGCTGCTGGTCATCCCGGCGTATATTGCAGTAGATTTGTTATCACGGATACGGTTGAAAAAATGGCATTATATACTGGGCGGTGCATTGGTACTGTCTCTGATCTTCGGACAGGATATCTACCGGAGTATTATTTTCCGGTTTTACCCGTATTATAAGGATTCCATGTTTGACAACGGACAGCTGTCCTATGTCAATATCGCAAAGTGCCTTGCCATACTGGTATTGTGCCTGATCTATTGGAAGGACAGTATCCGGGACAACCGGAGAAACCGCTATTATTTCTATCTGAATCTGGCCGGATTGGTGCTCTATGCCTGCGGATCCTTCATCCCGGAAGTATCCCGGGTGGCATACTACCTGATCCAGTCACAGATATTCCTGATCCCGGGTGTGCTGAAAGATGCAAAAAAGGGGTGGCTTCGGAATCTGTGTATTGCCGGAGTCGTTGCTGCGTATCTGGCGTATTTCGCCATGCTGCTGCGGGGAATGTATGATGTAGAGATACGGCTGCTTCCCTACTTAAACTGGATTTTTAATTAAAACACGATTTGATTTATGAATACTAAGCGGAAAGGAAACGGCATGAAAGTACTGTGGGTCTGCAATATCATGCTTCCGGCGATCGCCGAAGCACTGCATAGAGAAGCTTCCAACAAGGAAGGATGGCTGTCGGGACTGCTGACCCGGGTGGCAGAGGAAAATGACGGCAGTATGGAACTTGCAGTAGCATTTCCTGCGCCCGGGGATGGGGCGGAAGTACCCCCAAAATTCTGCGTGGAAGTGCCGCAGAACATTGCGGATACTCATACGACAACGATAGCGCCGTTTCATGACACAGAAAGAACAAACATAAATATCATGTGTTATCCGTTTCGCGAAGACACAGCACATCCCGACCGGTATCAGCCGGCACTGGAGCCGGAATTCCGGAAGATCACAGAGGATTTCGGACCGGATGTGATACACTGCTTCGGAACAGAATACCCACATACCCTGGCAATCTGCCGTGTATATCCTCACAAAGAGAGAATCCTGCTGGGGATACAGGGCATCTGTACACTGTGCGCAGAGGCATATTTTGCGGATATGCCGGAGCGGGAGATCCGTAAGGTGACATTCCGGGATCTGGTGAAACAGGATACCTTGCGCAGCCAACAGGAAAAATTCGCCCGCAGAGGCGAGATGGAGCAAGAAGCCATCAGCCTTGCGGAAAATATTACCGGCAGAACCGCATGGGACAGGGCAGTGACCACCGGCTGGAATCCGGAGGCGCAGTATTACCCCATGAACGAAACACTGCGCGGTACCTTTTATGAAGGAGAATGGAACCCGGAGGACTGCGAGCCGCATTCCATTTTTGTGAGCCAGGGGGATTATCCTCTGAAAGGCCTGCATTATCTCCTGAAAGCATTGCCCCGGATCAGGGAGAACTTCCCGGACGTACAGGTATATGTAGCAGGTAATGACCTGACGGCATATCGCACTTGGAAACAAAAGCTGAAAATATCCGCATACGGGAAGTATCTGCGAAGTCTTCTCAAGGAAGGACATCTGGAAGAGCGGGTACATTTCACGGGAAGACTGACGGCAGAAGAGATGAAATCGAGACTTCTGAAAAGCAACCTGTTCTTATGCTGTTCTTCTCTGGAAAATTCACCGAATTCTCTGGGTGAAGCCATGCTTCTGGGAGTACCCTGCATCAGTACGGAAGTGGGAGGAATCCCAAGCCTGTTTGAGGGCGGAAGAGACGGACTGTGGTGCATGGGACACCGGTCGGAAACGAATCCGGAACGAGACAGAAAAAGCTGTGAAAATGCAGCGGATGACAACAAAGCAGAAAATAATATAAATAACACATGTGATAAAAAACAAGAAAATGCAAGTGAATTGGAAAATATTGTAAATTCTATGGCAAAATCCATTATTGAAATGTGGAGCAATCCGGAAAAAATGATGGAATACTCGAAAAATGCAAGAGAACATGCAAGAAAAACCCATGATAAAGAGCAAAATTTTGCAAAATTGCAAGAAATATATGCAAACATAGCAGGGGGGACGGAATGAAGCTGGTATTTGTCTCAAACTATTTTAATCATCATCAGCTTCCTTTCTGTGATGCTCTGTATGAATTGCTGGACGGAAGCTTCCGGTTCCTGCAGACGCAACCTATGGAAGAAGAACGGATCCGGATGGGCTGGAGTGCGAAGGAGAGGCCGTATGTATGTTGTATAGCAGAGAAGGCGCGGCCAGACAGCTGTAACGCGGGGAGCGGTGACTGCAATCGCGGTACGATCCCCGTAGAGGACTGCCGGCATCTGATCTTAGAAGCGGATGTGGTGATCTTCGGCGGATGTGATGATGAAAGCTATATCCGGGAGCGCCTGGTGGCAGGGAAACCGATTTTCCGTTATAATGAACGTATCTATAAGGAAGGGCAGTGGAAAGCGGTCTCTCCCAGAGGCCTGATTCAAAAGTACAAAGATCATACAAGGTACCGCAAGGCGCCGGTGTACTTTCTCTGCGCGGGAGCCTATGTCCCCTGTGATTATCACCTGATCCGTGCATATCCGGACAAGATGCTGCGGTTCGGTTATTTCCCGGAGACCAGAACCTATGAAACGGGACAGCCTTTTGAGCGGAAGAAGCCCGGAAGCATTCTGTGGGCGGCCCGCATGATCGACTGGAAGCATCCGGAACTGGCAGTGAAAACAGCTGCCTATTTAAAGGAACATCTGGAAGGAATTCCTTTTCATATTAATATGATCGGCGGTGGAGCAATGGAAGAAGAGATACACCGGCTGGCAGAAGAGCTACAGGTGACAGAGCAGATAACTTTCCCGGGATTCCGCGGACCGGAAGAGGTACGCGCTGCCATGGAAGAATCACAGATCTACCTCGTCACCAGTGACCGCAAGGAAGGCTGGGGCGCTGTAGTCAACGAAGCCATGAACAGCGGATGCGCGGTGGTGGCAGATCATATGATCGGAGCTGCACCCTACCTGATAAGGCAGGGAGATAACGGCCTGATGTACAGGGACGGCAGGGAAGACGAATTGTTCCGTACTGTGGAGGAACTGCTTAAGAATCCGGAAAAATGTCGTAGACTGGGGGAAGCGGCACAGCGAAGCATTGCCACGGAGTGGAATGCCCGGACGGCGGCACAGCGGCTGGTGACACTATGCAATGAAATGGGCTTCCTGCCGCAAGAGTCCGGAGCCGCTATCCCCGGATCGGACATGGCGGCAGACCGCAGAACCGGTACAGTACCGGCACCCACGATTCCACAGCTGTGGACGGACGGCCCCTGTTCCCCGGCACCGGTGATCCCGGAACGGAAGATGTACAGGGTGTGCACGTAAAAGCCCTGTTTTGATGCAAATATAATAAGACGAGAGGAACCAGCGTGAATAACGAAATGAAACAACCACTGATCAGCGTGATCGTGCCGGTCTACAATATCATACCGTATCTGCCCCGGTGCGTGGAAAGCCTGAAACAGCAGACCTACCGGAACCTGGAGATCCTGCTGGTGGACGACGGATCCACGGACGACACACCGGCGCTGTGTGACCGGCTGGCGGAGACAGATGCCAGGATTCGTGTGTTTCATAAAGAAAACGGCGGTCCGTCCTCTGCGAGAAACTTAGGACTTGGGCAGGCGAAGGGAGAATATGTCGGATTTGTGGACAGCGATGACTATGTAGACGCAGACATGTATGAGCGATTGTACCGTGCCGCCTCGGATACCGGAATGCCCGTCGCACAGGTGGGGAGAGACGAGATCGATAAGGACGGCAATATTTTGCCGAACATCTGCGAACCTGTGGACAAAGAGCAGGTGATCCCGGCACAGGACTTCTTAAAAGAACTCCTGATGCACAGAGGCGACTGTTCTTTTTGTACGAAACTGTTGAAAAAAGACCTGTTTGTGCCGGAAAAATTCCCGGAGGGCGCACTGAACGAAGATTTTCATCTGTTGGTCAGAATGTTGACAAGGGAAGATAAGGACACCTATGATAGTACAGATGCCGAAGACACAACGACAGACTGCGGAAATTATGTTGTTCCGGGGATTGCGTGTATCCCCGGACAGGCATATCATGTATTTTACCGGCCGGACAGCAATACCCGGGACAAAAACCGTTTCTCACGGGTGTTCGCAGACAACATTGACAATGCGGACATGGTATTGGAACTGGTGGAGCAGAAATATCCGGAGCTTGAGGACATTGCGTTCCGGTTCGGAGTATTTCAACGGCTGGACTACCTGCTGCATATCCCCATCTCCCGGATGACAGAAGACAACGAATTTTACCGCAGAGTAGTGAAAAACCTGCGCCGGGGCTGGTGGAAAGCTATGAGAAATCCCTGGCTTACCAAAAAAAACAAGTGTTATCATACTCTGTTTGCCATTGCCCCCAAAGGGATCAGAGTACTGCATAAGAAAGTAAAACATTTAGAATAAGGAAAACCTAAACACATTTATCATTATAATGAAGGAAAGTAACATGAAGAGAAAAATAGCATTTCTGGGAGCAATCCTCCTGGCGGCATTCATATTTACCTATGAAGGGAACACCTACCGCAGCTATGCACTGGATGAAGAAGACCGGGCATGGATCGATGAGGCATCACAGGCTTTGCAGGATATCGCAGAAGAGCGGGAAGTCATGGCGCTGGTGTATCTGTGCGATGAACTTTCGATCCGTGAGGAAGCGGACGATAACAGTGCAAAAACAGTCACCGTACCCAGCGGACAGATGGTGGAGATCCTGGATGTGACAGTGGATGAAGACTATCAGGTCTGGGAAAAGGTGTCCGCGGAGGTAAGCGGTAAGGTATACGAGGGATATATCCCCCGGAAGTATCTGGCATGTTCCGACGAACGGTTTCTGGAATGGGAAGAACTGTATAGCATGAATCCCGGAGAAGCCGTGATGCTGGCGGAGGAAAATGCTGCCGGTGTCTATGCGGACATCGAACAGTTCCCGGAGAGCTACCGCCCGGCGCTGGAGGCTCTGAAACAAAAGCATCAAAACTGGACGTTTGTACGGCAGAATACCGGACTGGATTTCCAGACGGTGATCAACAATGAGCTCCAGGGCGGAAAAAGTCTGGTCTATAAGAGCTATGGAGACTATTGCAAGGAAGGACAGCACAGCCCCAACTGGTACTTTGCTTCCGAAGATGTCCTGAAATTGTATATGGATCCGAGAAATTCATTACATGAGAATGCCATTTTTCAATTTGAACAGCTGACATATAACGAGAGCTACCACACGGAGGCGGCAGTAGAGACCTTCCTGAAGAATACTTTTATGAACAGCAACAGCCCGGCGCCTAAGACGGATATGACGTTTTCCCATATATTCTGGGCAATCGGTGCAGAGCAGCAGGTCAGCCCGTTCCACCTGGCGGCAAGAGTCTACCAGGAGCAGGGACAGGGAACCTCACCGCTGATCTCCGGAAACTATCCGGGCTATGAAGGATATTATAACTATTTTAATATCTCAGCCAGCGGCAGCACCAACGAGCAGGTGATTACCAATGGTCTGAACTACGCCCGGAACAATGGCTGGGACAATGCCTATGCATCTATCCTGGGCGGTGCCAATGTCATTTCCGCAAATTACATAAAAAAGGGACAGGATACCCTGTACCTGCAGAAATTCAATGTGTCTACTACGGCCAGCAACCCTGTATATACCCATCAGTATATGCAGAATATCGCAGCCCCTACCAGTGAAGCACTGAGCATGAAAAAGCTGTACGAAAGCGCGGGAGCATTGGAGAACACCTTTGTCTTCAAAATCCCGGTCTATGAAAATATGCCGGCAAGCCCCTGCCCGATGCCGACCTCTTCCACCAATGTGGTATTGCAGGTACCGGCAGGCTATGATGCTTCTACTATCTACGTGGACGGCATCCCTTATACACCGCAGGTACGGAACAACCGCCGGATCGTCACCGTGCCGAACGGAAATGCGCAGGCGGCAGTAGTCTACCGCTATAATGAAAACGGAGCTCCCATCGGTATGTACGTGTGGACACTGGAATACCGTAACAACGCCTACGCAGTGACGGAACAGCCGGGACTGACGGACCTGCTGACCTATCATGGATTTTCCATCCGTATCACCGGCAAAGCGGGCATCCGTTTTAAGACGGGTATCAGTGCGGATCTGCGGAACACCCTGTTAACCGGCGGTGTCAATGGCTATTACCTGAAAGAATACGGAACCCTGGTCATGAACAATGCCAACCGGAATACATATCCCATGATCAAAGGCGGCGAAAAAGTCATCAGCGGACTTGCCTACGGAACCGACAGCAACGGAGCGCACCAGGACAGCATCTACGAGACTGTGGATGGAAGATACCGCTATACTTCCGTATTAGTGGGACTGCCGGCGGATCAGTACAAGGTCGAATATGCCTTCCGCGGCTACATCGTCCTAACAAAAGATAATAAGGATATCACCATATACGGGCCTGCCATGGCAAAGAGCATCTACTCCCTGGCGGAACAGGTGCTGAATATGGGAACCTATGCATCGGGTTCGGAGGCAGATGCATTCTTACGAAAACTGATCAGTGACGCAAAATAAAAGACCGCAAGATTCACGGAACCTATGAGAAGACCGGCATGCCAAGAGCATGAGACGGAAAAAACAGCTAAAATATAAAGATAGGACAAAAAAGATGAAAAGACAGGCAACAAAGTACTTGGCACTGACGATGAGCGCTATTATGGCAGTATCCCTTGCAGCCTGCGGGGACGGCAGCGACAGCAGCGCAGACGCTGCACTTACACCGGTGGAAGCAGAGCCGATTTTATCGGATCTGGAACTGGAGATCCTGAATCTCGAGACAAAATACAATAAAGGTGAATTTGAACAGGCAGATTACCTTGCGCTGGCAGAGGCCTATCACAGAGCAGGCTACATCCGTAAACAGCGTGATATCCTGGAGCAGGACTACAGACTCTATAACGATACAGACGCATTTGCAGCCCTGCAGGAACTCAGCGTAAATCTGGAAGAGGAGACCGACAGCATCCGCGAGAGAGCGCAGGAAATGCAGCATGATCTGGAACTGCCGGAATATCTGGATGAAAGCGTTAACCTGATAGATAGTGAAGACTGGTTCCTGACCATGATGCCCAAGCTGAAAGAGGGACAGCGTAACTACTATCTGGAACAGAATAACGAGCCGGTGCTTTATGCGCAGGTGGGATACACAGAAGACGGACAGTGCTTTTCCAAAGTGTGGTATACCGGAAATGATACGAAACGATTCTTAAGCCAGGAAGGTACAACAATCCGCATGGTGACTGTGACCGCTGCGGAAGCAGGCGAAGCTGTAGCGGATCCGGCAGAGACAGAGGAAGCTTCCGGGGCAGAAAACACGGCCCAAGCGGATAAGGAGACGGCAGAGATTCAGGACACTGCCACACCTCTGGCAGATACGGCAGAGACTCCGGACGGCTGGAGCGGGGCTTTTGAAGCCTGGAATATAGACAGTGCCACCGGCAATATCATCCACGAACAGGGAACTCTTCAGAACGGTGTCCTGACAGGCAAATATACCTGCAATGTCTATAACGGGGACGGTCCGCTGGAAGCCTATTCCCTGTGGTGTAGCCGCGAAGAAAGAGAATATATCACTTATACAGGTACGTTTGATACTGAGGGAAAGATCCTGACAGAACAGCCTTCGGAAGATGCCAAGAAAAAGCTGCTGGAAGGGACTGAATATATTGATCTCATTCTCTATGCCTATGATGCGGACGGCGAGAACTGCCTGTGGCAGGGCATCGGCGCAGGACAGACCGTAGAGGATTATCGATTCGGTCAGGAGATGATCGGGCTGGAGACCCGGCCGGAATATACCTCCTATGAGGTGACAGAGGATATGGCAGATGCTGCAAACGGTGCAGATACTGCAGACAATACGACTTCTGCGGACAGCACAGGCAATGGAACAGATGGTACCGCAGGAGATGTGACAGATATCGCAGGCGGGAATCCCCAGATTCGTATTTACGACGGGGAAGTCCAGTGGTTTGACGGAAAATACTGGGTCAGCGCCGGCAACGTAAGAGAGATGGCAAAACAGGATCCCTTCGCAGCCTATGAAGAGAACCATACTGCCAATACGGCAGGAAGTATTACCGGCAGCATCACAGGCAGTACCAACGGCAATGCGTCCAATGCAAATGACGGACAGAATATCACCGGCAATACAGGCACTGCGGGAGACAAGACCGGCGGCAGCATTCAGAAACCTACGCCTACCCCGGCAGCGACCGCAAAGCCTGCCACAAAACCGGCTGCGTCTACGCCCAAGCCTGCTGCGAAGCCTGCGGCCACCGCAAAGCCTACTCCGGCTCCTACACAGGCACCGGCGCAGGATGATCACAACGATGATCATGACGACAATAACAACGATAACAATAACAACAATAATAACAATAACGACAGCAATAATAATAATAACGATAACAACAGCAGTAATGACAGCAACAGCGGAGGCAACTCCGGAGGTGACAGCGGCAATTCCGGCGGAAACGATGTGGACGTGGAATGGACACCGGATCTGATGTAAAGACAGGATACCTAAGAGGAAAAGGACGCAAGGAAACGAATGAAACTGACGGAAACGAAAAAACTGATACTGATCAATATTGTGTGCCTGGTGGCGCTGGCGGTTATTTTGTGGCCGTTGCTCTTACTGGCAAAATATGATTACCCTACTGCGGATGATTGGTCCTTTGGAAAATATATGTACCGTGCCATGCAGGCGGGAGAAGGACTTTCCGGCGTGTTTCATGCAATTTCTGAGACCCTGTCTCAGAATGTATGGGAGGCGAGATTCTCTATTCTGATCCTGTCAGCCTTGCAGCCTGCGGCATTTGGAGAGCATTTTTACCGAATCACACCGTATCTGATGATCGGTTCTGTGATAGTATCCCAGCTTTTGCTGATCAGAGAGTGCATCGGAGGACAGGAGAAAGAGAACTGTTTGCTCGTTCTGCCTATCGGTATTCCTATGGCAATTTTTCAGATCCTCTATTGCACCAATCCGGAGGAGAGCTTCTACTGGTATAATGGCTCAGTGAATTACACATTTGTATATAGCTTGTCTCTGATTCTACTGGTACTGTATCTGGAAATCGGTATCTGTAAAATCAGTAAAGCGAAAAGAGCCGTATTCACTATTCTGGCCTGTTTACTGGCTGTCCTTGTGGGCGGCAATAATTTTTCTACCAGTGTTTCTACGATGTGTCTGCTGCTTTGTCTGCAGATCCTCTTTTTGATCTGCAGAAGGGATGCTTTCCGGAGAACCTGGATTGTGACGCTGCTGGAGATCGTAAGCGTCCTTGTCTGCATAACATCCCCGCTGACATCCAACAGACTGAATGCAAATTTTGGCGGAGAAACAATGAACTCTCCACTTATGGCAATCTGGCTGTCTTTGGAACGAACTTTTATGAATATTATCAGCTGGACGAATCTGAAAGTCCTGTTGATGTTATTGGTAGTGTTTCCCTTCCTCTGGAAAGCGGTAAGGAATATGAACTACGCATTCGGCTTCCCCGGACTGTTTACAGCACTGTCCTTTGGTGTATATTCCTCTCAGGCAACGGCCACAATTTACGTGGATGGTACCATGGGTGGCGGCAGACAGGGAGCTATCCTCTGGTATTTCTATGTATTGTGGATGGTCGCCAATGTACTGTACTGGTGCGGCTGGATCGCCAAACGAGATGCAATTGCCGCAAAGGCAGAGAAAGCAGATCAACTGGCGGGAAAATACCTTCTGCGCTATAGCACCGCGGCAGGAGTACTTCTGGCGGCAGCAGTGCTGTTTGGAAATGTACAGAGTACCACCAGCTACCGGGCTTACCGTATGTGGAAAAACGGCTGGGCACAGGCCTACGGCGCCGGCTGGGAAGAGCGGCTGAAAGTACTGAAGGATGATTCCGTAAAGAATCCGGTATTTACCCCGTTAAATTACGTGGAACTTATCATGTACACGGATCTGCAGCCCGAGGACGGCTATGTATGGGTGAACAGTGCGTGTGCGGAGTACTATGGGAAAGAATCCGTGACGGTGGTGGAAGGGGAATAGGGAAAAATAGTGGTCAAGAGCATATGAGTTGTATTGTGGAAAAGGCATCGTTAGCAAGAACGATGCCTTTTTTAGCTCGCTTCGATAAAACGAAGCGGATTCTTTATAAAACGAACGATTATGTAGGATTTTATAGAGTATAATATAAGGGGCACTTAAATAAAACAGGTGACTCTTTGATATGTTAAATGGCTGGCATTCGGGATTTTATGACTGAATTTGCTTGCGGACACTATATACTGGGAATATAATCTAAATAGGATTAGCAAACAGCATGAAATCTAAGAAACGGAGCAAACGAATGTTACAAAAAAAAGTTTCTAAGTTACTTAAATATTGCGGATACTATCAATCTCATGGATTTATGATGGATGAGAGAAATACAGACATAGAATTCAATGTTAGAATGCCTGAGGAAGAGAAAATCCGTAATAATATTAAAAAGCTACAGGTTATTCTCCTGACGGGGGAGGCAGGCGATGGCAAAACGAGAATTGTCCGGAATATCAGAGATATCTTGAAGCAGAATAAATTTACAATGATCTGTGAAGATTTTTCTGCACTGTCGGAGGAGGAAAAAAGGAATTTAATTAACAAATTGAGTGAGATATTAGAGGGAAAATCAGATGATAAAATAATCGTTCTGGCAAACGTAGGAGCGTTTACACAGGCTGTAATACGATACGATGCGGCATTGATGGATAAATTGACATCGGATACGGAAAAAGTATACGTGTGTAATTTTGAAAATCGCAATCTGGCTGAAGAGGAGTATGTGTTTTATGAAATTGTGGAGAAATTCTTACTTGGGGATAACTCTGAAGAAGAAATTACACAATGCAGCCATAAGGATTGTCCCTGCTATGAACAGTGTGTTTACAAGACAAACATGAAGAAAATATTATCGGGATCCGGAATGGAAGCAATTCGTACAATTTGCAATACTATTTACCTGACAGGAGGGCATATCACATTCCGGGAGCTGCTTTCATTGCTAGCTTATATGGTAACATTTGGGCTGGATTGCACAGAACTTCAAGAATATCACAGACAGGGCAAAGACCTTGAACAATTGAGATATTATAATGTATTTGAAAATAGTGATGATATCCTACTGAGCAAGATATCGTGTATGGATCCAGCGATGAAGCGAGGAAAGTGTCCGGAACATATAACTACGAAGAAGGCATACAGGAACTATCGAAGACAACAATTTTTTGAACCCGGAGTTGATAAGTATGCAATGCTGAATGTAGATTATCTTGTTGAGTTTAATCAAGTATTGCGTTATATGGATAAGCCGCCTTACCACTATGATACCATTCAGGATAATAATGTAATATTGCAAAAACTGAAAAAGGGAATAAATAAGATGAGCAATCAGGGAAAAGGTGACAGGGGTTTAATCATCACAGATACCCCTTTTATTCTCGGAAATCAGATAAGAACGGAATTTATGTTGATGCAGGATATGAATATGATATGGCACCGTTACGATATGAAAATGGGAGCCAGAACAATGGATCTGAAAAAAGAATGGAACAAATTTTACCTAAGCTATGTGATAAAAGAAGACAGAACTCTTATCAGCTTACTGATTGATTATTCACAGTTCCGGTATCTGATGGCATGCAGTGAAGACTATTATCTGAATCGAAATGAACTGACAGTGGAGGAATATGCGGTGAACACTTTTTACCGTAAGATTCTGCAAAAACGGGAACAGGCATATGATTCTATTGTCATTCGGTTTAATGACAAGACAGATCATCTGTGTGATTTTTCCTTGACAGTACATGAAAGCGAGGACTTCTTTACCGGAGAAAAAAACAGAACCGTACGTATCAGAAGAGAAGATTAGGAAGAGGAACGGAATGGGAAACAAGAAAAACGTAAGTGAAGAAAAAACGGCAGGAGAAGGACTGGCTGCATTTGTGGGAGTTTCAGCACCGGAAACCCCTAAATACATGTTGACAAATAATTTTCTGGCAGACTATTTCAGCGTAAAAGGCAAAACAGAAACGATATATAATTATGACTATTTTACGGGAATCGGACAACTTTACTGTGAAAATCCACAAAAAGATGAAAAATTGCAGCATTCTTTTGATTCCTTTATCGGACGTTATGTAGGCAACGAAGTAATGCATGAGGAAAACGGAAAATTAAATAAAAGCAAGTACTACTATTTTCCGATTGCCCCGGATATGATAACTACCACTAATTTCACTTTGAGACATATTCTGTTTATGCTACAGACACTGGACAAAAATTTCAATTATAAGCAGATGCAGGATATGCTGGAACAATATGTGTTTGGTGATGATACCGGAATTAATCATATAATGAAACTTCTTTTAGGCGGTGATACTGTAAAAGATTTCAAACAGGATAATCCACAGGCTAAAAACGTCGAGTTTTTTTGGAATATGCTCAAGCCAGCGGAGCGTGGACGGATGAATAAACTTTCTGCCATCATGAATGAAGATATGACTGTGTTACTGACGCATGAATATTTTAGAAAACTTGATTTCTATCGGAGATATAATTATCTGTCAGTATTGCTTACCGGCTATGTAATTCAGTATATTATTTGCAGAAGAGGTTCTAACGTACATATGTTGTGTCAGGGAGCACCGCGGGACAGCAGGGTTACAGATGCATTTCATAGAGCTAGTTGTAATAATTATTCATATATACGTAAATTGTTCCCAGAACTATTGAAAAAATACTATACGGAGATTATTAAAGATACATTGTCGGAAGGGCAAATGCTTCAACTAGAGGTGAATAGTGAAGAAATCACCGTGAACGGAGAGGAATTCAACAGCTTTATTAATCGAATGTTCCCAAGTAGAAGGGGAAGAAACACCCGCATAGAAAGAGACGACATTATAAGAGCATTTTCCTTACAGGAAGAAAAGGAAAATGATCTGTCAGCAGATGATTTTGCAATGAGATATATTGAACTGACCGGAAGTCAGAAAGGATCCAACCTGACGAAGATTTCTTCCATACTTCCTACCTGCGGGAGACAGATAGAGATGATCTTTCCACAGAATAGAGCCAGACAAAAGTATTTTGCAATGTCAGAGACACTGGCGGAGTTTTATATACGTCTGTATCTGGCACGGAAAGGTACCCGATATGATTATCTGGATAATTTTATTGAGGATCTTCAATGCAGATATAAGATTATAATTGTCAAGAATTCATCAGTAGAACCGGCCTTAAAATCGATGAAAATCAATTTAAAAGCCCAGGAATATTCAAATAACAAAAAAGCATTTGTGGATATGCTGAACAGCATTAACTGTCTGATCAAACTTTCGGACAGTGGCTATGTTGTGACACTTCCGGAAGAGAAGGGAGCTTTCAAACTGATATGATGGAGAAAAGGGAACAACTGTGCGTTGCATTTGAGAAATATATCAAAAAATATATAGAATTGTTAACGGCCGGAAAAGAAGAGTTTTTTTTGTCTATATGCGATATGGATGATGAATTACTGGAAAGTCTGGATGCTGATAAGTTTTCCGATTTCTGTGCAATCATACTTAGGGATAATGATTATTCGGAGGCTGTGAAAGCCAGAAATAATAATGAAATCCACCGTATTGTACTACTGTCGGGAGAAGGAATCAAACAATATGATTCCTTAAAAGACTTCAATGAATATAGTGCCATGGGGGAAGATGAGAATATTTTGTGGAAATGTCTGGAGACGGCATTTGACATCTCTCTTGATTCTAAGGCAGAAGCTTTTTTGGGTACGGTTCTGGAAGAAGGGAAGATTACTTTCGGAGATTTTTTTAAGTATCTTTTTGAAAGTGTGTCGGAACAGGGAAAACTGGATGCCGGGCGTGCTAATAAAAACTTACCAATGCTTGGAATATGGGGATGTCGTAATAAGGAATTTTTGCCTAAAATGCAAATCCGGAGAATGATCCAAAAATCAAGAGATTCTGTTATAGAACAGAAGCTGAGAAGAGCTCTTTTGAATAGTGAAAATAAGAAGGAAAAAACTATCATCGCAAAATACTTATCAAATGATGATATAGCAGGTTTGTTGGAAAAAATATCCTTTGAAGAGGTGGAAAGCTATTTAAAAGGTGGAACAAAAGATAATACTTCTTTTGATTTTAGAGAGGAAACTTCCGAGGAAGAATGGGAGTATTCTAATTCCTATGAGTACATGATCAGCGAACGCATAAAGAAAGAAATTGAAGAAATTGAAAAGGAATGGATAGATGATAGGGATAACAAAAAGCTTTTGACATGGCTGGATTGGGAAGAATATGAAGTGAAAAATGTCGCAATTGAACAGCAGATAATTGAATTGAGACAAAGTGTGGAAGAACTTAATATGCCAAAAACGAAAATCAAGCAATTTCAGGATAAAATTAATGCTTTCTATTCGCTTTTTATGGCAGTTTATCCGCAGGTACAGAGGTATACACCCATCTGTCTGCATAATTTCTGCATGATCACAAAGAAATATACGCAGGCATATTTTGATATTCTTGCATTTGCCATGGCAGATGATACAGTACGCAGAAGCATGTTAAATGCAGAAATTGTCAGTCGGTTGCAGCTATTATTATGTACGTACGATGACCGGAAGATAAAGATGCCCTATTACCACCCGGTGGCCGTGTTACATTATCAGGCTCTTGAAAAAATGTATTTATATGTCATACAGGAAATGGGAGAAGAAAGTCGGATAGCATCCACGAAACAGATGATACTTATGGCATTGTTAAAAAAGCTGGGTATGCAGTTTCCTGTGGAATACATGAAACACAAAGAGAGTCTATACGCCATTGACTATGCAACGGTGTGGGAAAAGGGCTATACAGAGTTCCTGAATACGGATGATGAAATGGCATATTCTGCATTGGATTTTCGAATTGTGGAAAAACAAATTGTGGAATATATGGAAAAACATCCAATCCATACAGAAATCAAAATAGCATTGATGGAAATCAGCAGTCTGAACGGACTATCACGGATGGTGGACAGGATTCGACAGATGTCAGAATCAGAAGAGTGTAATATAGGAAAAGTTGATTTCCTGATATTATCTTCCAAAGAAGAGGATTTAAAAAAGCAATTGTCACAAATGTGGGATACTATCGGAAAAGATGATATTGTACATTTCCGCTTTGTAAGAGAGGATTATTGCGAGAAGGGAAAGTATGATGTAAATAAAATTATTGAAGACACTGATTTCACAATCATAGCGGATTGTACAGCATTATATTATGCACCGCAACCGATTAAATTAAGGGTGGGCGTAAATGCATTGAGAAATCGTCTGGTATCGGTGAATATTGAGGAACAGGTAGCAGAGTATGTCAAGTATGGATGGTCTGATATTGAAACATTATGGGATACGTTACAGTATGTTGAAAATAGCAGAGAAGAGGGATTCTGGTACTGGAAAAATACGGAAATCAACAGTAAAGTATTGACCTGCATCAATCAGGCAGTGGCTCGCAACGAGCAAAAGGCAGTGGTGGTTCTGAGTTCAAACGACATGATTTTAGGTGATATATATGCCACCCATTACATTCAGGCACACCGACAGAAATATAATGGAAAAAGTATTACCATTATTAATTTTTCAAAAGGCAATTCTCAAAAAGAATTGCCTGTAAAAGGAAATGCGGAGATCAGCTACTCACTTAATGAGTTTTATGATATGTCACTTGATATACCTGATGTGTCATTTACTTTACAGGAAGATGTGCATGATATCCAGATGAAGCTATACATGGAAGCAGGAAAATTTCATAGCACATGCATCTTATTTACAGACGATACAGAGGGAAAATGTAAATTGGAACTGGAACTGGAAGATAAATGCAGAGAATGGCTCACCTGGCAAATTGAGTCAAAAATGGATAATATTCTCGGACGCTATTACAACGATTTGTGGATCAATCAATGGTCAGAAGGTGTCAGGAGTATTACAGCTGCACTCATGGTAAGAAGATTGTATGACGGAGCAGAAATTGAAGATCATTATGAAAAGGACAAATATGCAGAGAAAGAGGCTGCAAAAAAGTCATTTTCATCACCCGATGATATTGACTGCATGGAGGCGGTAAAAATCCAGGAAGTGCTACAATTTGTAGATGAGAAACCGGCAATTGATGCAAAGACTGCGCAGGAATTTTGCGACAAGTATGGTAAGGGCATGTTGAAACGGATTGTGAAAAGTGCTTCGGGATCACAAATACTGGAAGCGAAGCTTCATGAAAAACTGGAAGAACTCGAAAAGAAAGTAGAAGAGGAATAAACTAAAAGAGGAAAAAGCATGAGTACAAAGAGCAAAAAATCAAAAATAGTTTTTATAAATTCTTTTAAAGGAGGAGCCGGGAAAACCACGCTGGCGTTGGCAAAATGTATTAACAGTTTGTTCGGAACGGAAGAAACATATAGTAACGTAATTTACATGGATCTTGATATTCAGGGTACAGGTACGAGCTATCTGTTTGGTGATAACCTGCTGTCGGAAGAAAGATGCTTTGAAAAGACCGGGGAGGCTGTAAAAGTTGAACTGAACCATGAGAAAAAAGTGAGGACGTTGCAGGTGGCTTTTCTGAATCCGGCTTCTAAGATTCATTCGGTCTATTATGGAGATGCAAGATATATCAATCATCAGGGAATTGCAGATGAAATGTTTAAGAGAAAAGTGCTGGAGTATATAAAAAAGATAAAAGGACAGACGGATACCTTGTTTGTACTGGACTGTGCTCCCGGATACACTAAGATAGAGCAGGATCTGCTGCAGGAATTTTATAATATGGATAAAAATGAGGTAGAGGTAGAGGAGTACTATGTGACTACAGTGGATTCCGCACATATTAAAAAATGTATACAGTGTCTGAAAGAGTCCAGAGTCGGAATTCCCATACCGTGGAGACAGAGAAATGTGAATATTGTAATCAATAATATTCAAAATTATGGAGGAAATGAGGATGAGAGGACACACCGTACAATTAATACCAGATGGAGTAGAATAGCTGGACGGATTAAAAGGGAAATAAATGCAGATGTTACGATTTGTAAGTGGGAATATTCCCAGAAAATATCTGCGGCAAGTGTTTTTGGATCAGAAAGCTACGTGCAAAACATGGTAGATGATTATATTTTTACTCAGAATGAGAATTATAAGGTATTGATTCCCAAAAAATCAAGTTAAAGGATGATAAGAAAATGGAGAAGAAAACAGCAAATAAATACACTATTAATGATCAGGGAATGTATCATTATTTTGAAGGAATGATATATAATTTTTCCGAGGAAAAATTGCCGCCAGAATGGAAACTGGGTAATCACGAGGAAGAGTATGGATTAACAGAAAATAATGTAGATATGCTGTTAGGCTCCAGAAGATTGTTGTATTCACAGGAAGATGCCGAAAATCAGCTGTGCCTGTTGGAGACTTTGGAAAAATTCGTGCATGAATATATTGGGATTCCGGGGATGGATGAACTCCTGATCAATAATTATGCTGCAATAGAAAATGGCATATTTCTGGAACATGACGAAAACGGTAACCCTAAAAATATCCGAGAACATGCAAAACACCAGATAAAGAATGCGTATCTGGGATCCGTATTGCTACTGCAATGTGATTATCTGGAGGATGTAGCGAAAACCATAGACCGGGAACAGAGTCCGATTACGCAATATTTAAAAAGAGAGGCAAAAAGAAGTATATATGAGAGAAGCGGAAGGCAGATAGAAGCAACAGACGATGAAATTATAGCAAAACTGAAAGAATTTTCCTATAAAATATTTATGATGGCTTCCTTACTTCATGATATTGGTTATCCATTGGAGTACTATCTGAGACTCGCCGGACAGATGACAAATTATCCTCCATATCTGAAGATACTGAGTGCTACTGCCAAGGCTGATTTTGCAGAACTAAAATCATATCTGACGGAAAGTAAACTGTTTCGGATGATTGATAACAGAAAGATTGAGAAAAAATACAGTAAAAACGATCATGGAGTGTTGTCCGCGGTGAGCCTGCTGATGCATTTTTATCATAATGGGAAAATATACTCCCTGAGTAAAGACCAGCAGTGTCTTGTCGAAATGGCAGCGATTGCAATCTATAAGCACACAGATCGCTTTGATGAAAATACCAGAATGGTCTATTTAACGGATCCTGTTTCCTACATGGTCAGATTATGCGATGACATGCAGGAATGGGAAAGATTTAAAATACTGATCAATCGGAAGCATAATTATCTGCAATGTGATGCCTGTAGAAAATTAATGGTGGAAAACGACGGCATATATAGCTGCCGGGACTGTGAGAAAAAATATAGAAAACTGACGAAAATAGATAACCAGAAGATTAATTATGTGTACTTGTGTGATAAATTAGTTATAGAACGCAATGATCAGAAAACAAAGATTAATTTTTCGTTTAATCTTCTGAAGCAGCTGGAAATTATATTGGATGATTATGCAGCCGTCAAGAAATGCGAGAAAAATGTAAGAGACGTAATTAACATGTTGAAGGATCAAAGCCTGCAACCGTCAATAGAAATTGATTATTTCGTATCCAACAATCCTGTTATGATAGTAAACCGGATCATCGGCGGACAAGAGGGAAGAGACAAACTTAAGGAACTTTGCGCAGACAATGGTGATAAGACGAATGAACAGATTATAAAGTTTCTAAAGGTTTTTGACAAATTAAATACATCAGACTATGGAAAAAAGGTGGAAACTGATGAACTGAGATATTGGGAAAAGGCAAAGCAATTTGTAATAGATTATTATGGGGAAATATGCGATATGTACGAAAAATTGCATTGCGAAGAGGAAGCGTAGTGGAATTAAGTTTAATCCCTAGGGGAAATTCCCAGGGGGAATCGTTGAATGAATTTTAAAAATCTGATTTGGGTATAGAAACCATAAGTTAGTCATGCAATGGTATACTGAATAGGTA
>CAKRRU010000018.1 GCA_934394515.1 uncultured Acetatifactor sp.
TCAGAAGCGCATTCACCAAGGGACAGGGTAACGTAGGTACTCCCGGATGCGTATCCTTTATGTTCGATAAAAAGGGACAGATCATCGTGGACAAGGAAGAGTGTGATATGGAAGCGGATGATCTGATGATGACTGCACTGGATGCGGGCGCAGAAGATTTCTCCGAGGAAGAGGACAGCTTCGAGATCCTTACAGATCCCGACAATTTTGAAGAAGTACGCAAGGCTTTAGAGGATGCCGGTATCCCCATGATCAGTGCGGAAGTTACCATGATTCCTCAGAATTATGTTACCCTGACAGATGAGACCGCAATCAAGAATCTGCAGAGAACACTTGATCTTCTGGAAGATGATGATGACGTACAGGCAGTATACCATAACTGGGATGAATAAACTGAAAGGGTAAGGGGTAACAGCATGGAGAAACTTGCAATTGTAGTTCCTTGTTATAATGAAGAAGAGGTATTGAAGATTGCTTCCGAAGCACTGAGGGGTGTGCTGGATGATCTGATCAAAAAAGGAAAAATTGCGGAAGACAGCTTTATCTTATTTGTAAATGACGGCAGTAAGGATCGTACCTGGGAGCTGATCGAAGAAGAACATCAGGCACATCCCGTGCAGGTATGCGGCGTAAAGCTTGCGGGAAATGTAGGTCATCAGTTTGCACTGACCGCCGGACTGATCACCGCTATGGATCTGTCCGATGTGACGGTATCGATTGACGCGGATCTGCAGGATGATGTGGCTGTCATCGAAGAGATGATCGATAAGTTCCATAACGGATGCGATATCGTATATGGTGTCCGCAAGGAACGCAAGACGGATACGTTCTTTAAACGTACCACCGCACAGGGCTTCTATAAAGTCATGGAACTGATGGGTGTGAAAACTGTTTACAATCATGCGGATTTCCGTCTGATGTCAAAGCGTGCAGTGGAACAGTTCTCCAAATATCAGGAGACGAATCTGTTCTTAAGAGGTATGATGCCTCTGATCGGTTACCAGACGGATTGTGTATACTATGACCGTAAGGAGCGTGTGGCGGGAGAGTCCAAGTATCCGCTGAAAAAAATGCTGGCACTGGCATTTAACGGAATCTCTTCTTTCAGTGTGAAACCGATCAGCATGATCCTGGGTGCCGGTATGATTATTGTATTACTGAGTGTACTGGCTGCCATTTATGCATTGATTTCTTATTGTACCGGACATGTGGTACCGGGATGGACATCATTGATCCTGTCTATCTGGTTCCTGGGCGGTATTCAGTTGATGGCTATCGGACTGGTAGGACAGTATATCGGTAAGATTTATATTGAAGTAAAACATCGTCCCAGATATAACATTGAAAAGGTACTGAAATAATGAATCTAAAAAAAGGTGTTTTAAGTGTTGTACTGTGGTTCTTTTATGCAATTATTGTGGGAACCGGAATGGTGGGAACGGCAATGTGCCTGATTCTGCCTTCCGGGGGATCCCGCTTGATCGGCCTTGTTATTGCAGGCGTGTGGCTTGCGGTGACAGGGCTGGCTGTTTTTCTGTTACATAGGTTGTTTGTCAAAAAACATAACCCTGAAACAGGCACTGTACGACAGGGAAAACTGATTGCGGAAGGATTATTGGTAGTGATCCTGATCGCAGCGGGTATGGTACTTCGGGCGGGGGAGATCCTGGCTTATGACCCGGCTGCCGGGAGCGGGAATCTCTGGTTTGATACTGTGAAGATCACGGAAACAACGCAGATTCCGCAAGTGGTACATGCAGCGGTGTATTTTTATCTGCAGGTGCTGCACGGACTGTTGCTTTTTTTAGGCAATAAAATGTCCGCAGCTTTGATCATGCAGGCAACACTGCAGATTCTGACGGGGATTTTGCTGTACTTTGCGGTGAGAAAACTGACAGGCATCATCGCAGCTGTAATTGCCACAGGATATTGGATGCTGTGCCCGGTTCTGGCGGATGTTGTGATCCTGGGACCGGAAGCTTTGTATGAACTGCTCTGGGTGATTGGTCTGTGTATATTGAGCGGAGTGCTGGGGCACTTTCAACAGAGGGCAGATGAACCCGGAGTATGTCCGGTGATTGGGTTCTTTTTCGGCGGTGCGGTCATTGGATTTCTGAGCTATCTGGATATTATGGGAGTGTTGTTATTACTGATTGCTTTTTCTTCGATCATATTGGAAACGAGAGAAACAATCTCCATTGGGCGCAGAATCGGTACCGGAATACTGGGAGCGCTGGGAGCTCTGCTGGGATTTTTCCTGTGTATAGCTCTGGATGCCGTAGGCAGCGGAAAATTGATGCAGAATGTCTTGATGGCATGGTGGAAGATTTATGTGCCGGAAAAATTTACTTTGCCGGCAGCCTATGGACAGGGCAGTGTTTTTGCAATTATTGCGGTTGCTGTTCTTGGTGTAGGTGTATTTAGCTACTGGTGCCAAAAAGGCGTGGAGAGACAGTCGGAATGGCTGGCGGTGACCGTTGCACTCGGCGCTATGATCTGCTATGGGATGACCGGTGAAGAAATGTCCGGAATGTCTTTATGGTATCTGCTTGTGGCAATTGTGGCGGGTGCCGGAGTACAGGCGGTTTTGCCGTATGAGAAACTTCAGCCGGAAGCAGTGATTGCAGGGGACGCAGAAGAGATCGAAAGCAGGCCGGAAAGACAGAACCTGAAAATACAGGATCTTGAGACAGAAAAACTTCCGGAGGAAGCAGCAGCGGATACTGATAATTCTGATAATAAAGAAATTCAGTATATAGAAAATCCATTGCCGATACCGAAGAAACATGTTCCCAAAGTACTGGATTATAGATTAAACAGCGAGGAAGGAGATTTTGATTATCCGGTATCGGATGATGATGACTTCGACCATTAAATATTAAAATACGGAAAACGGGATATACTAAAGACGATACGCAGGTAAAAACAGCCGGTATTGTCTTTTTATTATTGTGAAATCGGGAAAACTGACAGTCTGTTGTCATGCAGAGTGGGAAAGGGCTGAATTATGCAGAATCATAAAACAATCGACCAGACTCCAAAGGATACACAAAAGACAGAGGCAGAAGAGCACAGAGATGAAAGAATAGAAAAAACGGGACAACTGACATTGCCGGAGAAAGCAGCCGGTAAGAAAATTCATTTACTGACGATCATCGGAGAAATCGAAGGACATGAAAATCTGTCCGGTAATTCCAAAACCACAAAATATGAGCATATTTTACCTCAGCTTGCAGCAATCGAGGACAGTGAGGAGATCGGCGGGGTACTGGTGCTGTTAAACACTATGGGAGGTGACGTGGAAGCGGGACTTGCCATTGCGGAAATGCTGGCATCGTTAAGCAAGCCGACAGTATCCCTGGTGCTTGGCGGCAGTCATTCCATAGGTGTACCTATTGCGGTGAGCTGTAAGTATTCGTTTATTGTGCCTACCGGAACCATGGTGATCCATCCGGTGCGGATGAACGGAATGGTAATCGGCGTTCCGCAGACATTTGAATATTTCAAATTGATACAGGACAGAATTACGGGATTCGTCTGTAAAAATTGTAATATCAGCCGCAGCAGGCTGGAAGAACTGATGATGGAAACAGGTTTTTTGACGAAGGATGTCGGGAGTATTCTGGTAGGAGAAGAAGCTGTAAAACACGGTATTATTGATGAGGTGGGAGGAATTGACAGAGCAATCCGCAAACTCCGTGGGATGATGGAAGGGATGACAGAGGGTAACAGAAAAAGGGATGACAAGAAAGTAGAAAAATGATATACTTCTAAGTATTGATTATCATTAGGTATCTGTTCGAAACCACAATATGAAAAATACGGTTTGCAGGATAGAGAAACCAAAGTGTTATATCAGTAGTATGAAAGAAGTTAGAGGTATGATGACATGGCATCTTCATCAGGCAAAAGAACATCATCTTCCAATAGGACAAGAAAAAGTACAAAGAGCAGCCGCGGCAGACAGACACAGAGAACGGCTCAGGACAGTGAACTTTTCCATGAGATCGGACTGATCGTACTGTTTGTTGCAATGGTGATTTTATTTTGTTGTAATTTTGGTATCATCGGCCCGGTTGGCAATGCAATCAGCGGGGTATTATTTGGTATTTTCGGATTTACTGCCTATATGGCACCGGTTGTGTTATTTCTGGCTGTAGCCTTCTGGTTTGCCAATGAAGGGAATCCGACGGCAGTGAGGAAAATGATCGCAGGTGCGGTGCTGTTTCTTATGATCGGAGTCGTATGTGATCTGATCGCAGGTACGGCAGGTGCAATGGAACAGTATGATATTAAGCTGCTCTATACAAGCTGCAGTACCGGAAAATGCGGCGGCGGCATTTTAGCCGGAAGCCTGAATTATATGCTTTTGCATTATCTGGAAACGGTAGGAACGGTTCTGGTGGTTTTACTGTGTTCTGTCATCAGTCTGATTCTTTTGACGGAAAAATCATTCCTGGGCAGTATGCGAAACGGCGGAGAACGTATCCGCGAATATTCCAGGGAGGATGCGGTAAGACGCCGTGAAAATGCGAAAATCCGCAGACAGGAACAGGAAGAACGTAACTCTCAGAGGGAAGAGGCCCGTCGGATCCGGGAAGAAGAGCGGCGTATCCGTGAGGAAGAGCGCAGACTTCGTGCGGAAGAAAAGGAAAATGAACAGATACTGAACGTTGTTCCGAGAAGAGAGAAAAAAGTTACCGGTGTCATGATGGATACCTCATTGAAAAAGCAGGATATCCGGAATAACGGCCGAAGGGAAGATATTCATGAAATCGTTTATGATGAAGAGGAACAGCAGGTACCTGTTGTAGAAGAGACAAAGGTGACTTCCGACGACTTTGATAATATCAGGGTGACGGGAATGCATCAGGTGACAATGCAGGAAGCAGTGCAGGATACTTCCTATAAAGATATTCCTGTGGAGGAAGTGAATAGTGCCGCAACCTTTAAGAAACCCTTCGAGCGCAGGGAGTCCTGGCAGGAAGAAGCAGCTCTTCTGACACCGCAGGCCGAAGCAATCAGAATTCATAAAGAGGATATTCCGGAACCTCCCGTGACCACAGCATATGAGCAGCCGGCAGCGATCAGCGGGAATGAGCAGATATCCGCCGATCAGGCTGCGCATATTGAGAGCCGTGTCAGACCGAAGATCACACCTCCGGAACCGCCCAAGGGGAATTCCCTTGAGGAAGATAAGATACATAAGGATATTGCCAGAGCGGCAAAACAGCCTCCTGCAGAATATCATATTCCTCCGCTCAGTCTTCTCCAAAAAGGAAAGGCTGCTGCCGGAGATTCTTCCAGAGAATTAAAAGAGACAGCCATGCGTCTGCAGCAGACACTGAATACCTTCGGAGTAAAGGTGACGATCACCGATATCAGCCAGGGACCCAGTGTTACCCGGTATGAATTGCAGCCGGAGCAGGGTGTGAAAGTATCTAAGATCGTAGGCCTGGCAGATGATATCAAACTGAACCTGGCCGCAACGGATATTCGTATCGAAGCACCGATTCCCGGAAAGGCAGCGATCGGTATCGAAGTACCGAACAAAGAGAATATGACAGTGGCGTTACGGGATCTGCTGGAGAGCAAAGAGTTTCAGGAGTTCCCTTCGAATATTGCATTTGCGGTCGGAAAAGATATCGCCGGTAAAACCGTTGTGGCGGATATTGCGAAAATGCCCCATATGCTGATCGCCGGTGCGACCGGTTCCGGTAAATCCGTGTGCATCAATACCCTGATCATGAGTATTTTATATAAAGCGCATCCGGATGATGTCAAGCTGATCATGGTCGATCCCAAGGTAGTGGAACTGAGCGTGTATAACGGAATCCCTCATCTGCTGATCCCGGTTGTGACAGATCCTAAAAAAGCGTCTGCCGCTCTTCACTGGGGCGTCAGTGAGATGGAAGACCGTTACCGGAAGTTTGCGGATTATAATGTCCGTGATCTGAAGGGATATAATAAAAAAATTGAGACAATATCTGTACCGGAGGGTGAGACACCTCCGAAGAAGATGCCGCAGATCGTCATTATCGTGGATGAACTCGCGGATCTGATGATGGTATGTCCCGGTGAAGTGGAAGAATCCATCTGCCGACTGGCACAGCTGGCCAGAGCAGCAGGCATTCATCTGATCATTGCAACGCAGCGCCCCAGTGTGGATGTCATTACAGGTCTGATCAAAGCCAATATGCCCAGCCGTGTGGCGTTTTCTGTGTCCAGCGGTGTCGATTCCCGTACGATTCTGGATATGAACGGTGCGGAAAAACTTTTGGGAAAAGGCGATATGCTCTTTTATCCCCAGGGCTATTCCAAACCGGCACGTGTACAGGGCGCCTTTGTATCCGATAAGGAAGTATCGGACGTTGTGGATTTCCTGAAAAATCAGACGTTAGGCAATACCTATGCGGAAGACATTGAAGAGAAGATCAAAAATATCGGTACATCGGGAGAAAGTTCCGGAAGCGGATCCGGTGGTGGAAATGACAGAGACGAATATTTTGAAGAGGCGGCACGCTTTATTATTGATAAGGACAAGGCATCCATCGGTATGTTACAGCGTGTATTGAAGATCGGATTCAACCGGGCAGCCAGAATCATGGATCAACTGTGTGAATATGGTGTGGTCGGAGAGGAAGAGGGCACAAAGCCCCGAAAAGTACTTATGAGTATGGAACAGTTTGAACAGTTGTTAGAGGAAATCTGATGTTTTAACTGTCTGAATAAACGGAGGAAAATACATGAAAACAGATATTGAAATCGCACAGGAAGCAATAATGGAGCCTATTACGGAAGTAGCGGCAAGAATCGGAATGGAAGCGGATGATCTCGAACTGTACGGAAAGTATAAGGCAAAGCTTTCCGAAGCGTTTTTAGGAAAAATCGCGGATCGTCCCAACGGAAAGCTGATTCTGGTAACGGCTATCAATCCCACTCCCGCGGGAGAAGGCAAGACCACGACAACAGTGGGCTTGGGCGAAGCTTTCGGAAAAATGGGGAAAAAGGCAGTCATTGCCTTAAGAGAGCCCTCCCTGGGTCCTTGTTTCGGCATTAAGGGTGGTGCAGCCGGCGGCGGTTATGCCCAGGTGGTGCCGATGGAGGAACTGAACCTGCATTTTACCGGTGATTTTCATGCGATTACCTCTGCAAATAATCTGTTGGCAGCATTGTTGGATAATCATATCCAGCAGGGAAACGAACTGGGAATCGATACCAGACAGATCGTATGGAAACGTTGTGAAGATATGAATGACCGTGTGCTGCGTAACATCGTAGTAGGTCTCGGTAACAAGACGGACGGATTTGTAAGAGAGGATCATTTTGTGATCACGGTTGCCAGTGAGATCATGGCAATTCTGTGTCTGGCAGATGACATGAAGGACTTGAAAGATCGCCTGTCCAAGATCGTTGTAGCTTATAATTACCAGGGAGAGCCGGTGACGGCAGGACAGCTGAAAGCAGTCGGTGCTATGGCAGCCCTGTTAAAAGATGCGATCAAGCCGAACCTGATCCAGACACTGGAGCATACTCCGGCATTGGTACACGGAGGTCCTTTTGCCAATATCGCGCATGGATGCAATTCCGTGAGAGCGACCAAGGCGGCTCTGAAAATGGCTGATTATTGTATTACAGAGGCCGGATTCGGTGCAGACCTGGGTGCTGAAAAGTTCTTTGATATCAAGTGCCGCAAGGCAGGACTGACGCCCGATGCCGTGGTGCTTGTAGCAACGATCCGTGCACTGAAATATAACGGCGGTGTGGCAAAAGCAGACCTGGGTGCCGAAAATCTGGATGCCCTGAGAAAAGGTATTGTGAATCTGGAAAAACATATTGAAAATCTGCAGAAATACGGTGTGCCCGTAGTGGTTACCCTGAATTCCTTTATTACGGACAGTGCCGCAGAGACTGCTTTTGTAAGGGAATTCTGTGAATCAAGAGGCTGTGAGTTTGCGCTCTCCGAAGTGTGGGAGAAGGGCGGCGAAGGCGGTATTGCTTTAGCCGAAAAAGTATTAAAGGCAATGGAAGAAAAGGAAAATAACTTCCATGTTCTTTATGAAGATGATCTTTCCCTGAAGGAAAAGATTACGAAGATCGCGCAGGAGATCTACGGAGCGGACAGTGTCAACTTTGCCCCTGCGGCTGTAAAACAGTTAAAGAGACTGACAGAACTAGGATTTGGAAGTCTCCCCGTGTGCATGGCGAAGAATCAGTACTCTCTGTCGGATGATCCTACATTACTCGGCAGACCTTCCGGGTTTGAATTAAATGTCAGGGAAGTGTATGTTTCCGCCGGAGCCGGATTTGTTGTAGTTCTTACCGGTGCGGTCATGACCATGCCCGGACTGCCTAAGGCACCTGCTGCCTATAATATTGATGTAGACGATACAGGAAGAATCGTTGGACTGTTCTGATAAGGAGGAAAGTGTCCTATGGCACAGTTAATAGACGGAAAGGCAATTTCCGCACAGATTAAAGATGAAGTCAGGGAAAAAGTCGCGAAACTGAAAGAGCAGGGGTGTGAGGTAACACTTGCTGTAATCCAGGTGGGTGCAGATCCTGCTTCCAGCGTATATGTGCGCAATAAAAAGAAGGCCTGTGAATATGTCGGGATTCGTTCGCTTGCCTATGAACTTCCGGAAGAAACAACGGAGAGAGAATTATTGGAGCTGATCGGTGAATTAAACAACAGACCGGATGTAAACGGTATCCTGGTACAGTTACCGCTGCCTGCACATATTGATGAAGAAAAGGTGCTGGACGAGATCTCGCCTTTAAAGGATGTGGATGGGTTCCATCCGCAGAATGTGGGAGCCTTATGCATCGGCAAGCCCGGTTTCGTCTCCTGTACGCCGGCGGGAGTAATACAGCTTCTCAAGAGATCCGGAATAGAGATCGCAGGGAAGGAATGTGTGGTCGTAGGCAGAAGTAATATTGTCGGCAAACCGATGGCATTACTGCTGCTTCGTGAAAACGGCACGGTTACCGTAGCCCACAGTCGCACAAAGGATCTGAAGGAAGTAATAAAAAGGGCTGATATTCTGGTAGTTGCCGTAGGCAGACCGAAGATGATCACTGCTGAATATGTAAAAGAAGGTGCCGTTGTAATTGACGTCGGAATTCATCGCAATGAGCAGAATAAGCTGTGCGGCGATGTGGATTTTGATAGTGTAGAGCCTGTATGCAATGCTATCACCCCTGTTCCCGGCGGCGTAGGTCCCATGACCATAGCAATGCTTATGAATAACTGTCTGGAATCTGTTTCGTTACAGGCAGCAAGAGGATAATCCGTATGAAGTGTCCGAATTGCGGGGCGGAGATGAAAGAAGGGACGCTTTACTGCGAGCATTGCGGGGAAGACATCCATATTGTTCCTGATTTTGAACCGGAAATAGAATACAACATGGAGCAGACACTGAGTGATATCGCTAAAGAAATGGAACCGGAAACGGATCGGGAGGCGGACACCGGACAGAATACTCCGGAACTGCAGGATTGGGACAACCTGCCGGGAAATCATACTGCCGGACATCCTTTCCGATGGAAATTTATCGTGCTGGCACTGGTGCTTGCGGTTGTAGCGGTTGTGTGTACCGGTTTCGGGATCTCCTATTCGCATTACCATTCTGCTGAATACCAGGCAAAATGCGCCAAAGAATATGTAGCCGAAGAAGAATATGACCAGGCGATTACGTGTTATGAAAGAGCATTGGAAATAGATCCGGAGAATCTGACCTTTAAATTTGAACTGGCAGATATCTTCTTCCAGAAGAATAATAAGATCGAATATGAATATTTACTTCGTGAGATCGTTACAGATCCGGATGCGACCACAGAGCAGCTGGAAAGCGCCTATGGAAAGCTGATCGCAATTTATGCCGCAAGAGAAGATTATAAAACAATCAATGATCTTTTGCAGAACTGCGGTAATATAAACATTATGAGTAAGTATCAGAGCTACATGGCAATGGAGCCGGAGTTCAGCCTTCAGGAAGGCTATTATACCAGCATTCAGCCATTGAAGCTGACCACTTTCGGAAGCGGAAAGATTTACTACACCATGGACGGAAGCGAGCCGGGGGAAAACAGTTCCCTGTATACGGCACCGATCTTGCTGGAAAGTGGCGATTATTGCGTAAAAGCAATCTATATCAATGAGAATGACATCAGCAGTAAAGTGGTCACAAAAAATTATCATATTGAGATCGAGGAATTAAGTGCCCCGGATGTTACCACAGTCAGTGGGGATTACGAGTTCCCAATCAATATTGAAGTATCTGACGGTGAAGATGTCTATTATACGACAGACGGTTCTGACCCTACACAGAATTCGGCTGTATATACCGGTCCGATTCCTATGCCGTTAGGCAAAACGGTATTCCGGTTTATCCGGATCGCTGATGGCCGGAAGAGTGAGATCGTAGAAAAGAGTTATAATCTGGTTATGAATACGGAATTTATGCCGGATGAGGCTGTGCGGGATGTGATCGCTTATAGTATACAGAGTGGGAAAATATCGGATGAATCCGGCAGCTTCGATGAATCCGGAGCAGCATATCTGTATCAGTACCAGTATGTAACCAATATAAACAAAGTGGACGATTTTTATGTAATTGCCGAAATATACAGAGGGGAAGACGGAACGCTTACCAAAACAGGTAATTTATTCGCCGTCAATGCCTATAACAGGCAATTATATAAATTGCAGCTGGACGAAAGCGGCCGCCGATTTAATCTGGTGGCTGTTTAGAAATAAATCCTAACAGAAGGGACGGAAAAGAGAAATGTATAAGATCGTAAAAAAGCAGGAGCTGACAACCAACATCTATCTGATGGAGGTAGAAGCAAACAGAGTGGCAAAGACCTGTGAACCCGGTCAGTTTGTCATCGTAAGAATGGACAGTGAGGGTGAACGTATTCCTCTGACCATCTGTGATTACAACAGAGAGAAGGGAACCATTACCATCGTGTTCCAGACAGTCGGTGCAGGAACAAAGCTGATGGCACAGTTAGAAGAAGGAGAGTATTTCCATGATTTTGTAGGTCCTTTGGGATGCCCTTCCGAACTGGTGGAGCAGCCCCTTGATGAGGTGAAGGCGAAAAAGATCCTTTTCGTAGCCGGCGGTGTCGGTGCGGCTCCTGTATATCCTCAGGTGAAATGGCTGCATGAGCACGGAGTCGCTGCTGATGTTATCGTTGGTAGCAAGACCAAAGACCTGCTGATCCTGGAGAAAGAAATGGAAGCTGTGGCAGGAAATCTGTATGTAACTACAGACGACGGTTCTTACGGACGGAGCGGTATGGTAACCCAGACTATCAAGGACCTGGTGTCTGAGGGCAAAAAGTACGATCTGTGTGTGGCAATCGGACCTATGATCATGATGAAATTTGTATGTCTCCTGACCAAAGAACTGGAGATTCCCACGATTGTCAGCCTGAATCCGATCATGGTAGACGGAACTGGAATGTGCGGAGCATGCCGTGTGACCGTTGGCGGAAAAGTTAAGTTTGCCTGTGTCGACGGACCGGAGTTTGACGGACATGAAGTCAACTTTGATGAGGCAATGAGACGTCAGCAGATCTATAAGACGGCTGAAGGACGCGCAATGCTTGCGCTCGAAGAGGGAGATACCCATCACGGCGGCTGCGGTAACTGCCAGTAGTCTCACGGGAAAAGCTTGAACACGATAAATCAGAAAGGCATGGTTAAATAAAATGGATGTATTAAAGAAAATTCCTGTCAGAGAGCAGGATGCAAAGGAACGTGCTACCAACTTCAAAGAGGTTTGTCTCGGATATAACAAAGAGGAAGCAATGGAAGAGGCTTCCCGTTGCATTAATTGTAAAAACGCACAGTGTGTAAAGGGCTGTCCCGTAGCTATTCAGATTCCGCAGTTCATCGAACAGGTGAAGGACGGCAATATCGAAGAGGCTTATCGTATCATCAGCGAATCCAGCGCACTTCCCGCTGTCTGCGGGCGTGTATGTCCGCAGGAGAGTCAGTGCGAAGGGAAATGTATCCGCGGTTTCAAGGGAGATCCCATTTCCATCGGTAAGCTGGAGCGTTTCGTGGCAGACTGGGCAAGAGAGAACGGCATCAAGCCCACTCCCGCGGCACAGAAGAATGGTAAAAAGGTAGCTGTCATCGGTTCCGGCCCCGCAGGTCTTACCTGTGCCGGAGATCTGGCAAAGCTTGGTTATGATGTTACCATTTTCGAGGCGCTGCATGAGGCAGGCGGCGTACTGGTATACGGTATCCCCGAGTTCCGTCTTCCCAAGAGTGCTGTTGTTGCAAAAGAGATCGAGAACGTGAAATCTCTCGGCGTTCATATTGAGACCAACGTGGTAGTAGGAAAATCCGTGACCATCGATCAGTTAATGGATGAGGAAGGCTTCCAGGCTGTATTTATCGGTTCAGGTGCCGGACTGCCGAAGTTCATGGGAATCCCCGGTGAGAATGCCAACGGTGTATTCTCGGCCAATGAATATCTGACCAGAAGCAACCTGATGAAGGCGTTTGATCCCGATTCCAGAACCCCTATCATGCATGGTAAAAAGGTAGCCGTGGTCGGCGGCGGAAACGTAGCTATGGATGCTGCGAGAACCGCACTTCGTCTGGGCGCTGAGGTACACATTGTATACCGCAGAAGCGAAGAAGAGCTTCCTGCCAGAGTGGAAGAAGTACATCATGCAAAAGAGGAAGGAATTATCTTTGATCTGCTGACCAATCCGGTAGAGATCCTGTCTGATGATAAGGGCTGGGTAACCGGTATGAAATGCATCCGTATGGAACTGGGCGAGCCGGATGAGAGCGGCAGACGCCGTCCCGTAGAAGTTCCCGGATCTGAATTCGTAATGGATCTGGATACCGTGATCATGTCTCTGGGCACATCACCGAATCCTCTGATCTCTTCTACGACAAAGGGACTGGATACCAATAAGTGGAAGTGCATCATTGCGGATGAGAACAACGGTAAGACTACGAAGGAAGGTGTCTATGCCGGAGGAGATGCGGTAACCGGAGCTGCTACCGTTATTCTGGCTATGGGAGCAGGTAAGGCTGCTGCCAAGGGTATTGACGAGTATCTGAGCGCAAAATAACACCCCTTGTCCCTGCGATATTGCAGGGTGAAATGGAGAAAACGCATGGTAAGACATATTGTTATGTGGAGTCTGGAAGGTAATTTGACCTCTCAGGAGAAGAGAGCAGCCGCCGAGAAGATCAAGGCACTTTTGGAGCCTATTAAAGACAAGGTTCCGGGCGCAGTAAAGGTGGAAGTGATCATTAATGAACTGGAGAGCAGTAACCGTGATGTAGCATTGATCTCTGAATTTACAAACACAGAGGCGCTGGCTGCATATCAGGTGCATCCGGATCATCTGGCAGCAAAAGAATATATTGGATCCGTGGCAGGCCAAAGAGCCTGCCTGGATTACGAGTATTAAGGATGGTGTTGGCATATGGCATGGTGTCCGAAATGTAAAAACGAATATCGGGAGGGAATTACGATATGTCCCGACTGCGGAGAGACTCTGGTAAGTGAGGAAGAACTGACGGATTGGACATCCGTGCTGTTCGGAGAACAGGACGAGATGGAGAAACTGAAGGATTTCCTTACATATAACGGCATACAGAAGAGCCGAATCAGCTTTGACGAAACAGAACAGGTTTATGAGCTTTTTGTGGATGCAAAGGATGAAAAACAGGCCAAGACCATAGCAAGAGTATTCTTAGAACAGCAGGAGAAGGATCGCAAGGAGAACGCTGCCGAGGAAGAAGCAGCTGTGGATGAATTCCTTATGCCCGGAGATGATACCGATGCAGAGACCGATCATAAGGCAGAACATGCGGCAGACGGTAATCTTCTTAAGTCTGCTTCCTCGCAAGGTGGGCTGACCTATATTAACAGCGGTGCGAAGGCAGAAGAAAACAGATCTTCCGCATGGGTTCTGCTGGTTGTAGGTATTCTCGGAATGGCTGTCATGATTCTCGGAATCACAGGTGTGCTGCCACTTAATATCGGCAATCCCTATATGTTTTACGGAGTCATGAGTGCGGTATTTATTCTGTTTATCGTTATGGGTGTCGTATCGATGCGGAATGCAAAGATTTTCGAGAAAAAGGCAGAGTCGGAAAACTCTTTGGTAGATACACTGCTTTCCTGGAGTGAGGAAAATCTGACAGCGGAAAAAATTGATGAGCAGATAGAAAATGCAGCTGACACACCGGCGGAAGCATTGTATTATAAACGTTTCGATGTCATCCGCAGCCAGATGAATCATCAGTTTATGAATCTGGACCAGCAGATGCTGGAAAATCTGATCGATACGAAAATCTATGAGCAGATTTTCCCGGATGACGGAGAGCCGGAATCATGATGAAAATAACCATTGTATGTGTGGGGAAAATTAAGGAAAAGTTTTTCCGGGATGCCATAGAGGAATACAGTAAAAGACTTGGACGATATACAAAGCTTCAGATCATCGAAGTCGCGGATGAGATGACTCCGGACGGAGCAAGTACGGCACAGGAAGATCAGATCCGTGAAAAAGAAGGCGGTCGTATCCTGGCGAAATTGCCGCAGGATGCTTTTATCGTTACTTTGGAGATTACAGGAAAAATGTACTCTTCCGAAGAACTGGCCTTCTGGATCGAAGATTGTTCCGTGAGAGGAAAGAGTCATATCTGTTTTGTCATCGGTGGTTCCCTGGGGCTGCATCCGGAGGTCTGCAAAAGGTCGGATCTGGCACTCAGCTTTTCTAAGATGACATTTCCCCACCAGTTGATGAGAGTGATCCTGTGTGAACAGATCTACCGTGCATTCCGGATCATCCAGCATGAGCCTTATCATAAGTGAAACATATGACAAAGAAACAACGAGCTTTAGAAATTATAGAACGACTGAAAAAAGAATACCCGGATGCCGGATGTACGCTGGACTACGATCAGGCATGGAAACTGTTGGTCAGTGTCAGGCTGGCGGCACAGTGTACGGATGCCAGAGTAAATATTGTGGTAGAAAAGCTATATGAGAAATTTCCCGATGTCGATGCACTGGCAGAAGCGCCTGTGGAAGAGATCGAGGCGATTGTAAAGCCCTGCGGTCTGGGGCACAGCAAGGCCAGAGATATCAGTGCCTGTATGAAGATCCTGCGGGATAAATATCATGGGAAAGTGCCGGATGATTTTGACGAATTGTTATCCCTTCCCGGAGTCGGCAGAAAAAGTGCCAACCTTGTGATGGGAGATGTCTTCGGCAAGCCAGCCATTGTGACAGATACGCATTGCATCCGCCTGGTGAACCGCATGGGGCTGGTGGACGGGATCAAAGAACCGGCCAAAGTGGAAAAAGAGCTGTGGAAGATCATCCCGGCGGAAGAAGGCAGTGATTTCTGCCACAGACTGGTATGTCACGGAAGAGAGATCTGCACGGCCAGAACGCATCCGTATTGTGAAAAATGTTGCGTCAACGACATCTGCAAAAAGGTCGGAGTATAAGGGCGGATGCCAGCTTCCGACAGGAGGTTTGTCTATGAGAATGTATGATATCATCATGAAAAAAAGAAACGGTGGAGAACTTTCCAGGGAAGAAATCCACTTTTTTATTGAAGGCTATACCGGAGGTGAGATTCCCGATTACCAGGTGTCCGCGCTGATGATGGCAATTTATTTTCAGAAGATGACGGAAGCGGAGACCAGTGAACTGACCATGGCTATGGCACACAGCGGTGAAATGCTGGATCTGTCCGGCATCCACGGCTGCAAGGTGGACAAACACAGTACCGGAGGTGTGGGAGATAAGACATCCCTTGCCCTGACTCCTATGGTGGCTGCCTGCGGGATCCCGGTAGCGAAGATGAGTGGCAGAGGGCTGGGACATACCGGCGGAACTATCGACAAGCTGGAGAGCTTTCCCGGATTTTCCACGTCGCTGACCACGGAACAGTTTATTGAAAATGTGAACAGGATCGGTATTGCCATTATGGGGCAGACCGCAGATCTGGCGCCGGCGGATAAAAAGCTGTATGCCCTGCGGGATGTGACGGCTACGGTAGACAATATGTCTCTGATTGCCAGCTCCATTATGAGTAAAAAACTGGCAGCCGGTGCGGATGCTATCGTACTGGATGTCAAAACCGGAAGCGGTGCTTTTATGAAGCGAGAAGAGGATGCTTTTGCCCTGGCGGAAGAAATGGTGAAGATCGGCAGGAATGCCGGCCGTAAGACCATTGCCGTGATCTCGGATATGGATCAGCCGTTGGGACGTGCCGTGGGCAATGCGCTGGAAGTAAAGGAAGCTATTGCTACCCTGAGAGGAGAAGGACCGGAAGATTTCAGGGAACTTTGTATGGTGCTGGGAAGTCAGATGCTGCTGGCCGGAGGCAGGGCAGAGAGCGTCGGGCAGGCCAGGGAGATGCTTACAAAAGTGATCGAAGACGGCAGTGCCTTACGGAAACTGGCAGAATTCGTAGAGGCGCAGGGCGGTGATCCTGCGGCGGTAACAGATCCAAAACTTCTGCCGAAGGCTTCCATGGTGGTTCCGGTCTGTGCAGACAGAGACGGCTTCGTGGAAAAAATCGCGTGTGAGGACATCGGAATCTGCTCTTTACTGTTGGGAGGAGGCAGAGAGACGAAGGAAAGCGTGATCGATCTGTCTGTTGGCATTCTCTTAGAAAAGAAAAAGGGAGATGCGGTGAAAAAAGGTGAGGTACTGGGCTATCTTCATGCAAATGATGCCGGTCGTCTGGAAACAGCAAAGGAAAAATTCTTAAATGCTTATGTGATCACCGACAGGCAACCGGAGGCGGAACCTCTGATCAAGGGAATCCTGCAGTAACATATTCTGCTGTCAGGTTTCATATAGTTTTATATGAAAATGAAGAGACCGCAATCGAAAAAAGAAAAATGGATCGAGTCATTGCAGCTGCCCAAGGATGTCTGTATGGGAGCACTCCGGGTGACCCTGACGGGAAATTCCGAGGTCTGGATCGAGAATTACCGGGGGATTCTGGAGTATACCGGGGAACGGATCCTGTTGCAGGCCAAGACATGCCAGGTATGCCTGGAGGGAACGAGACTTTCTATCGACTATTATACCAATGAAGATATGAAGATCAGCGGAAATATCAGTGCATTACGGTATTTGCGTGAGTAACCGCGTCAGGAATATTTTTCTGTGGCGTTTACCGGAAGAATTGAGTATTTTTATGAGAGGATAGCAGCATGACGGAATGGATCAAACGCCTGCAGGGTTATGTAAAGATTCGGGTATGGGGTTTTGCACCGCAGCGATTTATCAATTTATGCAGCAAAAAAGGAATCTTACTGTGGAATATAGAAAAACAGGAAGACGTATATACCATGTGTGTCAGTCTGCAGTCTTTTTACTCACTGCGGCCTGTCGCCAGAAAAACTAAAGTCAGGGTAGTCATATCGGAAAGATATGGACTACCTTTTTTTGTGCCCGGAATGCTCCGGAGAAAGGCGTTCCTGGCAGGTCTGTTCCTTGCGGTGGCTTTCTGGCTGATCTCATCTTTGTTTGTATGGGACATTCAGGTCACCGGCAACTGTCAGGTGACGGACGACGTCTTTTTTACATTTCTGGAGCAGGAAGGTGTGCACACCGGTATGCGGAGAGATGGACTGGATATCGGAGAACTGGAAAAGCAGATCAGACGGAAATTTTCGCAGGTCACATGGACTTCCGGACGCCTGGACGGAACCAGACTTGTGATCGAGGTAAAGGAAAACGATATGCCGATCCCGAAGGAAGCCCGGGATACAACAGACACCGGAAAAGATCTTGTGGCAGAGTATGGCGGTGTCATTACGGATATGATCGTCCGCTGCGGTGTCCCCAAGGTATCTGTCGGCAGCAAAGTGGCAAAGGGAGATCTGCTGGTAGAGGGCAGAATTCCTATTTATGCGGAGGATGGAACGGTCAGGGAATATCGTCCGGTAACGTCGGATGCGGACATTGTGATAGAGCACACCGGAACTTTTCACGCGTATCTTGCGGCGGATTATATCAGGAAAAGATATACCGGGAGACAGAAACAATGTTATTTCCTGCATTTCGGCGACAGGGAATGGAGACCCGAAAGAAAAGTTTCTTTTCTGCAATATGACAGCGTTCTGGAGACGTATTCTGTCAAAATCCTGGAGTATCTGAGGATTCCCTGTACTATCGGCAGGATCACTTACAGAGAGTATCAGAAAACCGAATATTGTTATACGACGGCGGAAGCAAAAACGGTTTTACAGAAAAAAATCATGGATTTTCTTGAAACTTTAGATGAAAAAGGGGTACAAATAATCTCGAAAGATGTTAAAATAGAAACGAAACACGCCGGCTGGAGTGTGCACGGAGAATTTCTGATGCGTGAGGCGGCGGGCAGACCGGTGGATTCCCGGACAGAGGACGACACCGGATCAGAAGATTTGGACAGAAATGAGGATTAAGACATAGATGAGTGTGACAGCAGTCCGTCTGGAAATGGATACAGAACAGATGCAGAAGATATTTGGCATGCAGGATGCTTACGTTAAGAAGCTGGAGCAGGATTTTCAGGTTACTATCGTAGACCGCAACGGAAGTGTAATGATCACCGGTGAGGAAGAAAATGTTTCGAAGGCTTCCAGAGTGCTGAAGCAGCTGACTACATTGTCGGATCATGGAAATGAGATCGAGGAACAGAGTGTGGATTACGCCATTGAGATGGGGAAGGAAGATCAGGAGGAGAAACTGATGGAGATGGATGCCGACTGCATCTGTCATACTATCAGCGGAAAGCCGATCAAACCAAAGACCCTGGGACAGAAGGCCTATGTCGACGCTATCCGCAGGAATATGATCGTATTCGGACTGGGACCCGCCGGTACCGGCAAGACATATCTGGCAATGGCTATGGCAATCACCGCTTTTAAAAATAACGAGGTCAGCCGTATTATCCTGACCAGACCGGCCATCGAAGCCGGTGAAAAGCTCGGATTTCTGCCGGGAGATCTGCAGAGCAAGGTGGATCCGTATCTGCGGCCCCTGTATGATGCCCTGTACCAGATCATGGGAGCGGAAAGCTTTGCCAAAAACATGGAAAAAGGACTGATCGAGGTAGCGCCGCTTGCCTACATGAGAGGCCGTACATTAGACAATGCCTATATTATTCTGGATGAGGCACAGAATACCACGCCGGCACAGATGAAAATGTTCCTGACCCGTATCGGATTCGGCTCGAAGGTGATCGTAACGGGAGACTCGTCCCAGAAAGACCTTCCCGTGGGAGCAAAATCAGGTCTGGATGTGGCAACGAAGGTCCTGAAAAATATTGATGATATTGCTTTCTGCAATCTGACCAGCAAAGATGTGGTAAGACATCCGCTGGTACAGAAAATCGTAAAAGCTTACGATGATTACGAGACCCGGACCATCAAAAGTAAAAGAAGCCCGAGAATCAACAGACATCCGGATAAAGGAAACAGATAAATATGAAGAACAAAGAGAAAAACAGGTTTTCGGTGCTTCTGCTGCCGGAGGTCCTTACGGTACTGATCGGAGGAATCGCAGTCTACGGACTGGGACTTTTGGGAAAACAGTTATCTGTGGAAAATGCGCTGCGGGATGCTGTGATGACAGCACTTGGGCTCGCAGTGGCAGGATTTTTCCTGCGCAGGGAAGCGGTGGATGCACATCTGGATTACGATAACGAGGAACACCTGATGCGATTCTGGATCGCTGTATGGTGCAGCCTGCTGTTTTCTTTAGCTTGTGCGTTCCTTCCGGCGGGAGGCTGGCCGTTTCTGGCGGTCTTTGTCGTATTGTCACTGTTCAGCAATCTGTCGGTGGGAATTGTCTTTTCCGGTGTGTTCCTTATGATCGCTACATTATGGGGACAGGCTGTCGGTATTTTCTTTTTGTATTTTATCAGCGGTGTTTTTGCCGCCTGCCTGTTCCAGCACCTGGAACAGGAATTTGCCATCGGGATTCCGCTTTTTCTGTCCCTGTTGTGTCTGCTGGTGTGCGAGACTGCCAATGTGGTATTACTTGCCAATGAGCATTTGAGCCTGGAACAGTTCCTGGTACCGGCGGCGAACCTGATCGTGTCGGGAATCCTGCTGCTGGGGATACTGAAGATTTTTTCGGGGACTGTGGTATTCCGGGATCGTGTGAAATATCTGGAACTGAATGATACGGAGAATCAGGTGCTGGTAAAATACAGGGAAGAGGACCGTTCTGAATATTTTCTTTGTGTACATACAGCATATTTCTGCGAACGGATCGCAAACAAGCTGGAATTGGACACGGATGCACTGAAATGTGCCGGATTATATCACAGAAAGGGCTGGGATCTCATGCAGGAGACACCGGGAATGGAGTTCCCGGCAGGTACTTTAGAGATCCTGGAAGAATATAAAGGAACGAAAAAATACAAAAAGGTCGAGACAGCAGTGCTGTATTGTTCCGATGCAGTGGTTAGTGCGATCCTTTTACTGCTTAAGAAGGAACCGGAGAAAAAGCCGGATTATGAACAGGTCATTGACAGGATCTTCGAACGGATCCGTGAGAAGGGCATTTTCAGTGAATGTGATCTGTCTTTACGGAACTGGAACCGGATGCAGAAGATATTTAAGGAGGAGAAATTATACTATGACTTTTTACGTTGAAAATGAGACCGAAGAGACATTTTCAGACGGGGAAAACAGCTTTCCCATAGAGGAGACCGTAGAGCAGGTGGCAACAGCTGTGCTGGATATGGAAGGCTGCCCCTATGAGATCCAGCTGAATGTCCTGCTGACGGATAATGACGGCATCCATGCCTACAACAAGGAATACCGCAACATCGACCGGGAAACGGACGTATTGTCTTTTCCCAATCTGGATTTTGACGCGCCCGGGAATTTCGAGATCTCCGAGGACAGGGAAGCGGATTATTTTGATCCGGATACCGGAGAATTGATCCTCGGCGATATTATCATCTCCGTGGACAGGGTGAAGGAGCAGGCGGAAAGCTATGGACACAGCCGGAAGAGAGAGTTTGCTTTTCTGGTAGCTCACAGTATGCTTCATCTGTGTGGATACGATCACATGGAAGAGGAGGAAGCAAAGGTAATGGAGGCAAAGCAGGAGCAGGTCCTCGCATCCCTTGGAATTACAAGAGATTAAAAAGGGCGTGTCATACACGTAAAGGTAGCTTACATGAATCAGGTGGAAGTAAAAAGAAGACAAATACAGAGCTTTTCCTATATCCTGACAGGTATTAACATCTGGGTGTTCGGTAAAAGCATCGGAGATAACGGGCTTGGATATCTGACGGCAGCTATTCTGGTATTTGCCCTGTTCTGGGTACTTACCGGGAAAAATCTGCCGGACCGGATGGGGAGAATGCTCAGAGGGAGAAGTGCTAAGGGACAGTATCGGAATGTTTCCAGAATGCGGAAAAATATGATGCTTTTTCAGATAACGGAAGGTCTTCTGGGGACGTTCTTATGCATGGGGCTTGGCTGGGTGATCCTGGATAAGGTCTTTTTGGTACCCTATGGAAGTATGATCCTTTGGATCTTAAGCCCGGTACTTTTTCTGAGATGCATCCAGTCTGTGTTTTTAGGATACTTTCAGAGCGAAGGCTCGGAACTGCCTTCGGCGGTATCTTCTGTGCTGCGTCAGGTATTTTATCTGGGACTGGGACTGTTATTTCAGGGAATTTTGCGAAGCTACGGTGAAAAGGTGAGTCTCCTGTTAAAGAGAACGGATTTTACCTCCATGTACGGTGCCATGGGAATTGCATTGGGAATGCTTTTCTCGGAAGTACTGGTGTTATTATTTGTTTTTGTCATTTACCGTGGCAGTATGTCCGGCAGAAGAGAAACAGAAAGCGGCATGAAGGGAACGGATTCCTTTTTTGCACAGCTTAGGACATTGCTTATTCCTATGGGTGGAGATATTCTCAGGGATCTGCTTTTGCTGCTGCCGTTATGGATTGGTTTGATTTTCTTCCAGCAAAAGTCAGAGGATATTTATTCCTCTGTGTCTGTTTACGGTATCTTTGCCGGCAGATATCTGTCGGTAATATTGCCGGTAGTAAGTGTCTTTAGCATCGGAATCCTGCCGGGAGTGGCCAGAACCGGAAGCCATATTCGTAAAAAAGAGGAAAGATATGCCAAAACCGCGCTTCAGGCAGGTATACAGGGCGTGGTGGTACACGGATTCTTCTTCACAGCATGGATCGCTGTGCTGGCGGCAACGCTTACCCAGGCGCTTGATCAGTCTGCGGGAACGGCACTTACGGGAATGTTTACCACGGGGTCCTCACTGGTTCTGTGGATTTTACTGTTGTTCTATTTTTCGGAGATATTGGAGATCCGGGGTGAAAAGCACCTGCTTCTGGCAGGATATGGACTTCTGGATATCGTGAGCATCGTCGCACTGTTGATCCTTATGAATGCAGGTAATACGACAATTGCATTGACACTGAGTCTTGTACTGGGGACAGCGGCGGGAGCGGTCGCTTTGTGTGTTCTCACCTGTCTTCGAATGAAGACCTGGCCGGATCCGCTCCGGACACTGGCTGTTCCCGCCGGAAGCTGCTGCGCCTGCGGTTTGCTGGCTTTTGGGCTTGAGAAGATATGCCTGCCGCATCTGGGAGCAGTGATAACGGTACTGTTGGAACTGGTGATCACCGGAGGTGTCTACTGGTTTTTACTTTTGATGCTGCGCAGTTTCCGGGGGCAGGATCTGAATTATGTTCCCGGCGGTAAATTCCTGCGTATGCTCGGAAAAGCGCTCCGGCTGTTCTAAAACTGTTTTGCGGATGTATATTTTCGATAAAATAACTGATACTGATACAAAGAGTCAACATTGACACCATGGATGTGAGGCAGTATGAAATTTGTAAGACGTATCAGTTACTTTTTTGTGATTCCGGTCTTGTTTTTGGGACTGGGAATTTTCCTGGGAGCGTGGGGGATGCAGTTCTTTTATCCGGGACAATGGCAGGATGCGAACGAGAGAGCACTCTCATCACCGGAGAAAGAGGAGACGGACCGGGAAGAAAGTGTTGCGGCAGCCGCATCAGGGGAGACCCTCTGTGCGGATACCGAATATGTGCTGGAAGAGACGGATATTGTGCGTAATACCTCCGTGGAGACATCATGGAAGCTACCGCATAAATATATCGGCATGAACAGAGAAAGCTTTCTGGAGACCATGGAGATTTATGCAGCACACCCGCCGTTATCAGAGATCGAGCGTGGCTTCGTGGGGCTGGAAGTATTATCTTTCTCACGTGAAAGAGTCGTGGTACGTATGGATTACCGCTATGTCCAGCCCAGTGAGAGCTTTTACCTGGCGGTGCTGGCCAATGAAGTAGTGGTATATCTGGAGGACCGGTCTACAATATATATCAATACCGGAATTCCGCTGGAAAAATTACCGGAGCAGATACAGCTGCAGATCATGGACATGCTGTACGTTCCGGATGAAGAAACATTATATGATTTTTTAGAGACCTATTCGTCATAGAAAAGACAAAGGTGATGCAGATGAAGAAACAGATTGGTGTGATCGGCGGCGGAGCTGCCGGAATGATGGCGGCCATTACCGCGGCAAAAGAAGGTGCACAGGTGACAATCCTAGAACGCAATGACCGCGTGGGCAAGAAAATATTACAGACGGGAAACGGAAAATGTAATCTGGGCAACCGGTTCATCACCGTGGAATGTTACCACGGCGGTGAACCGGAATGGATCGGATCGGTGCTGGAACGTTTTGACACCGAAGATACCATACACTTTTTTCAGAGTATCGGACTTATGGTGAAAGAGAAAAACGGCTATCTCTATCCGGTCTGTGAACAGGCGGCTGCGGTACTGGATGTACTGCGTTACGAATTGCAGGCACTGGGAGTGGAAATCCTGTATCAGTGTAAGATCACCGGAATCGAAAGGCTGGCTTCCGGGAAGCTTCAGGTCAGCGACGGAAATATGAGCAGGCAGTTTGATGCTGTGATCGTGACATGCGGGGGAAAAGCGGCACCGGCTACGGGTTCGGACGGCAGTGGATTCAAAATCGCCAAGAAACTGGGACATACTTGTATTCCTTCGGTGCCTGCACTGGTGCAGCTGCGTTGTCAGGAGACGGAAGTGTTAAAAGGCATTGCGGGTGTCCGGGCAGACAGCGAGATCCGGATTCTGTGCGGTGGCAGCGAGATCTGCAGGGAGCGTGGGGAATTGCAGCTGACGGATTACGGCATCTCCGGAATCCCTGTTTTTCAGCTCAGCCGCACAGTCAATTATCTGCTGCGGGAAAAGCAGGAGGTCGTGGCACAAATCGATTTTTTGCCGGAGTTATCACAGGAGGCCTATGAAAAATTACAGGCAGGTCGGAAACTTTTGCAGGGCGACCGGACAGCGGAAGAGTTCTTTACCGGAATATTACATAAAAAGCTGACTCTGGCACTGTTGAAGATGGCGGGGATCCGCCAGGCGACTCCCATGCAGGAGATCCCGGAGGAGAAAATACATAATTTCTACGGTCTCTGCCGGTCCTTCAGACTGCATATCACGGAGAGCAATCCGTATGAGAACGCCCAGGTATCTGCAGGAGGTGTTGACGTCAGGGAAGTAGAGCCGACCATGGAATCTAAGATTTGCCCCGGTGTGTATTTTGCGGGAGAGGTCCTGGATGTAGACGGACGGTGCGGCGGATACAATCTGCAATGGGCATGGAGCAGCGGATATCTGGCAGGATATCATGCAACGGTGAAATCGTGAGAATAAAGCTTGCAGGTTACGGAAAGGTAAGAAAAATATGATCAGACTGAATCAGCTGAAGCTACCGGCAGATCATACCGGAGAACAGCTTATACATAAGACGGCACAGAGCCTGAGAATCCCGGAGACGGATATCCTGGAACTGCAGATCGTAAGACAGTCACTGGATGCCCGTAAAAAACCGGAACTTTTCTACAGCTACAGTGTGAATGTTACCGTGAAAAAGGAAGAAAAAGTATATAAGGATGCATGCCGCAGACTGGGAAAAGCAAATGTGCAGCTGACAGAGCAGACGGAATATCGTTTTCCTGTGGGTGGCACGGAGAAACAAAAGCATCCCACGGTGATCATCGGAATGGGTCCTGCCGGACTTTTCTGCGGGTATTATCTGGCACAGCACGGTTATGCACCCGTCATCCTGGAGCGCGGTGAGGATGTGGATGCCAGACTGGCGGATGTGGAAGCGTTCTGGAAGACAGGAAAATTGAAGCCGGATTCCAATGTACAGTTCGGAGAAGGCGGTGCGGGAACTTTTTCGGACGGTAAATTAAATACGCTGGTAAAAGATAAGTACGGCAGAAATACGGAAGTGCTGAAAACTTTTGTAAAACATGGTGCGGATCCTGCAATCATTTATCAGGCCAAGCCCCATATCGGCACGGATGTCCTGAGCAAAGTCGTAAAGAGCATGCGGGAAGAGATCCTTCGGCTGGGCGGAGAAGTCCGTTTTCACAGCCGGGTGACGGAGATCCTTACAGAGAACGGCAGGGTCACCGGTGTCAGGGTGAATGATACGGAAACTATCCCCTGCGAACAGGTAGTGCTGGCTCCCGGACACAGTGCCAGAGATACCTTTTCCATGTTGTATGAGAAACAGTTCCCCATGTCGGCAAAGCCTTTTGCGGTAGGCTTCCGGGTGGAACATCCGCAGAAACTGATCAACATAAGCCAGTATGGCGCGGAAAAGGTAAAGGGTCTGGGTGCGGCGGCATATAAAGTAACTGCGAAAACAAGTACCGGCAGAGGTGTGTATTCATTCTGCATGTGTCCGGGCGGCTATGTAGTCAATGCATCTTCGGAGCCGGGAAGACTGGCGGTAAACGGCATGAGTTACAGCGGACGCAACGGGAAAAATGCAAATAGTGCCATTATCGTGGCCGTGACTCCGGCGGATTATGGTTCGGAACATCCGCTGGCAGGGATCGAATTCCAACGTGGTCTGGAGCGGAGAGCCTATGAATTATGTGACGGCAGGCTGCCGGTGCAGCGATACGGAGATTTCAGGGAGAAAGTGACAAAAGAAGTGACATCGCAACCGGATGCGGAGAGAACAGCCGGCTGGGAGACTTTGGAGCCCTGTTGTAAGGGAGCTTATGAATGGGCTGATCTCACAGACATCCTTCCGGCAGAATGCAACCGGGCCTTTGTGGAGGGAATGGACAGCTTTGACAGACAGATTCACGGTTTTGCTTCTCCGGGGGCAATCCTGACCGGCGTGGAGAGCCGGACATCTTCACCGGTGCGGATCGAGCGGGATGAGGCACTGCAGTCGGCGGTCCGCGGCTGTTATCCCTGCGGAGAGGGAGCCGGATATGCCGGAGGAATCACTTCTGCTGCCATGGACGGCATCCGTGTGGCAGAGCAGATTGCATCACAGTTTGCTCCACTACAGCGTTGACGTACAGCGAAAAATGTTATATGATTCAACTATTCAGAGCAGAAGGGAAGAGAAAGGCAATCACGTGAATAACATAAGGGAACAAATTAAGGATAAGAAGAGAATCGTCATTAAGATTGGTTCTTCCTCCTTACAGCATGCCGAGACAGGAGATCTGGATTATATCCGTCTGGAGAAGCTGGTAAGAGAGTTGTGCGATATCAGCAACCAGGGGAAGGAAGTCGTACTGGTGACTTCCGGTGCGATCGCAGTCGGTAAAAAAGCGGTGAATCTTAAAGCCACAGAGGGACAGACACAGGCGGAAGCCATGGCAGTAAAACAGGCCTGCTCGGCCATCGGCCAGGCAAGACTGATGATGACCTATCAGAAGCTTTTTGCGGAATATAATCATATTGCGGCGCAGATACTGATGACGAAAAATACGATTGTGGATAATCTCAACAGATATAATGCGCACAATACGTTTACACAGCTTTTGAAAATGGGAGCGATACCGGTAGTAAACGAGAATGATACTGTAGCTACTTACGAAATCGAGATCGGTGATAATGATACTTTGTCAGCAATCGTGGCGGCTTTGATCGATGCGGACCTGCTGATCCTGTTATCGGATATTGATGGTCTCTATACCGATGATCCGAGACAGAATCCGGACGCAAAATTTATCGAACAAGTAGATGAACTTACCGATGAGTTTATGAACATGGGAAAAGCGACCACCGGAAGTAATGTCGGTACCGGCGGTATGAATACGAAAATGATTGCTGCCAAGATCGCGACCAGCTCAGACGTAGATATGATCATTGCCAACAGCAAGGATATCGGTGTCCTTCACAGGCTTTTAAACGGAGAAAACGAAGGTACATTGTTTGTGGCACACAAGGATGAAAACTTTGATCTGCCGGAGTTTGTCCAGAATCTGCATAAAAATTAGGTGGCAGGCAAAAGCAGGTACAACGGGAAAGGCAGGGAAATATTATGAATATGGATGAGAGAATAAAGCGCATTAATGCGCTTTATCATAAATCACAGAATGAGGGACTGACTGACGAAGAGAAGCTGGAGCAATCTATTCTGCGTCAGGAATACGTAGACAGCATAAAGAGGAACATGAAGGCGCAGCTGGATAATATCGAAATTGAACGGCCTGACGGCACCATCGAGAAACTGAAACCCTCTTACAAGAAGAAAAAGAAATGATCAAAGAACAGAAAAAACGACTCCGAAAAGAAGTGCTGGCACGAAGAGAGGCACTGACAGAGCAGGAGAGAAACAGAGGAAAGCTTCTGATCACGGAACGTATTCTGGGGCATCAGTGGTATTATCTTTCAGATACGGTTTTAGGTTTTGTCAGTTACGGAAGTGAGATCTGTACGACGGAGATCCTTGTGAACGCATTAAGAGACGGTAAAAAGGTTTATGTACCCAAAGTGGAAGGTAAGGAAATGCAGTTTTACCGTATCTTTTCTCTGGAGGAATTGCAGACCGGCTACAAGGGTATCAGAGAACCGGCGGGAGATACGGAGTGCTATCATTTTGATCCGGAAAGCTGTCAGAAATGTCTGCTCCTGATGCCGGGAAGTGCATTTGATCCTCTCGGCAATCGTATGGGATACGGCGGCGGATTCTATGACCGGTATCTGAATGATAAGGAAGCTCTCAGATTGCGAAGTATCGGCATCGGATTTCAATGTCAGCAGGTGGAGAAAGTGCCGACAGAAGAGACCGATATAAAATCTTATCAGGTGATTTTGGTATAATGTCAGAATGGTATGCCGGATTTTGAAGGCATTTGTTTTGGAAAGGCGAAATGAAGATGGCAGAGCTTTTAGAACTGGGAAGAAATGCCTGCAATACGAAATATGTGTTGCAGAAGCTTACGACAGAAGAAAAAAATACGGCGCTTAAGACGGCAGCAAATTATCTGTGCGACAGGCAGGAAGAGATTCTGGCGGCGAATGCACAGGATCTGGAAAACGGTAGAAAAAACGGTATGAATCCGGGACTTTTGGATCGGTTAAAACTTACCGCTGAACGGATCTCGCAGATCGCGGAGGGCCTGAACCAGATTGCAGCGCTTCCGGACTGTATCGGTGAGACAATAGAGCATTTTGAGCGTCCCAACGGGCTGAAGATCGACAAAGTCAGAGTACCGCTTGGTGTGATCGGTATCATCTATGAGGCTCGTCCCAATGTGACCGCGGATGCCTTCGGATTGTGTTTTAAGACAGGAAATGCCGTGATCTTAAAGGGCGGCAGTGATGCCATCCATTCCAACATCGCTATCGTAAAAGTATTGCAGGATGCGTTGGAATCCTGTGGGATGCCGCGTACCGCGGTGCAGTTGATCGAGGATACCGACCGTGCAGTTACCGCACAGTTCATGAAGATGAAAGAATATGTGGATGTCCTGATCCCCAGAGGCGGCGCCGGACTGATCCGCAGTGTGGTGGGGAACAGCACGATTCCTGTGATTGAGACAGGAACCGGCAACTGCCATGTCTATGTGGACAAGGATGCGGATGTCGATATGGCGGTAAAGATATTAATGAATGCCAAAACACAGCGTATCGGTGTCTGCAATGCCTGTGAGTCACTGGTAGTTCACAGAGAAGTTCGTGACCGGTTCCTTCCCGGGATGGCAGAGGCATTAAAGACAAAGAATGTGGAACTCCGCGGAGATGAACGCACACGTGAGATTTTACCGGATTGTGTGCCTGTCACGGAAGAAGATTACGGAACAGAGTATCTGGATTATATTTTATCCATTAAAACTGTGGACAGTGTGGAAGAGGCAATTGCACATATCAATCGGTATAATACAAAACATTCCGAGTGCATCGTGACGGAAAATACGGAGACTGCTGAAAAATTTTTAAATGAAGTGGATGCGGCATGTGTTTATGTGAATGCATCTACCCGTTTTACGGATGGGTTTGAATTCGGATTCGGTGCGGAGATCGGCATCAGTACCCAGAAACTGCATGCCAGAGGCCCTATGGGATTGAAAGAACTGACGTCCTATAAATACAAGATCCACGGCAACGGACAGATCCGCGGATAACCGGGCGGATATTTTTGCGTATTCTCCGATTATTTTATGGTAATCGGAAATAACTATAGAAGAGAAGAGGAGAGAGATTATGAAAGAAGTAAACGGAAGCATTTGGCACACCATGAGCACCCAGAGAGTAACTCCCACAGATTTTGTCTGTGTCATTGAGATTTCCAAGGGAAGCAAGAACAAATATGAGCTGGACAAAGAGACAGGACTTCTGATCCTGGATCGTATCCTGCATACGTCTACCCACTATCCCGCAAACTATGGTTTTATTCCCAGAACCTACGGTGATGACGGCGATCCGCTGGATGTACTTTTGCTGTGTTCCGAACCGGTACAGCCCATGACACTGGTAAGAGCTTATCCCATCGGTGTAATCTCCATGCTGGATAACGGTAAAAATGATGAGAAGATCATTGCGGTTCCGTTTAATGATCCGAATTATAACTGCTATCATGATATTTCCGAGCTGCCCACACATGTGGTGGATGAGATGGAGCATTTCTTCACGGTATATAAGGCTCTCGAGAATAAAACAACAGCTGTAAACGAAAAGGGCAACAGAGAGGAAGCAATCGAGGTTATCAAGAAGTGCCTGGACAACTATATCGACACTTTCATTAAGAGCTGGTAAAAACTGATAATTGATTTTCAATAATCAACTGACACCATATTTTCGTGCATTTGCAGGAAGATATGGTGTTTTTTCATGGAAACTAATGAAAAAAATTGTCAAAAACCCCTAGATTTTTTAGGGGAAATATGAGAGAATGAACACGACCATTATGATATTATTTTATCAATAGTATTATAAGTACATATTGAAAGGAG
>CAKRRU010000019.1 GCA_934394515.1 uncultured Acetatifactor sp.
TCTTCAAGCCGGGAGACCTGCCTGAATGCTGTACAGAAACATTTGTTTCAAAGCCACGAGTAACTGGTTGTACGTGCATAGATGCAGAAGAAGGTATCGCACCTTTTGCTGTGTTTCTTTGTTGTATGTATGATCCCTTTGCCTGATATGATGACGGAAAGGGTTTTTTTCGTTGTGTGAAAAACATGTTTCTGACGACATATTTAATGGTATCCGCGGAGAAACGAATACCGATTAGAAAAGAAAGAGACAGGAAACTGTCAGAGGAGGAAACATGAAGAAAAGAATCGTAGCAGTAGTACTGGCAACCGTACTGGGCGCTGTATGTATCACCGGATGCGGCAACATACAGGAAGCGGCAGAGAGCACGGTGCAGACCACCACAGAGGCACAGACCACACAGGCAGCAGAGGCAGAGAACAGCGCAGATGCTGATCAGGCAGCAGCCGATGAAGTAGCTGCACTGATCGATGCAATCTATGTACAGGAGAGAAATGAGAATACAGATCAGCAGTGCGCAGATGCCAGGGCAGCATGGGATGCCCTGACCGATGCACAGAAGGAACTGGTAGAGGGAGAAAATGCAGATCCCGATTACTTCGGCAGAGATACCGGAGACGCTTCCAAGGACGATCCCCGCAATCAGGACGAGATCGGTGAGAATGAGATTCTGGTAGTAAGTTTCGGTACTTCTTTTAACGACAGCCGTGTAGCTGATATCAAGGGTATCGAGGATGCTATCGCAGAAGCTAATCCCGACTGGTCTGTCAGAAGAGCATTTACCGCACAGATCATCATCAACCATGTACAGGCAAGAGACGGTGAGAAGATCGATAACGTAGAGCAGGCACTGGATCGTGCGGTAGCAAACGGTGTTAAGAACCTGGTAGTACAGCCCACCCATCTGATGCATGGTGCAGAGTACGACGAGCTGACGGAAGCGGTAGAAGCTTACAAGGATCAGTTCGAATCTGTAAAAGTAGCAGAGCCTCTGTTGGGTGAAGTCGGCGCAGATGCAACCGTTGTCAATGACGACAAGAAGGCAGTCGCAGAAGAACTGACTGCAGAAGCAGTGAAGACTGCAGGTTATGACAGCCTGGATGCAGCGAAGGAAGACGGCGTGGCATTCGTATTCATGGGACACGGAACTTCTCATACCGCAAAAGTATCTTACAGCCAGATGCAGGCACAGATGAATGAGCTGGGATATGAAAATGTATTTATCGGAACCGTAGAAGGAGAGCCGGAAGAGACCGCCTGTGAAGAAGTCATCAAGGCAGTTGCAGAGGCAGGTTATACCAAAGTCGTTCTTCGTCCCCTGATGGTAGTAGCAGGCGACCATGCAAACAACGACATGGCAGGTGAGGATGAGGATTCCTGGCTGAGCCAGTTCAATGCTTCCGGCAGCTTCGAGAGCGTTGCTACCCAGATCGCAGGTCTCGGCGAGATCAAAGCAATTCAGGATCTGTATGTGGCACATACCGCAGCAGCAATGAAATAATTTACCGGGAGAGAAAGACAAACGTAATGAAAAACAGAGTATTTGTAAAAAACATTCTGATCACAGGCGGCCTTATGGGCTGCCTGTTGCTTGGAGGCTGTGGTGCTTCCGGGAACAATCAGGCAACAGAATCAGCCGAGATTCAGGCAACACAGGAAAGTACCGCAGCAACTGCAGAAAGTACAGAAACTACAGAAGCGGCCGAGACAGCAGCAAATGCGGAAGCACAACTTGCAGACGGCATCTATACCGCAGACTTTTCCACAGACAGTTCCATGTTCCATGTCAGTGAGGCGTGTGACGGCAAAGGAACCCTGACGGTAAAAGACGGTGAGATGACCATTCATATCTCGCTGGGATCCAAGAAGATATTGAATCTCTATCCGGGTCTGGCAGAGGATGCGGCAAAAGACGGTGCGGTATTATTGGAGCCGACGACGGACACAGTGACCTACAGTGACGGTATGACCGAGGAAGTCTACGGATTCGACGTACCGGTTCCCGTGATCGGAGAAGAGTTCGATCTGGCATTGATTGGCACCAAAGGAAAATGGTATGATCATAAAGTAGTCGTATCCGATCCGGTGGCTGAAGGGGAAGAGACAGGTTCCGAGGGCGGCTTCGATATGAGCACGCTGGCAGACGGCATGTATACCATAGACCTGACCATGGAGGGCGGAAGCGGCAGAGCAAGCATCCAGTCTCCGGCACAGATCACGGCAGCAGGCGGAGCCGTGACGGCGACGCTGGAATGGAGCAGCCCCAATTATGATTACATGATCGTAGACGGCGAAAAATATCTGCCGGTGAATACAGAAGGCAATTCTGTATTTGAAGTGCCCGTAACCGCTTTGGACGAGGCAATCACCATGATCGGTGACACTGTGGCTATGAGCACACCGCATGAAGTGGAATATACCGTAACATTTCATTCCGCTACGCTTCAGAGTGCGGAGAAGTGAGGCAATCAGCCCAGACAATATCGGAATTCAGATGGAAGAAAACGCAGGCTGTAAAGTGTCTGCGGAATGAGGATTTTTATGTCCGGAAGGAAGAAATACGGAAAACTGATAGTATGTGTGTTTCTCATGGGACTGCTGGGGCTTGGCGGCTGCGGCAGTCCTTCTTCTGCGTCTATGGGGACGTCAGAGGAGACTGATGGATTGTCATCATTGCAGCTTCAAGGCAGCATGGAATTACAGTATGCAGAGAATTTTTCCGTGGATTATTACGAGGGCGGATATGAGTTGTTGACCACGATTCCGGACAGCAAACAGTATCTTCTGGTGCCGGAGGGTGCGGAGGTACCTGTGGGTCTGGATGAGGAGATCTGTGTCCTGCAGGAACCGCTTGACGATATCTATCTGGTCGCATCGGGCGTCATGGATATGTTCGCGTCACTGGATGCTGTGGAGCAGATCCGTTTTTCCGGGCAGAAGCAGGAGAATTGGTATATTCAGAAAGCAAAGGATGCCATGGCAGCAGGAGAGCTTATTTATGCCGGAAAATACAGCAAGCCGGATTATGAACTGTTGGTATCCGAAGGGTGTGATCTGGCAATCGAGAACCGTATGATCACACATTCTCCGGAAGTGGTGGAAATGCTGGAAAGCTTCGATATTCCGGTAATGATCGAATATTCCAGTTACGAACAGCACCCACTTGGAAAAGTGGAATGGGTGAAATTTTTCGGAGCCCTGACCGGCAAAGAAGCGGAAGCAGAGGCTGCTTTTGCGGAGCAGGCAGAGATTCTCGAAACAGTAAGTAATGACGAAAAAACAGGGAAGACGGTAGCGTTTTTCTATGTGACTTCCAATGGATTGATCCAGGTACGGCAGAGTACGGATTATATTCCGAAACTGATCGAGCTGGCGGGCGGAAGATATATTTTCGATGATCTGGAGGACAGCGGAAGCGGACGCTCTACGCTGAACATGCAGATCGAAGACTTTTACGCCGGAGGCAAGGAAGCGGATATCCTGATTTACAACAGCTCCATTGACGGCGGCGTGAACACGATAGACGAACTGATCGGCAAATGCAATATTTTAAAAGATTTCAAGGCGGTACAGGACGGGCAGGTCTATTGCACCACCAACGATATGTACCAGCAGTCCATGGCGGTGGGATATCTGCTGCAGGATATGCATGAGGTGCTGACAGGGAACGATAGTGGAAATTTGAAATATTTGTTTTTGTTGAAATAGTCTGGAATATTTTGCAGGAAGATTAAATACCGCTTGAAGAGTATTCTTTGGGAAGAGCAAGCGGTAAAAAGTCTGTGAAATATAGAAATTGGGAAATGAAAAGGAGAAAAGATGCAGCAACGCAGAAAACTAAGATACTTCATAGCATTTATCCTACTTGCGGCAGGAATTCTGGCGCTGCTGTTTTTGAATATCGCAATCGGATCGGTAGATATCTCCCTGCAGGAGATGCTTGCGGCAATGCGTGAGAAGGACAGCCTGACGGCACGGATCCTGTGGGAAATTCGTATACCCCGGACGCTGGCGGCATGCATTCTCGGCGGAGCACTGGCACTGGCAGGGTATCTACTGCAGACCTTTTTCCACAATCCGATTGCGGGACCGTTTGTGCTGGGAATTTCTTCCGGTGCGAAGATGGTCGTGGCACTGGTGATGGTATTCTTATTGGGGAATGCCGTGCGGATCAGTTCGGGAGTGTTGATCTTAGCAGCTTTTCTGGGAGCAATGCTGTCGATGGGATTTGTCCTGCTCATGGCAAGGAAAGTCAACAGTATGTCGATGTTAGTAGTCAGCGGCGTGATGATCGGATATATCTGTTCGGCTGTCACGGAGCTTGTGGTGACCTTTGCGGAGGACGCGGATATCGTGAATCTGCACAACTGGTCCAGAGGAAGTTTTTCCGGAATGACCTGGGAGAATGTGACTGTCATGACAGTGGTTGTGGCTGTGACATTTTTTCTGGTATTCTTACTGGCAAAGCCATTGGAAGCCTATCAGCTGGGAGAAACTTATGCACAGAATCTTGGGGTGAATATCAGGACATTGCGAATCCTCCTGGTGGTGTTGTCGAGTGTTTTGTCGGCGTGCATCGTGGCTTTTGCGGGACCGATTTCTTTCGTGGGAATCGCGGTGCCGCAGCTGATCCGGAAACTGTTCGGTACGACGAAGCCGTTACTTATGATACCTGCCTGTTTCCTGGGCGGTAGTGTATTCTGCCTGTTCTGCGATCTGCTGGCAAGGACTCTGATGGCTCCGACGGAACTGAGTATCAGCACCGTGACGGCAATCTTCGGTGCACCGGTGGTACTGTGGATCATGGTGTCGAGGAAGCGGAGTGTTGAGTGATTCCCCGGAATAGACAATTTCGGTAACCGGTGCGGGATATCGTAATAAAAACGGTGGAAATGTAAGCGTGAACATGATGTTTGGCTGACTTGGAAAGGCGGCAGGTGATGCAGGAAAAGTATTATTTTACTACGGAAAAAATGACTGTCGGATATGATGGAAAGCCGTTGATCGGAGATGTGGAGATTACGCTTCACAGAGGTGAGATCCTGACGCTGATCGGACCGAACGGTGCCGGAAAATCCACAATCTTAAAAAGTATTGCAAGGCAGCTGGCACTTATCGCCGGAACGGTCAGTCTGGACGGAAAAGATCTGAAATCATTGTCCGGTGCGGAACTGTCAAAAAGAATGGCGGTGGTCATGACGCAGAGACTGCGGTCGGAGCTGATGACCTGCGAAGATGTGGTGGCTACGGGACGGTATCCCTATACCGGCAGGTTCGGTATTTTATCAGCAGAAGATCATGCGGCAGTAGAGAGTGCAATGGAACTGGTCAGAGTCACGGAGATCAGAGATCTGGATTTTGACCGGATCAGTGACGGACAGAGACAGCGGGTGATGCTGGCCAGAGCAATCTGCCAGGAACCGGAGATCCTGATCCTGGACGAGCCTACGTCCTATCTGGATGTGCGGCATAAGCTGGAATTTTTATCTATCCTGCAAAAGCTGTGCAGAGAAAAGCAGCTGACTGTTATTTTGTCACTGCATGAACTGGAACTGGCGGAAAAAATCTCCGACCGGATCCTGTGTGTAAACGGATCCGCCGTGGAGCGGATCGGCAGTCCGGAAGAAGTCATGACGCAAGGGTATATCACACATTTATACGGAATCCAAACCGGAAGCTATGACGAGGCAAGTGCTGACATGGAGCTGGCGGCACCGGAAGGGAGTCCCAAGGTGTTTGTCATCGCAGGCGCGGGCAGCGGACGCAGTACTTACCGGAGACTGCAGAGAGCAGGCGTGCCTTTTGCAGCCGGTATTTTGTACGAGAATGATCAGGATTTCCCGGTGGCAAAGGCACTGGCGGCGGAGACGGTATCGGAAAGCCCCTTTGAACCGGTGTCACAGGCAAAACTGGAAATGGCAAAGAAAATATTGGAAAATTGTGACCGGGTGATCTGCTGCAGGGAAAAGTTCGGAAGTATGGAAGGCTTTCAGCAGGAGCTTCTTCGGTATGCCAAAGAAATTGGAAGAACGATACAAACGGGCAAAACCGATAGAAAGGTATCATCATAACGGCAGCGTCTACAGGGGATAGAAATAAACAACTTGAAATTTGCAAGCATTGATAAAGCAGGAACAAACATATGGCAAAAGTAATCATGATACAGGGCACGATGTCCGGCGCCGGAAAAAGTCTCCTTGTAGCGGGACTGTGCCGGATCTTCAGACAGGACGGCTATCTCGTGGCTCCTTTTAAATCACAAAATATGGCTTTGAATTCCTACATCACGAAGGAAGGACTGGAAATGGGCAGGGCGCAGGTCATGCAGGCAGAGGCAGCGGGGATCGAACCGCTGGTGTGCATGAATCCTATTTTATTGAAGCCTACCAGTCATACCGGATCACAGGTGATCGTAAACGGTGAGGTACGCGGCAATATGTCCGCGAAGGACTATTTTGCACATAAGACGGAATTGATCCCGGATATCAAGGCAGCCTTCCGGAAGCTCGAGACGCAGGCAGACATCATTGTCATCGAGGGCGCAGGGAGCCCTGCGGAGATCAATTTAAAACAGAATGACATCGTCAATATGGGGATGGCAGCCATGGTGGATGCACCGGTACTGTTGGTCGGAGATATCGACAGAGGCGGTGTGTTTGCGCAGCTTTTAGGAACGTTGATGCTGCTTGCGGATGAGGAAAGAGACAGGGTAAAAGGTCTGATCATCAATAAATTCCGCGGAGACAAGTCTATCCTGGATCCGGGGATCCGGATGCTGGAAGAACGCGGACAAGTGCCTGTCGCCGGAACGGTGCCGTATATGGAACTGTCGCTGGAGGACGAGGACAGTCTGAGTGACCGCTTTGATAAAAAAGAAGTAGGGCAGATCGACCTGGCAGTGATACATTATCCGCGAATCTCTAATTTTACGGATTTTGATGTGTTTGAACAGATGCCGCAGGTCAGCGTGCGGTATGTTACCAATGTCAGAGAACTGGGCAATCCCGATATGATCTTCCTCCCGGGAAGCAAAAATACCATGGGAGACTTGAAGTGGATGCGGCAGAACGGCTTAGAGGCTGCGGTAAAGCGTGCGGCTGCGAAAATACCGGTATTTGGAATCTGCGGCGGTTATCAGATGCTAGGCGGTAAGATCGCGGATCCGGACGGCGTAGAGGAAGGCGGCAGTCTGCGCGGCATGGAACTTTTACCGGTGCAGACCGTATTGCAGAAGGAGAAAAAACGCTGCCAGACGGAAGGAAAACTGGAGAATATCGGAGGCGTTTTTGTAGGACTTTCGGGATGCGGGTTTGCCGGCTATGAGATTCATATGGGGCGGACGGTAATGTGTAATCCCCAAGGACAGACCGGAAATAACCGAAGTGGGAATGTAATCTGCGGCGGAACGGGAAATGTTTACGGCTCCTATATCCACGGTCTGTTTGACAAAGGAGAGATTGCCGGGCGGCTGGTACAGGCACTGGTGGAGAAAAAAGGGATTTCCCTGGATGCGTGCGGCTGGGAAGACTACCGTACCATCAAAGAGAGACAATATGATAAATTAGCGGATACTTTGAGAGAGCATCTGCGTATGGAGGAAATCTATGGAATGCTCAGAGAAGCCCATATTTCATAATGATAGCAGAGCGGAGCTGGAGCAGCAGATCAGAATCGAGGGATTGGACGAAACTGTGCGCAGCCGGGTGAAAAAACATTGGGATACCCTGGCAAAACCGCTGGACGGCATGGGAAGCTTTGAAACGATCACAGCACAGATCGGAGCCATTCTGGGAACAGAACAGATCGATATCCGGAAAAAAGCGGTGCTGATCTTTTGTGCAGACAACGGAATCGTGGAGGAAGGCGTGAGTCAGACCGGACAGGAGGTCACGGCGGCAGTGGCTAAGTCCATGGCACGGAAAGGATCTTCGGTCTGTAAGATGGCAGAGAGCATCGGTGCTGAGACGATGCCGATTGATATTGGAATCTGTGGCAAGGAAGTCATTCCCGGTGTACTGGATCGTAAGGTGCGTTCCGGCACCCGGAATTTCTTAAAAGAACCTGCCATGACGGAAGAAGAAACTGTCAGGGCAATCATTACCGGAATCGAGTTGGTTCGGGACTGTAAGAAGCAGGGATATCAATTACTGGCAACCGGGGAAATGGGAATCGGCAACACGACTACCAGCAGTGCGGTGACTGCCGCTCTTTTGCAGTGCGAAGCAGAAGAAGTGACCGGCAGAGGTGCAGGGCTGACAGACCATGGGTTATCCCGTAAGCAGCAGGTAGTACGCAGCGCATTGGAAAAATATGATCTATGGCATGCAGATGCGTTTACAGTGCTTCAGACCGTGGGTGGACTGGATATCGCAGGGCTGACCGGCATGTGTATCGGCGGAGCCTTGTGGCATGTACCTATCGTGCTGGACGGTGTGATCAGCATGGCTGCTGCGCTTGTGGCGGAGCGGATGTTCCCGGGAGTAAAGGAGTACCTGATTCCTTCCCATCTGGGAAAAGAACCTGCGGCAGTGAAACTGGCAGACGCATTGCAGTTATCTCCGGTGATTCATGCAGGAATGGCATTAGGAGAAGGAACGGGTGCGGTCATGATGTTTACACTGCTTGACATGACATTAAGTATCTATGACCAGAGTGCCACATTTTCAGATATTTCCGTGGAACAATATAAGAGGTAATAGTTCAGTCATGAACATATCCGAGAAGCAAAATCATGCTGACATCATTTTGTGAGCGAATATGTTCATAAGCTTAGCGCCGAGTTATGAGCAAAGATAGTCACGTAGTGACGCAGAGCGTGATAACGCGACTTTGCGAATGGTGCGACGGAACTGTTATTAGAGAGATAAACGAGATGATGACATTAATATTGGGCGGCAGCGGCAGCGGAAAATCTGCTTATGCGGAAGATTATCTGTTGCGGATAACTGCTGACAAACAAAAATCAGATAAGAGTGAATACCGGAAATATTATATAGCCACCATGCAGATCCGGGATGCAGAGATGCAAGCCAAAGTAGCCAGACATCACAGACTGCGGCAGGGGAAAGGATTTACGACGATTGAACAGCCTGTGGCATTGGAGAAAGCACTGGAAATGCTGTGGGAGTCCGAAACGCAGATACAGTCTGTGGCGGTATTGCTGGAATGCATGTCAAATCTTGTGGCGAATGAAATGTTTTCCATGGAAATGCTTTCCATGGAAGCGCAGGAAGCCGGGCAGGTGGTAACAGAACGGGTTCTGCAAGGTGTGGATGCATTGAAAAGCCAGGCAGATCCTTTTGTCATTGTTACGAACAATGTATTTGAGGACGGCATTGTCTACGATACCGGCACGATAGAATATATCGAGACTTTGGGCAGAATCAATGAGAGACTGGCAGCAGAGGCGGATGAGGTCATAGAAGTTGTTGCCGGGATTCCGCAGTGGATCAAGAAAGCAGATGCACAGAAATAAGATGAGGAGAACAGGAAGAACATCATATGAGAATCATAAAATCATTTTTCATAGCATTTTCCATGTATTCGAAAATCCCGATGCCGCAGTTTGAATGGAAAGATGAGGATATGCGGTATACACTCTGCTTTTTCCCGTGGGTAGGTGCAGTGATTGGGGCGCTTCTGTGCCTGTGGAAGATATTCTGTGACCGGTTCGGCATAGGAACACTGTGTTATGCGGCAATCGGAACGGCAATACCGCTTCTGGTCACCGGGGGATTTCATGTGGATGGATTTTTAGATACCTGTGATGCCCTGCATTCCTATCAGCCCAGGGAGAGAAAACTGGAGATTCTGAAAGACTCTCATATCGGGGCATTTGCAGTGATTATGCCGGCATTGTGCGGACTTATTTTTCTGGGCAGTTTTTCGGAAATACATGCCCTGCGTTCCGTGGGGGTGGTCGGGGCAGGATGCTTCCTGTCCAGAGGATTCAGCGGCATTGCTGTGGTGAGTTTCCCTTCGGCAAAGCATGAGGGAACCCTGTTCCTGTTTGCTGATAAGGCACAAAAGACGGTTGTGCGGACAGCACTATATGTGCAGGGAATTTTGTGTATCTGCTTTATGCTGTGGCTGTCACCGGTGACAGGGGGCGCGGCAGCATTGGCAGCGGTGCTTACCTTTGCCTATTATTACTATCGCAGCAAAAAGGAATTTGGCGGCATCACCGGCGACACGGCAGGGTATTTTGTGACACTGTGTGAAGGAGCCATTGTTGTGGCGGTAGCGTTGTCGGAGTTACTCCTCGCCTGAAGTGGAGAAAGACAGCTCTCAGGCGGTAAAGTCGGAAGAAAAACAACGGGTGTGTAATGCATCGGGAAGAGACAAAAATATGAAATTAGTCATTGGCGGATATGCGCAGGGAAAATTACATTATGTGTTGCAAAATATGATATTGCAGGGAGAACAATGTAATGAGCCGGAACAGAAGAAACAGTTGGAAACGGTAATTCTGGACGGAACTTTGGATTTTTCCAAAAAGACAGCAGAAAAACAGATGGCGGAAAAGCAACCGACAGGGCATTCACTGGGCGGTTCGCAGGTGATCGTGAATCATCTTCACCGATATATCCGCGAACAGCTGCAGCAGGGAAAAGATCCGGAAGCAGCAATACTGACCTTTCTGAGGGAATATCCGGATTGCATTATGATCTGTGACGAGATCGGGAACGGAATCGTTCCTATAGAAGCGGAAGAGAGGATCTACAGAGAACGTACCGGCAGAATATTGGAACAGCTGGCGGCGCAGGCAGACGAGGTGGTGAGAGTCGTATGCGGAATTGGTCTGAAAATCAAATAAAGAGGCAGATAGGTGACTTCGGAAATACAGAATTTCGAAATGCAGATGTATCACAGAAAAAGCAATCAGTAACAATGGAAATTTGCCTGACTTTCATCCGACACGGAGCAACCGCGTCAAACAGAGAGGGACGCTATCTTGGAAAGACAGATGAACCGTTAAGTGAAGAAGGAATCAAGGCATTGCAGCAATACAAAGAGGCAAAAAGTTACCCTGCGGCAGATATCCTGTTTTCAAGCCCCATGAAGCGCTGTCTGGAGACGGCCCAGATCCTGTATCCCGGGGAACCTCGAATTCCGATACAGATTCCGGAATGGACGGAGATGGATTTTGGTGCGTTCGAGGGACACAATTATAAAGAACTTTCCGGTGATCCCGGATATCAGCAATGGATCGACAGCGGCGGCACAATGCCTTTTCCGGAGGGAGAGAGCAGGGAAGAATTCATCCAAAGAAGTATTGCCGGATTTGAATATATGTTACAAGATTTGAGAATGCGTCATAGGTTTGTTGGGGAATCTGAGCACAGTAATAGGGATTGGGGCAAGGGCAGTATTACAGAACAGGAGTATCCTGCATACAAAGAACGTGAAAAAGAAATACAAAATGTGTCCGCAGTTGTTCACGGCGGCACAATCATGGCATTGCTTAGCCATTCCCTGGGCGGCGACTATTTTGATTATCAGGTAAAATGCGGACAAGGCTATACCGGAAGACTGGTGTTCACACAAGGAACAAAAAAACCGGTATGGGTTGACTGGAAAGCTCTTTAGGAATTACGGAAAGACAGATTATTATGAAATATCATATGATAGCATTGGCGGCAGGTTTTTTATTGGATCAGCTGTTTGGCGATCCCTATTTTCTGCCGCATCCCATCCGTGGAATCGGATGGCTGATCACGCAGCTGGAAAAGTGGCTGCGCGGAAACGTAAGTAAAAATGAAACCACAAAAAGAGTGGATAATACAGCGGTGGATATAAACGCAGAAAAAGACAGAGAAACAAGTCTCGCAGCACAGCGCATACAGGGCAGAATTCTGGTCGTACTGGTGTTACTCATTACGGGCGGTATAGCCGCGATAGTATTGTTCGGGGCTTACCATATCCACTCCGGACTTGGCATTGCAATCGAATCCATCATGACGTATCAGATTCTGGCGGCGAGATGTCTGCAGGTAGAGAGCGGAAAAGTATGGAAACAGCTGAAAGCAGGAGATCTGCAGGCAGCCAGAACAGCAGTATCCATGATCGTCGGCAGAGATACGGAAAATCTCTCAGAACAAGGCGTGGCAAAAGCAGCCATTGAGACCGTAGCGGAGAATACTTCCGACGGCGTGATCGCACCGATGCTGTATACGGCATTGGGCGGTCCGGTACTTGGCTTTTTATACAAAGCAGTCAATACCATGGATTCCATGGTAGGCTACAAGAATGAGAAGTACCTTCATTTTGGGAGGGCGGCGGCAAAGCTGGATGATGTGGTAAACTATCTTCCATCCAGAATCAGCGCCCTGCTCATGATCGGGGCGGCGTATCTTGGTGGCAGAGGGTATCATGGCAGGCAGGCTTGGCAGATCTGGCGCAGAGACAGCAGAAAACATGCCAGCCCCAATTCCGCCCAGACGGAATCCGTATGTGCCGGGGCACTGGGGATACAGCTGGCCGGAGATGCCAGCTATTTTGGGAAAACCGTGAAAAAACCGTATATCGGCGATCCGGTAAGACCTGTGGAATATGAGGACATCCGGAGAGCCAATCATCTGATGAACCGGACGGCATGGATCTGCGAGATGCTGTGTTTGGGGATGATGTTTGCAGCGAGCATGATAACCTAGAATGTTAATGTAGATGCGATGTTCTATCGTGGGTTTATCGAAAAATTTTATTGACGAAATAAAAAGGGAGTGCTAGGATAAGAAAAGAAAGAGTGCTACCGTACAGCAACGGTTCACCTTAGTTTTTAGTTACTTATCAAAAAAGCAACCTATTCCTGGCGAGGGCGGTTGCTTTTTTGATGTTTTTGTTTCTGTGCAGTCTGTACGATACTGATTAGCGTTACGATGATACTGATAATCGTAACAACAATACCGACAATTCCTATCACTGTTTCTGGCATCTTTATGTACCTTTCAATAGATTTCCCATTTGTATCACCTCCGATAATACTGGAAGTTCTCAAAATGTCATCATTTTGGCGAAAGGTGAACCGCTTACCGTTTTGGTAACACTCCATTTTCATTATAAACCATAATTTACTACAAGTATACTTTATTTTTTAAAAATATATAATATATTTTGACTTATTGAGTTTTTGGTGGAAAAGAAATAGAAATGACGATATAATTAACCCAAAAGTCCGCGAAAGGAAAAAACGTCAAATGCAGGAAAATATACATGGCGGCGATATATACAGCAGGCAGATACAACTTGATTTTTCCGTAAATGTAAATCCGTTTGGCGTTCCGGAGGCGGTGACACAGGCGCTCCATGCAGCGGTAGATCATGTGGGAGAGTATCCGGATATTACCGCCGGAAAACTATCGTGGGCAGTGAGTAGGATGCTGTCGAAGCGATATGGCTGTGAGATTCCCGGGGAGTATCTGCTGTTCGGCAACGGTGCTTCGGAACTGTTTATGGCAATCATACATGTGGGATTGCCAGTGGAAAAAACGGGAGATATGGGGCAACCGGAACAACGGCAGGAACAGTGGAAACAGATCGTGATTCCGGTGCCGTCATTTTATGGGTATGAGCATGCGGCAAAGGCAGCAGACCGTCGGATAAAATACGTTTCATTAAAACAAGCTCTTATGACAGAGAATCCGGAAAAAATTTCTACACAAAAGGATTCTGAATGTGTGAATTATCTGTCAGAGCAATTACCTGATGATGTAGATTTGCTTTTCCTGGCGAATCCAAACAATCCGACGGGGAGCCTTTGGCGGAAAGCAGATTTAAAAAATCTGTTGGCGCACTGCCGCAGGAAAAATATTACGGTAGTGTTGGATGAATGTTTCATAGAATTTTGCGAGAAGGATCCTACACAGCCGTTATCAATGGTTGCTGAGATTGAAAACTATCCGAACCTGATCATAGTCCGAGCATTTACCAAGATTTTTGCAATACCCGGAGTGCGGTTGGGATATCTGGTGTGCAGCAATCACACACTTTTAGAAAAAATACAAAAGCAGCTGCCGGAATGGAACCTGTCGGTATTTGCTCAGATGGCGGGCGTGGCATGCGCCACAGACTGCAAAAAATATCTGGCTGATACTGTGGAATATGTGGAAACAGAGAGGGCATTTTTACGAAATGGCTTAGAAAAACTGGGTATTCGTGTGATATCCGGGGAAGCAAATTTTCTGTTGCTTCAGACGGAACAGCCAATCTATGAGAAACTGCTTCAGAGAGGCATTCTGATCCGTGACTGTGAGAATTTCTGCGGACTCGGAAAAGACTATTACAGAATTGCAGTAAAAAAACATGAGGAAAATGAGACGTTGTTGCGTGAGCTGGAGAATGTAGTAAATAGGGATGATACAAACGGCAGATATGAGATATCGTAGCATTATGATAGAAGCAATCCCGGGATAGCAAATACAATGACGTATGGCTGACAGTATAAGATAACAGTATACGAAAAACAAAAAAAGAAACTGCAAAAAAACAATAAACGGAAGGAAGTATCCCAAATGAACCATACTTTCGAGAGAGAAAACATCGAATATGTACTGCCGGAAGAGATCGAGAAGCGGAGCTTTGAGATCATTGCCGCAGAACTGTCAGAGCGTGGAATAGTATTGCCTAAGGAGCAGGATCTTGTCACGCGCCGGGTGATCCATACCAGTGCGGATTTCGATTATGCAAGGACGCTTACCTATTCCGAAAATGCAGTAGAAATTGCCAAGACCTTACTGAAAAACGGTGCCGATATCGTGACGGATACAAACATGGCGCTGGCAGGAATCAATAAGACGGTACTGGCATCCTTTGGAGGTGAAGCACATTGCTATATGGCGGACAGCAAGGTGGCAGCACTGGCAAAGATAAGCAGGACAACGAGAGCGGCGATCAGCATGGAGCTTGCCGCAAAACGGGAAAAGCCGGTGATCTTCGCTGTGGGAAATGCGCCTACCGCACTGATACAGATCTATGATATGATGCAGGAGAGCGCCTGGCGACCGGCATTTGTCATTGGAGTGCCGGTAGGTTTCGTCAATGTGGAGGCGGCCAAGGAACTGATTCTTCAGACGGATGTGCCGTATATCATCAACCGCGGCAGAAAAGGTGGCAGCAATGTGGCGGCGGCAATCTGCAATGCCCTGCTGTATGAATTGCGTAAGGAAAGCAAAATATAAACGGCTAAATGTGGTATCAGCAGATAAACACATAGAAGTGTTGCCGGAAAAGGTACAGGATCATAGCGAGGAGAGAATAATGCGATATGGTTTCACCACAGGCAGCTGTGCGGCAGCAGCGGCCAAAGCAGCCGCCTATATGCTCTTAAGCGGCAGGAAAAAAACAGAGATCACCATAGAGACTCCCAAGGGGATCCCTTATACCGCGCAGATCCTTGAAATTCGCCGGAGCGAGTGGGAGGTCAGCTGCGCTGTAAAAAAGGATGGTGGGGACGACCCGGATATCACTTCGGGAGCGCTGATTTTCGCCAAGGTTGCGAATGAAGAAAATGAGCTGCCACGGCATGCACAGGTTATCATCGACGGTGGGCAGGGTGTCGGTCGTGTGACGAAACCGGGGCTGGATCAGCCGGTAGGCAACGCCGCCATCAATCATGTACCCCGTGAGATGATCGAACGCGAAGTATTGCAGGTATGTCAGGTGATGGATTACAGGGGAACGCTATTCGTGGAAATTTCCGTCCCGGAAGGGGAAAAACTGGCGGAGAAGACCTTCAATCCGAGACTTGGAATCGTAGGCGGTATCTCTATCCTGGGGACCAGCGGTATCGTGGAACCCATGAGTACCCAGGCCATTCTGGATACGATCCGCGTGGAACTGCGGCAGCAGCGCGCACTCGGACGAGAGGAAGTGGTGATTTCACCGGGCAATTACGGACTGGACTTTTTGAAAAATACGTATCACTACGATCTGGATAAAAGTGTGAAATGCAGTAACTTTATCGGACGGACCATTGATATGGCGGTGGAAGAGGGCTTCAAACGCCTGCTCCTGGCAGGACATATCGGCAAACTGATCAAGGTAGCCGGCGGTATCATGAACACCCATTCCAGAGAGGCGGACTGCCGCATGGAACTGTTAACTGCATTTGCTGTAAAATGTGGGGTAAATGCAAAAGATGCAGGAAAAATACTGGAATGCGTCACGACGGAAGAAGCAGTGCGCATTTTGCAGGAGTGCGGAAAATGCCGGGAAGTCATGGAGTATGCCATGGAACGCATTTTGTTTTATCTGGACAAACGGGCGCAGGGGAAACTTGCGATAGAATGTATTATGTATGCGAATGAATTCGGAGCATTGGCGAAGAGTGAGGAGGCGGAAGCATGGTTTACTTTGTTGGCGCAGGAAGCGGCGCAGCAGATCTGATCACAGTGAGAGGCATGAGATTATTGCAGCAGGCGGATGTTATCATTTACGCAGGCTCCCTTGTGAATCCGGAACTGTTGCAATATGCGAAACCGGACTGTGAGATTCACAACAGTGCAAAACTGACGCTGGAAGAAGTATTGCAGATCATGCAGGAAGCGGAAGGACAAGGAAAAATGACGGTACGTCTGCATACCGGAGAACCCAGCATCTATGGTGCGGTACGGGAACAGATGGATGCGCTTGAAGAGCTTGGAATCTCTTATGAGAGCTGTCCCGGCGTCAGTGCCTGCTTCGGTGCGGCGGCGTCCCTGAATCTGGAATATACCCTGCCGGATGTCTCCCAGACGCTGATCATTACGCGAATGGAAGGGAAGACCAAGGTACCGGAAAAGGAAAGTATCGAAAGCCTGGCAGCGCATCAGGCATCTATGGCGATTTATTTAAGTACCGGAATGTTAGAGGAATTAAGCCGCAGACTGATCGCAGGCGGTTATCTGGAGGACAGTCCGGCGGCACTGGTCTATAAGGCAACCTGGCCGGAGGAAGAAGCCTATGTGTGTACGGTGGGAACTTTGGCACAGATCGCAGCAAAACACGGGATCACCAAGACGGCACTGGTACTCGTGGGCGATGTGATCACCCACGGACATTATCAGAAGTCCAGACTGTATGCAGCGGATTTCTCCACAGAGTATCGTGCGGCGAAAACTGCTCCTGAACAGGACAGATAACGGAACGAAGATATTAGTTCTAAATGGAAAAAGAATCGGTAGTTAGAGAAAAGTCCGGAGCATAATTCGTGTCAGAATGAAAACATGATATAAAATAAAATGCCGAACACGGATGAGGTAGAGAGGAACGGTAGCAAGCGTGAAAATCAGTGTCATCAGTTTTACAAAACAGGGACAGATGCTTGCAGAGCGGATCAGAGAGTACATGGGCGAAGAGGACGAGATCACGGTCTATACGAAAGGCTCTTCTCAAAATGTGCAGGAACCGCAAGCAGTGATCAACCGAACAAAACGCACGGAACAGGAAACAAACACAGCGAAGACAGCAGTGTCACAGAAAAACATGACAGAGGAAAGCATGACGGTATCGAAGAACCAGGATACAATAGCGGTAACAATGAGCCTGTCGGAATGGACGGGCGCACAGATGGCAGCCCACCGCACCCTGGTATTTATCGGTGCCTGCGGTATCGCAGTCCGCGCAATTGCACCCTGGATCACGGATAAGCTGCATGACAGTCCGGTGATCGTCATGGATGAGCAGGGGCAGCATGTGATTCCTCTGCTGTCAGGACATGTAGGCGGTGCCAACGAACTTGCACTCCGGCTGTCGGAAGCCATCGGGGCAATTCCCGTGATCACTACAGCTACCGATCTGCATAGTAGTTTTGCCGTGGATCTGTTTGCAAAAAAGAATGACCTGTGGATATACAATAAAGAAGGCATTGCAAAAGTATCTGCCAAAGTGCTGGCAGGATCAGAAATCACGATGTGCGTCCGGACAGGACATCTCGAAACCTGTGAAAACCTCCAGGACGGAATCAGACTGTGTGAGTATCCGCCTGAGGAGCCGGTAGATGTTCTTGTTACTGAGAATCATTCTGTCAGTGACACCGTGGAACGAGATTCATTAAAAGCACAGCTCATTCTGCACCCGAAAAAATATGTCCTCGGCGTCGGCTGTAAAAAAGAAACGGACAGCGCAAAACTGGAAGATTACCTGCAAAGTATTTTGGAACAGCAGGGAATCTCCATAGAAGAGATTGCAGCGCTTGCATCCATTGATGTGAAAAAAGACGAAGCATGCCTGTTGAAATTCAGTGAAAAGCACAGGATCCCGTTTAGGACTTACTCTGCGCAGAAGTTACAGGCAGTCCCCGGAGAATTTCATGGTTCTGCTTTTGTGAAAAATACGGTAGGTGTGGATAATGTCTGCGAACGGGCGGCAATCTGTGCGGCAGGAGACGGCGGTCGGCTGATGTTGTCGAAGCAGGCGAATGACGGCATGACTGTGGCAATTGTAGAAAAAATATGGAAAGTAGCATTTTGATAGAAATGAGGATTTTCATGAGCAACAGAATCTATATCATAGGAATGGGTCCCGGCAGGGAAGAAATGATGACGGGAGAGGCAATCGCAGCTTTGGAACAGTCGGATGTGATCGTCGGTTACACCGTATATATCAAACTGTTGGGAGAACGCTTTGCAGGGAAAAGACTGCTGACGACTCCCATGAAGCAGGAGACGGAGCGGTGTGAACTGTGCTTCCGGGAAGCAGAGGCAGGGCGGCAGGTGGCACTGATCTGCAGCGGAGATGCAGGTATCTATGGACTGGCTTCGCTGATGTACGAACTGGGCGCGGAGCATCCTGAGACGGAACTGGTCGTGATCCCGGGGATTACAGCAGCCAGCAGCGGAGCGGCAGTCCTGGGAGCCCCTCTGAACCATGATTTCTGCGTGATCAGTTTAAGCGATCTGCTGACACCCTGGGAGAAGATCGAGAAGCGGCTGCGTGCTGCCGCAATGGGAGATTTTGCCATGGCAATCTACAATCCTTCCAGCCATAAACGCAAGGATTATCTGCAGAGGGCCTGCGATATTTTATTGGAGCAGATCGAGGGGGAACGCCCTTGCGGATATGTGGAAAATATCGGACGGGAAGGAACGCAAGTCTTTACCTGTACGCTGCGTGAGCTTAGGAACCGTGAAGTCAATATGTTCACGACGGTATTCATCGGCAATTCCCAGACGAAGATCATAAACGGCAAACTGGTCACAAAGCGCGGATACCCCACGGAGCAGGGAAAGGCAGGCAACACATGAAGAAAATCGTAATATTTGCGGGAACCACAGAAGGCAGAAGATTATCGGAAGTACTCTCGGAGTCCGGAATCAGACATACCGTGTGTGTGGCGACGGAATACGGCGAGATCGTGATGCAGGAACAGACAGAGCCTGCCGTCCGGAACGGACAGCCGACGGTATCGATCCATCGGGGCAGGATGGATGAGGAACAGATGCAGGTCTTTTTACGGGATGGTGCCTATGATATCGTAGTGGATGCGACACACCCGTATGCCAAAATCGTGACGGAAAATATCCGCGGTGCCGTAGCTTCGCTGAGTGGAGAGACAGAGATCCGGTATCTGCGTCTGCAGCGCAAGATTGACAGAAAAGCGCAAGACGTGGGCGATTTAAGGAACCTCCGATATTTTGAAACGAACGAAGCCTGCGCGAAAGCGCTGGAGACGACGGAAGGCAATATTTTACTGACGACAGGCAGCAAGGAACTGGCTGTCTATTGCGCTTCCGGCAAATTAAACGACAAACTGTATGTGCGGATCCTGCCGGGCAGAGAAAGCCTGGAACTCTGCATGGCACAGGGAATCAAAGGACGACAGATCCTGGCATTGCAGGGACCGTTTTCTGTGGAAATGAATCTGGCGATATTGAAGCAATACGACATCCGGCATCTGGTGACGAAGAACAGCGGACGCGCCGGCGGCTACCGGGAGAAGCTGGAAGCTGCAGAGAGGATCGGGATTCCCGTCTATGTGATCGAACCGGAAAATGCGGAAGCTAACATCACAAAAGACAGCTTTTCCTTTGAAGAGATCTGCCGGGAACTGGAACAGCTTTGCGGTGGTACCTTATCTTCGATATCAGAAACAGCAGAACTTAAGATCAGCCTGGCGGGGATCGGCATGGGCAGCACGGACAGCATGACGACAGAGGTACGGCAGGCCATAGCCGATGCAGACATTCTGTTGGGGGCTGACCGGATGATCCGGAGATATACGCCTAGCATAGAAAAAAAGCCTTATTATACCGCGGCACAGATCCTGCCCTACCTGTCACAGTTGCAGAAAGAGAGTATTACAACAGATATTTCAAATAAAATAATACGTGTCGTGATCCTGTTCTCCGGAGATACCGGATTCTACAGCGGATGTGCAAAGCTGTACCGGGCATTGCAGGAGGCAATCGATACGGGAGAGATCCGGGGGCAGGTGCGGATCCTGCCGGGACTTTCTTCTGTGGCTTATCTGGCATCGCGCGTGGGAGTAAGCTACGAGGATGCTGCTGTTTTAAGCATGCACGGAAAGCGATTGTATCAGCTGGGAACTTGTGTCCGACAGCAGGAAAAGACTTTTTTACTGACATCGGGCAGAAAAGATATCGAAGAGATTGGGCGGATCCTGACAGAGGCAGAACTGACAGATTGCAAAGTGACCGTAGGATGCCAATTATCTTATCCGAAAGAAAAGCTGATCACCTTGACACCGAAACAGTGCATGGAGCAGGCAGAGGTGTCTTTGGAGGAAGGCCTGTATACCTGTCTGATCAGGAATCCGAAGCCTAAGCCCGGGAGACTGACGCACGGAAGAGCGGACACTTGCTTCTTACGGGATGATCCGGAGGGTGCCGGGATGCTTCGCAGGACACCGATGACAAAAGAAGAGATCCGCGAAGTCAGCATCTGTAAGCTGCACCTGACCCAAAACGCTGTGGTCTACGATATCGGCAGCGGCACTGGCTCTGTGGCAATAGAGATCGCCGGACTGTCCGCCGGGGTAAACATCTATGCGATAGAGAGAAAACCGGAAGCGGTGAAACTGCTCTATCAGAACCGGCAGTATTTTGGTATGGACAACATGCAGGTCATCGAAGCGTATGCACCGGAGGGACTGGAAGACCTGCCGGCACCGACCCATGCTTTCATCGGCGGCAGCGGCGGCCATTTAAAAGAGATACTGGAAACATTATACCGGAAGAATCCGCGAATGCGCGTCGTTATCAACGCCATCAGCATGGAGACCATTGCGGAGCTGAAGGAAGCGTTGGAAAGCTTCCCGGTGGAAGAAGCGGAGATCGTGCAGATGCAGGTGAACCGGGTAAAGAAGATCGGAAGTTATCATATGCCGCAGGCCGAGAATCCGGTGTGGATCTGTTCTTTCACGTTTTGTGAGAATGTAAATTGATAGAATAAGGCATTGATGCCTTGGCAGTATGGGAAGCAGAAGCATTGGTGCCGCAGGAAGGAAACGCATAAGGAGCAGAAAACATGGACAACTCCAACTCACAGGAAAAGAAAATACGACGCATCATGATCGCAGCCCCGGGGAGCGGCAGCGGCAAGACCACCATTACCTGCGCCTTGCTGCAGATACTGAAAGAACGGGGAGAAAATCTTTCGTCCTGTAAATGCGGTCCGGACTATATTGATCCCATGTTCCACAGACAGGTGTTGGGAGTGCCCGCAAGGAATCTGGACACCTTTTTTACCGGGGAAGAGCAGACGAGGGAGTTGTTCCTTCAGGGGCGCAGTGACGGAGATCTGGTAATCATGGAAGGCGTCATGGGACTGTATGACGGTCTGGGCGGTATTCGTGAGGAAGGTTCCTCTTATCATCTGGCAAAAGTAACGAACACTCCGATCGTACTGGCAGTAGATGCGAAAGGCATGGGAAAATCTGTGATTCCGTTGGTTGCAGGGTTTCTTGCCTATGACGAAGCACATCTGATCAAGGGTGTGATCTTCAATCGTATGTCCGCGGCGTATTATGAGATCTTAAAGCCCCTGGCGGAAGAAGAACTTGGAATCGAAGTGCTTGGATTTTTCCCGGAGAATAAGACCTTACAGATCGCCAGCAGACATCTGGGACTTTTGCTGCCGAATGAACTGGAGAATCTGAAGGGACAGATTCAGACAGCGGCACAGAAATTGCAGGAGACAGTGGATATCCGGGGACTGCTACAGATTGCAGGGAATGCGGAGCCGCTATCAGTTGATAATTGCAAGGAGGAGCAGACGTCCAGGAAGCCTGCTGCCATGGAAGGTAATCGCAATATAACGATGCCGTCTATGGGAGATAACAGTATTGTGGAGACATGCAGATCTGTGGAAAAATGCATGTGTCAACAAGAGAAGCAATCCGCACAAAAACCGCGAATTGCCGTAGCCCGTGACGAAGCCTTCTGCTTTTATTACGAAGAAAACCTTCATATGCTCGAACAGACCGGGGCAGAACTGGTATTTTTCTCCCCGATCCATGACACCGCATTGCCCGAAAATATTCACGGACTGTTACTGGGCGGCGGTTATCCTGAGATCTATGCAAGACAGCTTTCAGAGAATGAAACTATGCGGGCGGCAGTGAGAGAAGCCGTCTTAGGCGGCATGCCCACAGTAGCGGAGTGCGGCGGTTTCCTGTATTTACATACGACACTGACAGACAGAGAAGGACATTCCTATCCGATGGCATGCGTCCTGCCCGGGAAATGCTTCGATACCGGGAAGCTTGTACGCTTCGGATATATTGAACTGGAAGAAAAGTGCGGACATTTCCTACTGCAGGGCAGCAGGATCCGCGGACATGAATTTCACTATTATGACAGCGAAGACAACGGAACCGACTGCACTGCTTATAAACCGACGACCGGCCGTAACTATGCCTGCATCCATACCGGAGAGAATTACTGGTACGGTTTCCCACATCTGTATTATCCGTCTTGTCCTGAGTTCGCCGGAAGGTTTATAGAGAAAGCGCGGATGTTCGGGCAGGAGAGACAATGAAAATAAGATAAAAATTCTCAATTTGAGAAAAGTTGTGTTATAATCAATCTGACGGAATGCTTGAAAGCTTCCTGCGATAGAAAGGTATGGTTAGTAACTATGGAAAAATCAAAAGTATATTTTACAGATTTCAGAACCCGTCTGGGAGAAGGACTTCCCACCAAATTAAAGCGTCTGATGAAGGCGGCGGGAATCGAAACTATTGATATGGATCATAAATTCGTTGCCATCAAGATGCATTTCGGTGAGCTTGGCAACTTAGGATATCTGCGTCCCAACTATGCGAAAGCCGTGGCGGATCTGGTGAAGGAGATGGGAGGAATCCCTTTTCTGACTGACTGTAATACGCTGTATCCCGGCAGTCGTAAGAATGCGATCGAGCATATGTATTGTGCATGGGAGAACGGTTTCACACCGCTGACTGTCGGCTGTCCCGTGATCATCGGTGACGGTCTGAAGGGTACGGATGATATCGAGGTGCCGGTAGCGGGCGGCGAATATGTGAAAAATGCAAAGATCGGCCGTGCCATCATGGATGCGGATATTTTTATTTCCCTGAATCATTTTAAGGGACATGAGACGGCAGGATTCGGCGGTGCCATTAAAAATATCGGCATGGGCTGCGGTTCCAGAGCGGGCAAGATGGAGCAGCATGCAGCGGGCAAGCCGGAGATCAATGAGAATCTGTGCCGCGGCTGTAAGCGCTGTATGAGAGAATGTGCCAACAGCGGTCTGGTATATGATGAGACTACACACAAGATGCACATCGATCACGAGAAGTGTCTGGGCTGCGGACGCTGTATCGGAGCCTGCAACTTTGATGCGATCCACAGTGGCTATGATGCGGCAACGAAGGATTTCAACTGCAAGATGGCAGAGTATGCCAAGGCTGTTGTCGACGGCAGACCGAATTTCCATATCTCACTGGTCGTGGATGTCTCTCCAAACTGTGACTGCCACAGTGAGAATGATGTGCCGATTCTGCCGAATATCGGAATGTTTGCTTCCTTTGACCCCCTGGCACTGGATCAGGCCTGCGTGGATGCCTGCCTGAAGCAGACACCGCTGCCGAACACACAGCTGACGGATGCCATGGCGGAGGAAGGCTTCTGTGATCATCACGATCATTTTGAGAATACGACGCCCAATGCAGAGTACAAGACCTGCTTAGAGCATGCGGAGAAGATCGGTATCGGCAGCAGAGAGTATGAACTTGTTGTGATGAAGTAGAAAGGAAGAAATCATGCGTCCCATGGTAAGCATCATTGTTCCGGTGTATAACGCGGAGCAATATTTACGACGCTGTGTCGACAGCATTTTGAATCAGGAGTATACAGATTTTGAACTATTACTGGTAAATGACGGCAGCACCGATGCGTCCGGTGAGATCTGCGGGGAATACGGGGACAAGGATCCCAGAGTCATTGTCATTCAGAAAGAGAATACGGGGGTCTCGGACAGCAGGAATCAGGCGCTGGACCGTGCGCGTGGAAAGTATCTGCAATTCTTGGACAGTGATGACTGGATCACACCGGATGCTACCAGACTGTTTGTCCGGGCGGCGGAAGAGTACGGCTGCGATATGGTCATTTCGGATTTTTACCGTGTCGTGGGAGAACGGCTTTCCACCAAGGGTGATATTGAAGAGGAAGGCGTACTCACCAGAGAAGAATTTGCGGCACACATGATGGAGAATCCGGCGGATTTTTATTACGGTGTGTTATGGAACAAGCTGTACCGCAGAGATATCGTGGAAGAGCACAGGCTTCGCATGGATACGAATATTAACTGGTGCGAGGATTTTATGTTCAATCTGGAATACATCCGTTATGCGAAAGTATTCTATGCCCTGCACGCTCCCATTTATTATTATGTGAAACGAAAAGGTTCTCTTGCCAGCCAGGGAATCAGCATTTCCAAGACGGTGAAGATGAAGCTGAATGTCTTTGAGTATTACAATAACTTCTATAAACATGTGCTGGAAGAGGAAGACTATGAGAAGAACCGGCTTCAGGTGTATCGCTTTTTCATTGATGCGGCCGGAGACGGAACGGTTCCTCCTTCCATCCTGCCCGGTTCGAAAAAGCTGGGGGATGAAAGAGTCTTCGTCAACACTAAGATTCTGCAGGCGGAAGGTCTGGCAGGAGATGCTTACCGCAAACGCAAGCTTTTAGAACATTATCTGGAGCCTGTGGCATTCAAAGGAGATCTGAAGGTATCCGATGTGCGTCTGCTTCTGTGCCTGTGTGAAAAGCACGAATGGGACAGCAGAAGAGAGCTGGCAGATTTTGCCGGAATCTCAAGGACGAACCTGACCGGCGGATTGCAGCGCCTGAATGCAAAAGGCTTTTTGAAAGTGGAAGACGTGAAAGAGCCGAAAACCTCCAGAAAAGATAAGACAAAGAGTAAAATGCCCGGTGCGGAAAAGATAAAAGAAGCAGATCAGCAGGAGACTAAGAAGAAAGAGAAAAAAGGAAAGATCGCTGTAACAATTCTGCCGGCTGCGGATGCCATCATGAAGGAACTGGAGATGGCACAGCGGGATTATGATGAAGCCAGATTTGCCGGATTTACCGAGGAAGAGCTGATCCGGTATGCGGATCTGTCGGAGAAAATCAAGGAAAATGCACGAAGAATCCTCGGGTGAATATTCCGAACCATATTCGTAAAATCGCTCTTACGAGCTTTCCTTTTACTCATATGGTTACTTCGCCCTATAAATATCACCCAATATTCTTACGAATGCGAGCATTTGACGTATATTGGGTGATATTTACATGGCTCGGAATATTTAATACTTTGTTAATTGACATTATCCATTGCAAAAAGTTATGATGAATAGGTATACGAAAAGTGAGGGAAAGGAAGGTATTTGGATGAAGAAAAACGAAGAATATATGTTGGAGCATGCCGGGCTGTGCAGAACCGCGGACAGACTGGAACCGCAGATGTTTGATGAGTATGGCGTACAGAGAGGTCTTCGTGATAAGAACGGTAACGGAGTCGTCGCAGGACTTACCAATATTTCACGTATCGAGTCTTTCAAAATGGAAGACGGGAAAAAGATTCCCTGTGAAGGCAAACTGTGGTATCGCGGATATGACTGTATCGAACTGGTCAACGGCTTCAGAGGAAATCATTTCGGATTTGAAGAGGTTGCCTACTTACTTTTGTTCGGTAAGCTGCCGAATAGAGACGAATTGAAGCATTTTAACGATATTCTTGCATCCAGCCGAACCTTACCTACGAACTTCACCAGGGATGTCATCATGAAAGCACCCAGCAGTGATATCATGAATTCCCTGACCAGAAGTGTGCTGACACTGGCTTCTTATGATAAGAATTGCAGCGATACTTCGATTGAAAATGTACTCAGACAGTGTATCGGGCTGATCTCGGTATTCCCGATGCTGGCTGTCTACGGATACCATGCTTACAATCACTACTCCAATGATGAGAGTATGTACATACACCGTCCCCAGAAGAAGCTGTCTACCGCAGAGAATCTGCTGATGATGCTCCGCCCGGACAAACAATACACCGAACTGGAAGCGAGAGTACTGGATACCGCACTGGTGTTGCATATGGAGCACGGCGGCGGTAACAACTCCACATTTACCACCAGAGTCGTAACGTCTTCCGGATCCGATACTTATTCCGTCATTGCGGCGGCACTTTCTTCTCTGAAGGGTCCCAAGCACGGCGGTGCCAATATCAAGGTCGTGGAGATGATGCGCGATATTGAGGCACATGTATCCGACTGGACGGACGAAGATGCGGTAAGAGATTATCTGAACAAGATACTGAATAAAGAAGCGTTTGACGGCAAGGGGCTGATCTATGGTATGGGACATGCGGTTTACTCTCTGTCCGATCCCAGAGCGCAGGTATTCAAGAGCTTCGTGGAAAAGCTTGCGGTTGCCAAGGGAAGAGATAAGGATTTTGCACTGTATTCCATGATCGAGCGGCTCGCACCGGAGACCATTTCCCAGAAGTCAAGGATTTACAAGGGTGTCAGCGCCAATGTGGATTTCTACAGCGGATTTGTATACAGCATGCTGGAGATTCCGCTGGAACTGTATACGCCGATCTTCGCCATTGCGAGAATCGTAGGCTGGAGTGCACACCGAATCGAAGAGCTGATCAATATGGATAAGATCATCCGTCCCGCTTATAAGAGCGTGATGCAGGAACTGGAGTATGTTCCGCTGAATGAGAGATAATGGACTTCGGCTGCGAAGCAGGATGTAAAGTGCGTAAGCACGAATTCGTGAACTTATGATATAAAAAGGACTGCGTGGAATTGCGCAGTCCTTTTGTGAAAGGCTAGGAATAAATTTTGCAGATAATGGATACGATCTCTTCAGCGGACTCTACAGCGTCTTCCAGTATCCAGGTGACATATATATTGTAAAGAGAACCTGAGAAGGCACGGAGCGTGTAATAAAAATCTCTTCCTTTATCTTCGGTGTAATAGGTGTCCAGAATATAACCGTCCAAAGCCTGCAACAGCAGATGACCCAGTCCGGTTTTGACCAGACAGGCAATGAACTCTCTGTACTGATAAAAATATTGATAGCAGTGCAGCATATTACGGTAGTCGTTGTAATTGCCTTTGTCCGGCCAGGCTGCAACGTCCTGCCTGTAAGCGGCGACCAGATCCGCCAGGTAGTTTTCGAAGATCTCGTCGATAGACTGATAATTGCGATAATAGGTCATACGGGAGACTCCGGCGCATTCTGTCAGTTCCGAGATGGTAATATTGGATAAGGATTTCGTCTGCAATAATTGAATCAGAGCCTGTACCAGACAGTCTCTACAAAAGGAATTTGAATTTTTCAAAGCCAAGACGTAAGTCACCACCTTTTTGTTGTCAATCTTTTTATGAAACATAGGTAATGCCCAAAGCCGCACAGATGTAAGGCTTCCGACAATTACAAAATAGCATAATTCACCGTAATACGCAAGGAAAGTTCCTCGCGGAAAGGAGTGCATATGACAGGAACCGTCATCGAATATTTACAAAAATACGGAGATATTTCTTTTCGGGAGAAGCCCATAAATGATGTGGACAGTCTGGCACTGTGTCAGCTTTCCTATCTGAAATTTGACGGTATGGTCAGTGATGTCCGCCGCAACGGTCCGTCGGTGACACTTCAGGAGATTGCAGCCAGACCGGATGTGGATAAACTGTTCGGAGATGTCCGTTTTGAAAAAGAAAACCGCGCACTGTTCGAAGCACTGCTTGGTGGCAGACGTTTTCGGAACATGCGGCTGAATTGCTATATCAATCTGGTGGAAAAGGAATGGGAGACGCAGTTTTCCGCGATTACGTTTATCCTGGATGACGGTACATTGTTTCTGGCCTTCCGGGGAACGGATGAGACTATTGTGGGCTGGAAGGAAGATTTCAACATGGCGTTCTTAGATCCGGTACCCGGGCAGGAATACAGTGTGAAGTATGTGAACATGGTCACCGGATGGCTGCATCAGCCTTTTTATATCGGGGGACATTCCAAGGGCGGAAATTTTGCGGTATACAGCGCCATGAAATGTGCACCTTTTGTACAGAAACGGATCCGCAAAGTCTACAGTCTGGACGGACCGGGGTTCCGACCGGAGGTGCTTGAAAGAAGTAATTATCACGACATCGAGGACAAGGTGGTGAAGATCCTGCCACATTCGTCCATGATCGGTATGATTTTTGAGAGAGACATCCGGTATCGTGTTGTGGAGAGCAACAGCCACGGTCTCTTACAGCACGACCCGTTCTCCTGGCTGGTGGAGGACGATCACTTTGTGGATGTGGGAGATATTTATGAAAGCCAGAAGGTGATGAACGAGGCGCTGAATGAATGGATCTTGTCACTGAATGAGGAGCAGGAGCGGACTTTTGTGGATACGCTGTATCAGGTTATTTCCGCTTCGCAGACGGATGATCTGATCTCCTTTACGGCAGACTGGAAGAAGAGCATGAATGCAGTAGTCACTGCTTTGAAGGAAGTGGATGAGCAGACAGCGCAGATGCTGAAAGAGATTATTCGTTCGTTGTTTGAAATCGCCAAAGTAAAGGTGAAAGAAGAACTGATCTTACCGAAGAAAACGAAGCGCAGATTTATAAATAAGAAGAAAGCAGCGCAAGAAGAGGCATTCCACCCTGATCCGGCATGCGTTCCGGATGCCACTGAAAACCGAAGATCGGAAGCGCATCATGCGCCAAGGCTTCGGGACAATCATCATCCGGACAGCGCTGAATGATCTTCAGATGTTGTCCTAAGGTGTTGATGCGTTGGTGATGTGCACTGTTTACGCGCATTTTTGCCGGGAAATACTTGAAAAGACAGCAATCTTCTACCATAATGGAGTCATGGAAAGTATCACCGGGCGGTGAACTGTGGAGTGAGTCATGCGGCATATCCTGCAGGATCGTGCCGCCGAAAGCTACATTGATGACCTGCATGCCTTTGCAGATGCCGATGACCGGGATGCCTGCGGCGATGGCGGTGTCCAGTGCCTGAAACTGCAGAATATCCAGTTCGGTATCCACAGAGCGTGATCCTTTGTTTTTTTCTCCAAAGAAAGCTGGCGTGATATCCCCACCGCCCGGCAGGATCAGGGCATCACACGAAGCAGCTTCGCCGGGCACCTGTGTGGTCACTACCCGGACAGGGAGCTTCCTAAAAAAGGCTTCGTAATTTCCGGTCTGTGCCTTACGTCCCAAAATGACTAATTTTGTCATATCAATTTCTGATTCCTCTGTTTTTATAGTTAATATATGCCAAGAGTTTTGGATTTTGCATGGGACAAATTGGCAAATATGTATCTTACACAATTAGAAGAATTGGAGTAAAATAGCAACGACCGTGAGGAAGTGAAAACTTTTTCATGGATGTTTACGGAAAGGAAGTGGTATTATGGAGGAATTGGCATCAGAACTGCTCAAAGAGCTGAACTGTGACACGGCTTTTTCCATCAAACTTCCGGCAGGACTCCCCCTGATCGGCGGAGTACAGCTGGATATTGCGGAATCGGTCGTTATTACATGGGTCGTGATGGCAGTCATTCTGATCTTGTCGATTATCCTTACAAGCAACCTCAAAGTACACAATGTCAGCAGACGACAGCTGATGGCAGAGACGATCGTGACAAAGCTGGAAGGCATCGTTACGGGAATGATCGGAGAGGAAGGCAAACGGTATGTACCGTATCTGGTAAGCGTACTGTTATACCTGGGCATATCCAATATCATCGGATTGTTCGGTATGAAGCCCCCTACCAAGGATCTGAACGTAA
>CAKRRU010000020.1 GCA_934394515.1 uncultured Acetatifactor sp.
CTTTTCTGTCCTCCTTACATTTAATACAATAACGCTGGGAAAATGTTTTGGCAGTGGCGAGAATAGCCAGAGATTTTATAGGGTGATTAGTGATGATGTAGAAGCCTCATGCCCTCTACAAAATAACCAATTTTGACCCTGGCAATTTTGGTGTATATTTCAGAAAAATAAACATCAAAAAAAGCAACCGCCCTCGCCAGGAATAGGTTGCTTTCCCTGTATCCCCTTCTCAAATCTGCTGAAGCTGGTAACCGCTGTCCTTGCAAATGGATCTTGTGTCTAAATCTATCAGCTTATCTACGGTACCCTTATCTTTACAACAGTATTCACACTTTTTATCGCATATATTTATCACTTGCTGTTGTGCCATTTTTTCTTTTATGTCACTGCAATCTCTCAACCAACATTCCGCCGATTTCCGGAACGCTCCCACTGATTTCGTTATCGCAAAATGACCGTTCCCTTTTAATGCCCTTGTTACCTCCATCAGCAGTTCGTTTGCAAAGTGTTCTCTGTTTTTTCCTGCGCTGTTATGTAGATCAATAAAGTTCTGAATCTCGCGACTGGTATCAAAATAATCTGTTCCATTTTGCAAATTATCATGTACATACTGTAATGCAGCAATGACCACATTTTCTGCCACGGGGTTCTTCAAGTACATCGCTAAGACTTCGTCATAGGAAAGGTACAGATCCTCAAAGCACCAATAGGATGTAGCAACAAACTCAGCGCCTTTTTTCATGCACAGCCTGGTTCCCCATTTCACAAAGTCATGTGCAATAAACCCTTTGGTATTGTTTGCCACACAGTCAACCGCTACAAATACTTTATCTCCTGCCTGCAATTTGGGAAATATGCTTAACACCTGCGCCTTTAAGGTTGTATTTCCCGAAGCTGTCTGTCCATCACTTCCGATTGGAAATGATACTAACAGAAAGGAATCCACAGTTCTGAATGTCTGGGCTACACATTGCCAGAAATCACGGGCTGAATTTGAATCCTCTGTAATGATATACAACAATTATGCCCACCCCCGTACATAACACTCATATTCCAACTGCAGTTCCCCATCCTTCTTGCACAACGTCCCGAAATAGTTCGGTGACAACTCGATTCCCATAGGTTTTCTTAAAAATATCAGGTATCTGTTGTACCCTCTGTCCGCATTGATAATTTCTACCATCTGTTCATCCAGTATAAGCTCTGCTCTGTCTATTATGATAAGCTTACCCTTTTGTAAGGAAAGCTTGTCCTTATTATCCTTTGATACAATAAAAATATTGTCAGCATTATACGGCTTAAAGCTAGCATTATTATTATCGTTGATGTAGCTTTTCAACATAGTGCACAGTAAAGATTTTCCCGTTGCACTATCCCCATGCACTATGGTCTTATTTCCCCGGAATTTTAAGTTATATTTATTTCCGTTTACATCCGTAAATTTCAAAACATTGCTTTGCCAATCATAACACTGTTGCATGTTACCTCCCCATAAACTACACCATGAAAAGTAAATCTGTTATTCTTTCGGAATCGTTGATCAAATACTCTCTGTTACCGCATTCATATATTTCATCCTCATGCTCCAGGACGATTCCTATGTCCATATTAGTCTTATCAATATAACAGAAAAGCTGCTCTAACGCATTCTTTCCGCATTCCGTTGCATTAATCGCTCTGACCGTCGGGTATACCTTCTGGTTCTCTTGCAGAAAAATGCAATTCAATATGGTTTTGCACCCCGTTGACAAGTCCTGAATACCAGTAATGCCGTAAGGAGTTTCTATTTTCCCGATATTCTGATCCAATAGCTTTGCATGGTCAACTTCTTCCATGACCTTAATAGAATTTTCGGAAAGGCTTTTTGCAGATACATTGTTATTAAAAAAAGAATCATTGTCTATGATGATTTCGTTGTCTTTAAAATATTTGCCTGAGGTATATAATCTAACCATACTTCACCGTTCTCCTTTTCATTTATTATACCGCCTAATTCACAAAATTACAAACCACCGTTTTGAAATTCCCCGTTTTCCCCACTTTCACCCCAGCCTCAGATCCAGACCCTCTGGTTACAACTGTTTTCCATGCACTGCACAAAATTCTGGCTTCCATGTCCCGCAATCTTATGGCAGCGGATCCTGCGGTCGTCCACAATGATAAATCCCGGGCAGGAAAAGGTACTTTCCGGTGTGACCACGCCGGCTTCCAGCCCCGCTGCTGCTGTGATAATTTTAAATGTGGATCCCGGTTCATAGGTATCATTGATGCAGCCGTTACGCCACATGGCATTCAGTTTCTCCTGCTTCTGCTCCGCTGTAAGAGTGTCCGGATTCACAGTCACAGCATTTCCGTCCTCCGTCACTTCCTTCAGTTCCGGCAGTGTATAAGGATCATTCAGGTCAAATTCCGGATAATTCACCATAGCCAGGATCTCGCCGTTCTTCGGGTTCATAGCCACTATGTAGACACTGTCTGCCTCCTTGGTGGCACAGGCCTGCGCCGCCAACTGCGTGGCATACTCCTGAATATTACGGTCAACACTGATCCTGAGATCCTTTCCGGGCACCGGATCCACCCTGCGTTCCCCTGCGGTATCCACCTCGATACCCTTGGCATCTGTAATCGTCAGGATCATCCCCGGATCTCCCTGCAGGGTCTCTTCGTATATTACTTCCAGCCCTATGATGCCCTGATTGTCTCCGCCGGTAAATCCCAGCACCTTACTGGCCAGTTCTCCGTAAGGGTAATACCTCTTATAGTCTTCGTCTACTTTCACTCCTGCCAGATCATACTCTCTGATCCTGTCTCCGATGGTTTTATCCACATTGCTTTTAACACGCTCTATCGAAGAATATTTTTCCACACGTTTCCGGGCTTCTTCCCCGGAGATTCCCAGTTCCTTTACCAGCATGGCGATCACCTTTTCGGGCTCTTCTATCTGGTTATGAATTACAGATATCGTACATACTGTCTTGTTATCTGCCAGCACGACTCCGTTCCGGTCCAGGATCCGCCCCCTCGCAGCCTTAATACTGCGCTCTCTTTCGTGGAGTCTGGTAGCTGCTTCCGCATAATAATCCGCTCTCCATACCATCAGGTAAATAAGTCTTCCCAATAACCCGCAAAGTACTATCGCACATACAAAAAAAATGGTCATGATCTTCTTGCGATGAAAAAAGCGGTTCTGACGATCTGCCATAAAGAAACCTCACACAAGAGCTTTTTATATCTTACGGCTCTCCGTGTGAGGTTATGAGAATTATTCTGAACAGTTTTATTGATCTGACGACTGATCATTTTGGTTCAACAGGTTATCGTTAACAGGGCTGTCACCCATGGTGTCGTCTCCGCCGACATCCGCTCCCGTAACGGGATCGATGAGACCGCCGTCGATCGGACTTACCAGATATCCTGTTGCCGGATCTACCGGATAGCTTCTCCAGTTTTCGTTTGCGGCAGGTGTAGTGCCGTCCTGTGCCGTGCCATCGCCGGTGCCGGTTCCATCACCGCTTCCGGTTCCGTCTCCGCCGTTTCCTGTGCTGTCTCCACCATTTGCGTCAGCTCCGGTTCCGTCTCCGGTGTTTGATCCGTCACCGTTCTCCGGAGTCTGTGTATACTGACTGGTGATCTCGATCTGCTTTTCTTCCAGTTCCTGAATCTCTTTATCGGACAGTTCCTCCGTCATAAAGATGTTAAGATAAGGCAGTACTTCTGTCAGAACATTTCTGACAATACCTGTTGCGAACTTCGCATCATCCTGAGGCGAAGCATTCGCACGGTCCACTACGACATAGATAGCGATCTGAGGATCATCTGCCGGTGCATATCCCATAAAGGATACGACATATTCACCGTTTTTACGGGGAATAGTCTCTGCGGTACCGGTCTTGCCACCGATGGCATATCCGGCGGGTCTTGCAGTTCTACCGGTTCTGCGGTCGCCGCCTTCTTCCATGACGGTAGCACGGCAATACTGTCTGATTTTCGCGGAAGTACTCTCAGAGATTGTCTGACGGAGAACTCTGGGTTCGATGTTTTCCACAGTAGCACCGTTTGCATTGGTGATCTTATCCACCATATGCGGCTCATAATAATAACCGCCGTTAACCAGAGAACAGAATCCCGCGATCATCTGGATCATCGTCACATTAAAGTTCTGACCGAAGCTGTTGGTCGCAAGATCTGCGCTTCCCATCTGATCTACCGGGAACAGGAGGCTTGCGGTTCTGGCCTCTCCGGCGAGATCGATATTCGTCTTCAGTCCGAAGTTAAAGGTCTGCTGGAATTTAGCAAATTCTTCTTTTCCCAGAGTGGCTGCAATCTTCATCAACGCAACGTTGCAGGACCAGGCAATGGAATCCTGTACGGTGACATCGCCTTCACCGCCGGAACGGTAGCTGTGGCACTTGATGGTGTGTCCGCCGACCTCCAGGGAACCGTTACACTGGTAATGCTCGTTGCCGGTGATAGCACCGCTCTCCAGTGCCGCCGCCACGGTGAAAGGCTTCGCCGTGGATCCGGGTTCATAGGTGGTAGAAATACAATAATTTTTCCAGAGGTAGTTCAGATTATCCAACAGCTGCTCGTCTGTCAGCGCATCGATATCTTCCTGTGTAAAATAAGTCTCCGTCTTGGTCAGCACCTGATAGCCATTGGCGTTCGTTACCATTTCAATCTTACGGGAGCCCAGAAGCGCATCCGCATTTCTGGTATCATTCAGATCGTATGTCGGATAACTCGCCATTGCCAGAACATTACCGGTATTTACTTCCATGATGATACATCCCACATTTTCCGCACCGTTGCCGGGATGTACCGCATCCTTATGTTCATCGTTAAACTGTTTCAGATATTTTTCCACAATGCTCTGAATATTGGCATCGATCGTACTGTGGATCGTATTACCGTCTACCGCCGGTTTGATGGTTCGTTCCAGATTGGCATCATCATTCAGATAGCCATATTCTCTTCCGGTAGTTCCGTTCAATACGTCATTGTAATATTCTTCCAGTCCGTACTGTCCCTCATTGTCTGCTCTTGCGAAGCCGATAACATCAGCAGCCAGAGAACCGTTGGGATATACTCTCTTGTACTCTTCCTGAAACCATACACCTTTTATTTTACTGTTTTCCAAAGCAGCAGCCTGGAATCCGCTGATCTGGTCATAGGTCAGTCTGCGGAGCGGTACATACCAGGAAGAATCCGGGTGAGTGGTCACATACTGTCTCACCGCAGTCATATCCAGATCCGGGAAATTAGCTGCCAGAGCCTCCATCGTAGGTTCCAGATAATCCTCACGATCCAGCATAACATAAGAATCAATAACCAGATTATATACCTTCTCGCTGACCGCCAGTTTCGTTCCTTTTGCATCTACAATATCTCCGCGGCGAAACGGCAGCGTCACGGAATCATATTTCTGTTGCGACAGCACCTGCTTTTCATAGGTGGCACCGTCAGCCTTCACGATCCAGGACAGACGGACAGACAACAGAATAAATGCCAGTATGATGAATGCATACAGGCATAACAGTTTCTTCTGCATTTTTACGGAAAATTTCTTAGGTTTCTGTTCCTTCACACTTCAGGCCTCCCGGGCTTAGTTCTGGCTGCTATCAGCCTGACGCATATAATCATTGCTGATGCTTTCATACGGAATTACCTGACCTTCTGCGGCATAGGTCATTCCAAGCTCACCAATGGCAATTCTCTTGATCTCTTCCAGATTGATATTGCTAGTGATACGGCTGTATTCCTCATCATTTGCCAGCTTCAGAGAGTTCAGTTCACTCTCCATTCTGGATACTTCTGTGATCTTCGTAGTAAGTTCCGACTGCATCTGGATATAGTTTACCAGAAATAACGCGCAGGCGATCAGTGCCCCCATAAGGAAGGTCACATAGCCGATGCTCATATGTCTTGCCTTTTCTCTGTTTTTTCTGGTCTCGTGAGATATCTGTCTCCGGGGCTCTTCCATTTGTCTCCGGATCTGCAGGTCTCTCGCTGTATTATCATATATGTAAGGGGTATTGCTTCTTCTCTGTGCCATATTCATTCCCGCTTTCACTTATTTTCTGTTCTACTTCTTTTCAAAAACCCTGAGTTTCGCACTCTTTGACCTGCTGTTTGCTTCCAGTTCTTCCGCACTCGGGAGAATCGGTTTTCTCGTGATCACCTTTCCCTTGGAGACCTTGCCGCATACGCACACCGGGAATTCCGGCGGGCAGGTGCAGGGATTTTCATTCCTGCGGAATGCGTTCTTGACGATTCTGTCTTCCAGCGAATGGAACGTAATAATGCAGAATCTTCCGCCCGGATTTAACAGGTCTGTCAGCTCGTCCAATGCTTTTTTCAGTACTTCCAGTTCCTGATTGCACTCAATGCGGATCGCCTGGAACGTCTGCTTGGAAGGATGTCCGTTCTGTCGCATTTTTGCCGGAACCGCCGCCTTGATGATCTCGTTTAATTCAAAAGTCGTCTCGATCGGCTTGTCCGCCCTGTTTTTTACGATATGTTTTGCAATATTTTTGGCAAAAGGATCTTCGCCGTAATCTCTGATGATGTGATACAGTTCCATCTCAGAATAATTATTCACGATATCCCTCGCCGTCAGTGTCTGTCTGCGATCCATACGCATGTCAAGCGGTGCATCGAAACGATAAGAAAATCCTCTGTCTTCCGTATCCAGCTGATAGGATGACACTCCCAGGTCAAGGACGATACCGTCCACACCGGTCACACCGTATTCTCTGAGAGCCTCCACCGCATTTACGTAATTGTTGCGGATCACGGTCACTTTATCTCCATAGGGCTGTAATCGCTCCGTTGCCGCCGCGATTGCCGCATCATCCTGATCGATCCCATAGAAATGTCCGTTTTGCAGGTGTCTGCACACTTCAAAAGCATGTCCGCCTCCGCCCAACGTTCCGTCTACATAGATGCCGTCCGGTTTGATATGCAGTTGTTCAATGGTCTCATGTAACATTACAGAATAATGATTGAATTCCAAGGGCGGTCATCCTTTCTCTTTAAATGGTAAGTCCAAGTCCCTCCATGGAACCTGTGATCGCGTCCATATCGATATCGGAGTTCATGTTCTCCCACTTCTCCTTACTCCAGATCTCGACACGGCTGCCGACACCGACTAACACTACATCTTTTTCCAATCCGGCGAATTCACGTAATGCCGCCGGCAATAGTATTCTTCCCTGCTTGTCCACTTCTACCGTAGCCGCACCGGCTAAGAAGAAACGTGCAAACTGTCTTGCTTCCTTATTGATCAGTGGTAACGAAGTCAGCTTCTGTTCAAAAGCATTCCAGTCATCGTTAGCATACACAAATAAGCAGCCATCCATTCCCTTGGAAATTACAAATTCCTCACCTAAAGTCTCTCGGAATTTTGAAGGAATGATCAACCTGCCTTTCGTATCTAACGTATGGTTGTACTCGCTCATAAACATCGCACTCACCACCATTCATCCAAAAGGGGACTGCCACGAAACGGAGGCCGTTTTTCTGAAAATCTACCACTTTGTGGCACTTACCTCCACTTTCTCCCACTTTTATTATGATTTTATACTAAAATAGGGTATTTTACAAGAGAAATCAAGTAGCTTTTTTCGACACTGTAACGCAAAAAAGCGCCCTGTCTTGTGACAAAGGCGCTTATTTCTACTATATCTGGGTATAAAAAGAGGATTGCATACAATATCTATGTATGCAATCCTCTTTTAACATTCTTAATAAATTTTAAAAAAATTTTAATTATTTTGTTGCGTGGTCTCCACTTCAGGTTGATTCGCCTGATTATCTCCGGTGCCTGACTTTTTTAATTTCACACGAACGATGATGTCCGTCACTACCGCGAAGATCACCATGCACAGTGACAGTACCTGAGATACGGCAAGCGTGGTTCCGGGGATGAACAGTGTATCGGTTCTGATGCCTTCGATCCAGAATCTGCCGAGTCCATATCCGCCGAAGTACAGCAGACAGATCTCACCCTCGAACTTCTTGTGTTTACGATATGGTAGCATCAAGAGCAGAATCATCAGATTCCACAGACTTTCATACAGAAACGTCGGATGTACCTGAATGTAATTCGTTCCCTCCGCAATATGTGCCGCCACATTATCGGAGATGTCCCGGCTGCGCACTGCTTCTATCGGCAGTCTCATGGCCAGAAAATTGTCCGTATATTCGCCGAATACCTCACGGTTCATGAAATTGCCCCAGCGTCCGATGACCTGTCCCAGGATCAGTCCCGGTACACACAGATCCCCCAGCTGAAGCGGATTTATCTTCTTGATCCTGCAATAGATGAACAACGTCAGGAATGCTCCGATGACACCGCCGTAGATGGCCATGCCGCCGTTTCGCGTATTGAAGATACTGAGCAGATTGTCTTTGTAATAATCCCACGCAAACACCACATAATAGATTCTGGCACCGATGACCGAAAAAATCACGGCATAAATGGCGAAATCCCAGATGGTATCCGGATTCTGCCCACTCACCTTTGCTTCATGCACCGCCATCAGAATTCCTGCCAGCACACCGATACCGATGATCAGACCGTAATATGCAATTTCAAAGCCGAATACTGAAAAACTTCTGGGGACATTTTCCAGGTAAATACCTAAATGGGGAAAAGCGATATCTCCTGCATTCATCATAATTTTTCTCCTTTTGATACTATACGGATTCTCCGCGCTTCGCGCTCCCGAATCCGCAACATACATTCGCATTCCGGACTAACGCCCTATTTGCTCATGTATGTTTGATCCTCTAATAGATAGATTGTTCTGCCTGCAAGCAGTCTCGCAATCTATCTATTGAGGATCTTAGTATTACACGTTAAATCTGAACAAAATCACATCGCCGTCCTGTACGACATAGTCTTTACCTTCCATGCCTACGAGGCCTTTTTCACGTGCAGCTGCAAGGGAGCCCTGCTCCAGCAAATCTTTATAATTGACAACCTCTGCCTTAATGAATCCTCTCTCGAAGTCGGAGTGGATCTTGCCGGCTGCCTGGGGAGCCTTGGTACCGATCTTGATAGTCCATGCCCTGGTCTCATCTTCTCCGGCAGTCAGGAAACTCATCAATCCCAGGATATGGTAACTAGCCTTAATCAGTTTCTCCAGACCGGATTCCTTTAATCCCAGATCATCTAAAAACATTGCCTTCTCGTCATCATCCAGTTCGGAGATTTCTTCCTCGATCTGTGCACAAATGACAAATACTTCACTATTCTCACTTGCAGCAAATTCTCGCACCTTACCGACCATTTCATTGGAAGCACCGTCGTCAGCCAGATCATCCTCAGATACATTGGCCGCATAGATCACGGGCTTGTAAGTAAGCAGGTTATATTCTTTCAACAATGCCAGTTCATCCTCGTCGGTCACTTCCATGCTCTTCGCCATCTTGCCGCTCTCCAGATGTTCCTTGATACGCTCCAGTAATGCAAGTTCCTTTGCATAAGTCTTATCCATTCTGGCAGCTTTGACGACCTTGGACAATCTTCTCTCCAGTACTTCCAGATCTGCGAAGATCAGCTCCAGATTGATGGTCTCAATATCACGCAGAGGATTTACGCTGCCGTCTACGTGAATGACATTGGGATCCTCAAAACATCTTACAACATGTACGATAGCATCCACTTCACGGATGTTGCTCAGGAACTGGTTGCCCAGTCCCTCACCCTTGGACGCGCCCTTTACCAGACCTGCGATATCTACGAATTCGATTACAGCGGGAGTTACCTTCTTGGAATGATACATCTCACCCAGTGCTTTCAGTCTGTCATCCGGTACCGTTACCACGCCCACATTAGGGTCGATCGTACAGAACGGATAGTTGGCGGATTCTGCTCCTGCCTTGGTCAGTGAATTAAAAAGTGTACTCTTTCCGACATTGGGAAGACCCACGATACCCAGTTTCATAATTTATTTTCTCCTTCTAAAAGTATTGACGTATTTCTGGATTGGGAAATCCTAATAAAACAACATATAGTGTAACACATCAGAGACAAAATGTACATTTCTTTTCTAATTTGGGAAAAGCTGCCGACACTCCTACTTTCCAAAGTATGTCTGAATTCCCTGAACCAGCCCTTCCGCCAATGTATCCAATGTAGCATCACTATGGTCGGAATACCCGTTTCCCAGTTCCATATCCACGGAAGGAATCGTACTGTAAGAGGTCTGGGTAAGGTCAATGCTCATGTGTCCTTTTCCGTATATTGCAGCACCCTGACTGCGCAATTCTTCTACCAGATCCGCTCCCAGCGCATCGTGCTGCTGCCAGTGGGAAGCTACCGGTTCCATACTTTTCAGAGCCTCCGGTACGGAAATATAGAAACAGCCTTTGTCATAATTTTTACCATCTCCGCTATCCCAATGCAAAGCAATGTGGCAGTCTGCCACGTTATTACAGATCACGGTTCTTGCCACATTATCCAATTGAACATCCTCACCATCTCTGAGCATCAACACGTCGTAACCGTTGGTCAGCAGTTTATCTCGCAAAATTTGCGCCATTCTCAATGTAACCGTGCTCTCAGAAGTACCATCCTGAAATGTCATGCCGCCGGAGACAGCTGCCGCCTCAGTAGCTCCTGCCGCCGTACTGCCACCGGTAGTCTTCGCGGAACCATCCGGATGACACAACGTCTTTACCTTGGAACCTCCGGCGGTTCCATGTCCTGCATTGACACCGATGATGATATTCTTTCGACCGGATTCTTCTGATGCCAGATACAGTACTGCAGCTCCGGAGTTGATCTTGGAATGATCTGCGTATTCCCAGTCCGGATTCAATGTGATTTGTTGCAGATCACCATATTCTATGGGCTGACCAGATATAGACACTGTACTGTTGTTAAGTGTTGTGGACTCCGGATTTGTCACTTGCAGTTCTTTACTGTCCTGTTCCTGCCCTGCCATATCCTCTGTCTCCTGTAAGGCAGGTTCTTCTGTGATTGTTTCGTTTCGGTATGCTTCTGTCTCATTCTGGTTTTCCGTAACCTGACTTTCTGTCGTGACGGTTTCTGCCAACATATTTTCCGAAACAACCGTTTCTGTATTTTCGGCATTTTCCTGCATGCTGCAGGCTGTCATACTTAACAGTAACGTTACTCCTGCCAGAACTACAGTCATGACGGTTCCTTGTTTTTTACGAAAAATCATATTTCTATCCCTCGATACGAAAAGAACCACAGCTGTGTTGACTCAGCTATGGTTCTGATTCCCTTTTCATTTTACAAAGATTTCTTTCTTTGGTTCCGAAATCTTCTTGCATTGCTTAGCCGCGCAGCTTGAAGTGCTCTAACAGTTCGTTCAGTGTGGTTGCGGAAGCGGAAAGCTCCTCACTGGTAGCGGAAGTCTCCTCAGCAGCTGCGGAATTGGACTGGATAACATCGTTGATGTCTTCCACACCCTTCTTGATGTTTCTGACGGATACGGCCTGTCTGTCGGATGCGGTACGGATATTGGCAACTTCCTGGATGATCTGATCCAGCTCGGTCATAACCTTCTGCATTGCATCGTTAGTCTCTTTGGTGACTCTGTTGCCGACTTCCACTTCGTTCATAGATTCTTCGATCAGTTTCTTGGATTCCACAGCAGAATTGGCACTTTCTTCTGCCAGCTGTCTGATCTGATCAGCTACGACTGCAAATCCTCTTCCGGCTTCTCCGGCACGGGCTGCCTCGATGGAAGCATTCAGTGACAACAGATTGGTCTGTGAAGCGATATTCTCGATGTCTGCAATGATCTTCTCGATGTTCTGGGTCGTGGTGTCGATCTTCTTCATCGCATCAACCAGTTCATCCATCTTCTTCTGGCTGTTGGTAGCCTCGATACCTACCTGTTTTGCCTTATCGTGTACGATATCGGTAGACTTGGTATTCTCCAGAACCTGAGTGGTCACTTCCTCTACAGTAGCTACCAGTTCTTCTACGGCTGCTGCCTGATTGGTAGCGCCTTCTGCGATATCCTGTGCGCTGACCGCCAGCTGGTTGCTTCCTGCGGATACCTGCTCGGAAGAACCCTGGATACCGTGCATGGTCTCACTGACCTTATTCACCATCTCATCCAATTCATCCAATACATTGCGGAGCTGTCCCACATAAGCTTCCGGACAGCTGCTGTGTACGTCGAAATTACCCTCGGAGAAGTGCTCCACGATCTCATACAGATCGGTTACTACTTTTTTCAGAATACCGGCTGCTGTCTCAAAGCTGTCGGAGAGTCTTCCCAGTTCATCTTCCGACTCATAAGGCGTTCCGATCTCGAAGTCGCCGGCTGCGATCTTCTCGGATGCCACTACCAGACTTTCAATGGGTTCTACCAACATCCTGGTAAGCATTTTTGAAATCATCACGGTGAATAAAATACTAATTACTGCTAAAACCACCACAATTACGATCCCCACGTAATTCTTTGTCTGTAACATTCCCCCAAACGTCACAAATGCGATCAGGATATACAATACATCCATAATTCGAAATACAAGAGACAGCTTGTTCTTAATCGGTCTGTTCTTCAGCATTTCTTCTAATTTCTTCATTTGTCTGTTGCTCCTTCCGTATAATAATTACCTCTGTCTACATTTTAGTTATCCGCCTGTCGTTCGTCAAGCGTAACCTTCCTAAAATTATGTAAAAATCAGATATACATCAAGTATGCGATGTTTTACTCATTTCCAACAATTTTGCCCGCATCTCATTTTCAATTTTCTGAAGATCTTCCTCCGCGCTCTGTCTTCTCGCACGGCCTTCTTCCTGAATCTTCATCACTTCATCCAGAGTCGTCATCAGTGTCTGGTTCGTGGTCTTTAATGTCTCGATATCTACGATTCCTCTCTCGGATTCTTTGGCAGTCTCCACGGAAGCCACCTTCAATGCTTCTGCATTCTTTTTGAGCAGTTCATTCGTCATATCCGATACCGCGCGCTGTGCTTTTGCAGCGTCCGTGGCATGATCCAGTCCGATGGCAATAACCATCTGGCTCTTCCACAGAGGAATCGTGTTTACCAGAGTGGACTGAATCTTCTCAGACATAGCAATATCATTCGACTGGATCAGCCGGATCTGCGGTGCCATCTGCAGGGAAATTGCCCTGGTCAGTTCCAGATCATAAATCTTTTTCTCAAATCTCTCACACATTGCCGCATAATCTTTTGCAGCCTGTGTATCCTCCGGCAGTCCGCTCTTCTGTGCCTTTTCCAGAAGCTTCGGTAGTTCCTCACTTCTGGCCTGTGCCAGTTTCTTTTTTCCTGCCAGTATATACATAGACAATTCTTTGAAATAATTCAAATTTAACTGATACAGCTTATCCAATACCGCTACATCTTTCAGCAATACAACCTGGTGGTTCTCCATAGCATCACAGATTTTACCGATATTCACTTCCGCCTTATCGTACTTTGCCTTCAGACTGCTCAGTCTGTCACCGCTCTTTTTGAAAAATCCGAAAAATCCCTTTTCTTCCTCGGCATCAAAATCTTTCAGCTGTGCCACTACATCTGTCAGAAGCTGTCCGACTTCTCCCATGTCCTTCGTCCGCACGTTGCTCAGTGCCGTCTCAGAAAAATCCGCAATTTTTTTCTGGCTTCCTGCACCGAACTGCAATACTGCCTGTGTATTGGTCAGGTCGATCTGTGCTGCGAAATCATCTACCATCTTCTGTTCTTCCGGTGTCAGTGCCATCTCCGGAACAGCCTGTTCCTCTACCAGTTCTTCCGGTTTTTTCGCTGTGATCTCTGCTTTTGCCTCTGCGAAGGGATCCAGTGTCAGTGTGGGAGCCTCCTGTGTTGCTGCGTCCAAATCAATAGCCATTTTTGTAACCTCACCTTTCTATAATTTCAATTATTCATGCTTTTTTCCCATTGTGAAATCAGATTCCGTCAGTCCTTCTTTTGCCAGCATTGTCTGTAACACCTGTGCATCAGCCGACGCATCAAAAGCGGCATCCCGGAACAAATTGTTAAGTAAAGTAACAAATGCCTGATTGATCATATCGAGTGTCTTTTCTATCTCCGCTTTTGCCTCCTGGACATCTTCACCGGGACTGCTCATCCGGTCAAATTCTGCGTATTGTTCTACTAATTTTAACATCGTCGGCAGATAATATTCCATCAGTTTGTGCATTCTGTGCATCTGCTCCGGATGTTCCTGTACCCGGTTAAATATCTCTTTCAGCAGATTTTCCAACTGATACAATTTTCCGGAGATGACCTCTCCTTCGATCTCATCATTCAGTTCCCGCAAGTGCCGGATATATTCCATTCCCTCTGCCACCATGCTGTGCAGTTCCTGTTCCCTGTCACTCTGTGTGCTTTCCGGTGATTCGTTTTTTGGGATTTCCTGTTCTTTCTTCTGTTCTGCAATCTCTTTCTGGGCAAGGTAAGCCTTTTCTGTCTCCAGATACTGATGATAGATAACATCATTCAGCATAAAACATGTCTCTTTCTCATCCAGATGTCCGTCCGGGAACATTCCCGCTTTCAGCATCCGGCGCAGATCACGTCTTACGAACCGCACGCTTTTCCCCGTATAACGGGCCATCTCATTGATCACACCGTACATCTTGGTGCCGCAGAGTTCCAGATATTTTTCTGCCCGCTTCAGTCGGTTTTTCTGTCCGTTTCCATAGAAGATCATTTCCAGAAATATCGCAGAAAACACTCCCGGAAGAATCAGTGCGCTTAAGGAAGCTGTTCCCGGTATGGTCAAAAGTGACTGTATCAGCAGCCCCAGACCGCTGAATCCGAGACCGATCCCGCCAAACACTGTACATAATGTTCCCGACACATTTCCCTTTTTTTCCATTTTGACCAGTGACATCATCTCCGCAGCAGTAGCTCTTCCCGGCGCTGCCTGCTGTGTCTCCGTCGCCTGCTGCATCCGGTTTTTCCCGGCTCGGGTCTTTCGTTCTTCTTCCCACTGTTTTTCCCGGTCTGCACGCTGTCTGTGCCATTCCTCATTCTGTCTGCGGCGTTCTTCCTGTTGTCGTTCCCTCTCTTCACGTTCCGCCCGGATCTCGGCCTCGGTCTTTACTTCCTCCCGTTTTTTATCCTGCCAGTTCCGTTGGGAATTCCACACTTTTTTCTCAGTGTTTTCTCTGGCAAGGTTCGCCTGAAAATCTGCTTCCCTGAGCGCATCATTGACCGTATCGGTCACAAGTGCATTCAATGAACGGAAATCTCCCGTTTTCATTGCCTCGGTAATGGTCGCCTTAAATTTTTCCCCTAAATTATTTTGCGTTTCACTCATCATTAATATTTTTTCTGATTTTTCAGTTCCTCATAGAGCAGGCAATAGTTCTCATAACGGATCCCCGGGATTTCTCCCTCTGCCACGGCATCCTTCACACCACACACCGGTTCCGAAATGTGTGAACATCCGCCGAAACGGCAATATTTCTCAAAAGGCGCAAATTCCGGATAAAATCCGGCCAGCTGCTCCTTCGTAAGCTGAAACAATCCCAGGGAGCTGAATCCCGGCGTATCCAGAATATACGTATCCTCTGCAATTGAAATCAGCTCCGTATGTCTCGTGGTATGTTTTCCGCGCTCGATTTTTTCACTGATGGAACCGGTCTCCATGACCGTCCCCGATTGCAGACAGTTCACCAGGGATGACTTCCCGACGCCGCTGGGACCGGCCACAGTGGTCGTCTTGCCGCGCAACAGCTCCTGCAATTCCCTGATGCCTTCTTTTCTGGCAGCACTGACTGTGATAGTCCGGAATCCTGCCTGCTCATAAATTGCACGGTAATCCTCTTTTTTCCCCGCCATATCAATATCCTGTTTGTTAAAACAGATAATACAGGGAATCTCCTGCTGCTGCATCATGATCAGAAAGCGGTCAAGCAGATTAAAATTAGGCTGTGGTTTCGTAATGGCAAAAATCACCAGTGCCTGATCCACATTGGCTACCGCCGGGCGGATCAGTTCACTGTGTCTTGGAAGCAATTCCCTGATATTTCCTTTCTTCTGTACTTCATCAAGGACATCCAGTTCCACATCATCCCCCACAAGGGGCTTTCTGTGATCCTTGCGGAAAACACCCTTTGCCTTGCATTCGTATACTGCCCCGTTGCAGTGGCCAACGTCCACACAGTGGCCAACGTCCACACAGTGGACGTAATAGAATCCGGCAATTCCTTTTATAATCTTGCCCTTCATAGTTTCCTGCCTTTATCCTATTCCTTTACAAATTCAATTCTTCTGGTAAAGGAGCGTTCTTCTGTCGTACCCGGAACATTTACTGTGTTTCCGTCCTGATCCGTTGTCGTAGTTCCCTGGGTCGTCACCTGATATGTCATGGTAATGGTGCCGCCCGAAGATCCTAATCCATAATAGTTTGCGGCCTGAGGGAAGCTTGATGTCCTGGTGTCCAAAAGTACCTGCCCGTCATCCGTGGTCAGTTTCACATTAACTTCTGTTCCTGATACATAATCCGGAGCTTCGGATGTCGTAGGTGCCGTAATGTTGGCATTACACTTGTAGGTAGCCTTCTGTGCTCCCTGACTGACTTTGATATCAATGGAAGTTCCCTGCTCCACATAGGAGCCGTGAGAATAGCTCTGATAACAGATCATGCCTTCTCCGACTTCATCACTGTAAATATAAGTCACACTTCCCACGACCAGTCCTGCTTCGATTGCCTCTACCGTACCGTCCTGTTCCGACAGGCCGATCAGATTCGGTACGCGGATCTTGGTGTCCTCTTTTCCCAGACTGACCGTTACAGTAATCACACTGCCCTTCGGTGCTTTATTTCCTTCCGCCGGTGTCTGTGAAATGATACGTCCTTCCTCTACGGTATCTGAATAGCTCTCTGTCTTGTTTACCAGGAAGCCTTTGCCCGTAAGCTGTGTATTTGCCTCATCGGCTGTGAGATCGACCACGTTGGGTACTTCCACACCCTGCGTTCCGGCACTTGCTTTCAGTGTCACCTTACTTCCCTTTTCGATCTGTGCTCCCACACTGACATCTGTGTTGATGACCACACCCTCAGCCACAGAATCCGATTCTTCATAAGTTATATCAGATAAAATTCCGAGACTGGTCAATGTATTTTTGGCATCATCCACATTCATGCCGGTGACATCCGGCATAGAGACTTTTTCAACCTCTGCCGTCGCGGTCTCCTCGGTAGTAATAATCGGTCCGGCAGATCCATTGTCTTCCTCTTTTTTACCCCCGAATATCTTAACCGCCAGTACAATGAGGATAACACAGATCACAACTCCGGCCACGATTGCCAGGATTGTTGTCACCCGTTCCATCTTGGGATCATAATCATAGTCGTCCTCTTCTTCTCCGTCCTCTACATTCTCATAGGCTGCTTCGGCATCTGAACGGAGACGCATTGTCTCATCGTGATCCTGTTCTTCATATTCCCGGCTGCTTTGATATGGAGTCTTTTTCTTGATCTGAGCCATATCCTCGTCCGAGATCATCCGGGTACCACCTTCCATATCCGGATCATTGGTTACGACAAAGTCTTCCTCCGGATTGATCAGGGACTGTTTCAGATCGGCGATCAGCTCCGCCATATTCTGATACCTGCGGTCCGGGGATTTCTGACAACATTTTAATACAATACTCGCAACACTGGAGGGGATCTCCGGCACGAATTCCTTGGGAGAAGGCATCTCCTCCTGAATATGTTTGATAGCAATAGCTACTGTGGTTTCTCCGTTAAAAGGGACTCTTCCGGTCAGCATCTCGAACATCGTGATACCAAGAGAATAAATATCACTCTTTTCATCACTGTAACCGCCTCTTGCCTGTTCCGGTGAGGTATAATGCACACTTCCCATCACATTAGAAGTGATCGTATTGCTGGTAGCCGCCTTGGCAATACCGAAATCCGTTACCTTTACCTTGCCATCCTTGGAAATGATAATATTCTGCGGTTTAATATCCCGATGTATAATATGATTATTATGTGCAGCCTCAATGCCCATGCTTACCTGAATGGCAATGCTGACCGCCTCTTTATAGGACAAACGGGCTTTCTTTTCGATATATTTTTTCAGCGTGATTCCCTCTACCAGTTCCATCACGATATAATAGATCCCGTTTTCTTCCCCTACATCATAGACATTTACAATATTGGGGTGCATCAGTCCCGCTGCCGCCTGGGCCTCTATCCGGAATTTGGATACGAAGTTGGCATTCTCACTGAATTCCTGCTTCAGGACCTTGATTGCCACATAGCGATTCAATTTATGACATTTTGCTTTATAGACATCTGACATACCGCCGGTTCCGATTTTTTCCAGAATCTCATAGCGATCGCCGATCATCATTCCTATTTTGATCATTCTTGCTCTCCATTTCAAAAAAAGCTGGGTAATTTATGCACACGGTTCAATCAGTATCACACTGATATTGTCTCTTCCCCCGTTTGCATTGGCTGCCTCAACCAGGCGTTCAGCCTTTTCCACAAGGTCTCTGGCACCACTGATAATCATACGGATCTCCTCGTCCTCCAGCATATTTGTCAATCCGTCGGAACACATCAGAACGAGATCTCCTTCCTGCAGTTCCACAGTAAAGAAATCCGGTTCAACACTGTCCTCTGCTCCCACTGCTCTGGTAATAATATTCTTATCGGGATGATTTCTTGCATCTGCGGGATCCAGTTCCCCAATGCGTACCATCTCCTGTACATAGGAATGATCTCTTGTGATCTGTCTGATCTCCCTGTTTACTACATAGAGTCTGCTGTCTCCCACATTGGCAACCTGTAAAAATCTGCCCATGCATGAGGCTGCGACCACCGTTGTTCCCATTCCTTCCAGTCTGCTGTCTTCACTGGCCTTCCTGCGGATCACCGCATTGGCTTCCTCTATCGCTCTGCGAAAAATAATTGTAGGATTCTTTTCGAAAGAATTCTCCATCTCGACAAGCATAGTCTCAACGGTCATCTTGGACGCATAGTCTCCCGCATTATGACCGCCCATCCCATCTGCCACGATAAATACATTAGGCAGATTGCCTATCGGTTTTTCAGAAGTATAAATGTAGTCCTGATTTACTTTTCTTTTCCTTCCGATATCGGTTATGGAAAACGTTTTAAGCACTTCAAACTTCCTCCTGTGAGATTTTATCCGGGTCCCGGTGCTCCTGTACATGACGGCGTCTCAACTGCCCGCAGGCTCCGTCAATGTCCCGGCCCATCTCCCTTCTAATTGTAACATGTATCTTTTTACTTTCAAGTTTATTTTTAAACGCCTGAATATGCTTCATATCCGACTGCACATAATCCCGCTCTTTAATGGGATTTACCGGGATCAGATTGATATGACAGCATAACGGTCTGGCCAGAGCTATCAGTTCTCCGGCATCCTCCTCCGTATCATTCACACCGCCCACCAGACTGTATTCGAACGTAATTCTTCGCCCCGTCTGTTCAAAATAGTACTGACATGCTTCCATCAGTTCCTTAATGGAATATCTGTTGGCGATCGGCATCAGTTTTCTTCTTTTTTCATCCGTAGTGGCATGTAAAGACAGTGCCAGCGTGATCTGCAGTTTTTCATCTGCCAGCTGCCGCATCCTCGGTACGATTCCGCAGGTAGACACCGTAACATTTCTCTGGCTGATATTGAGTCCGTTTTCATCCGTCAGAAGATGCAGGAACTTCAGGATATTATCATAATTGTCCATCGGTTCCCCGGTTCCCATGACTACTACATTGGACACCCGCTCTCCCGTAAGTATTGTAATGGCATAGATCTGGTCTAACATCTCGGAAGGTGTCAGATTCCGCTCCAGTCCGTCCAGTGTGGAGGCACAGAATCTGCATCCCATGCGGCATCCCACCTGGGAAGAGATACAGACGCTGTTGCCGTGTTTGTACTGCATCCATACGCTTTCCACGACATTCCCGTCCGCAAGTTCGAACAGGAACTTTTTCGTGCCGTCGATCCCGGATTCCTGTACTCTGACCGGCTTCACACAGGTATATTCGTAAGTTTCTTTACACTGCTCCCTGAATTTTGCGGAGAGATTCGTCATGTCATCAAAGCTTCTTGCGAGTTTCACATGCATCCACTCATACATCTGCTTTGCCCGGAATGCTTTCTCTCCCATTCCTTCCAGCTCTGCTTTCAGTTCTTCCAGGTTCAGGGATTTAATATCTTTTTTTATATCCATTTTCTTGTTCTCAACTCTTTGTCTTACGCTTTTCTGCGCAGTCTTGCAAAATAGAACCCATCCGTTTCATCCGTTCCCGGCAGAAGCTGTCTCTCTTCTTCCAGAACAAACGGGAAATTCTCACTGATCCAGGCAGCCATCTGCCTGTTCTCACTGTCATGGATCGTACAGGTACTGTACAGTAACACTCCGCCGGGTTTCACATACTGCCATCCGGCTTCCACGATCTTCTTTTGCAATTCTGTGATGGATTGCAGGCTCTCCCGGGTGACATGGTATTTGATATCTCTTTTCTTACCCATGACTCCCAGTCCGGAACACGGCACATCCATCAGTACCACATCCGCACTTTCTTCTTTTGCTGCATCATGTATCGTGGCGTCATATACCTGAACTTCCACATTTTTACGATTCATGCGGTTCAGGTTTTCCTGTATCAGATCTGTTTTGTATTCTGACACATCCCTTGACAAAACATGTCCGCTTTCACCGGCAAATTCCGCCGCAAGAATGGTCTTTCCTCCCGGTGCTGCACACAGATCCATGACAAAATCACCCTTTTGGATCTTTGCAGCCTCCACTGCCAGTGCGGAAGAAGCATCCTGCACCGTAATTTTTCCTTCTGCAAATCCGGGAAGTTCACTTACATTTTCCAGATTTTCCGCCAGATACACATACGGAAGTTCCTTACTCTGCCGCAGCCTTACACCGGTCTGCCCGATCTGCTCTGTCAGCTGAAGCATCTCTGCCTCTTGCAATTCAGTGGAAAACCTTAACGATACCGGATGAATCTCTAAAAGTCCTTTTAAAAGTGTTTCCGTTCCCTCTTCACCATATTCAGGCAGCCAGAGTTTTACGATCCATTCCGGCATAGAATATTTCACGCTTAAGTAAGCTGCCGTATTACCGGGATCCGGCAGCGGCAGCTGCTCCTTTTGTCTGGAAATATTTCGAAGCACCGCATTCACAAAGCCTTTTAAAGTACGAAATCCCCTTTTCGCAGCCAGTTTGCAGGCCTCATTACACACCGCACTGTCCGGAACGGCGTCCATATAGAGAATCTGATAAGTACTCATGCGAAGGAGACAACGGATCAGTGGCTTCATCTTCCGGACCGGAATCGACGAAAAATGGTCCAGATAATAGTCAAGTTCCAGTTGTCTCTCTATCGTGCCTTCTGTAACTCTTTTTATAAATGCTTTTTCCCGCGGATCCAGATAATCATATTTATCCAGTACCGCCTTCATCAATTTATGTGAAAAATCCTGCCCCTTTTCCAGGCTGAGCAGAATTTCCACAATGATCTCCCGGGTATCTGTCGTAGGATTGCTCACGGTTAGTCTCTCCTTCTGCGATTGCCGCCATACAACAGGATCAGACGAAGCAGCTGCAATGCGGAAGAGGCTGCTCCCGCTACATAGGTCAGGGCTGCTGCGGTCAATACCTTCTTACCGCCGCTCACTTCATCACTGCCCAGAAGTCCATATTCCTCCACCTTCACAATTGCACGATGGGAAGCATTAAATTCCACCGGTAGTGTCACCAGCTGAAAAATAACCGTCAGCGCAAACGCCCAGATCCCCAGCTGGATCAACGTCTGGTTCCAGCTAAGCAGTACTCCCAGAAAAATCAGGGGAATACTTAAATTACTTCCGATATTCACCACCGGCACCAGTGCCGCACGGATACTCATAGGCGCATAACCGTGCGCATGCTGGATGGCATGCCCGCACTCATGTGCGGCTACACTGACCGCCGTCACAGAAGTGCCGTTATAATTTTTATAAGACAGGCGTACCGTATCTGTCCTGGGATCATAATGATCACCATCATCGGAATTCAGGCATTCGATCTGTACATTATATAAGCCCTCTCTGTTCAGGATATTCCGGGCTGCCTCCGCTCCCGTAATTCCGCGCATGTTCCGTACTCTGCTGTATTTGCGCATAGTGGAATTCACCAGTGCGCCGGCTGCCAGACAGAGTGCCAGTCCGATCAACACCAGAAAATATGTCGGATCAAAGTAATAGCCATATCCATAATAACCACCGTACATAGAAAAGTCTCCTTTCTATCTGTCGCCCAGAATCTCCCCCGGCTGCACCTTTACTCCCAACAGGAAATCATGTGTCGTCATCCGCTTTTTGCCTTCCAACTGTAATTCCAGCACTTTCAAGGCTCCTTCCGCTGCCGCCACTTCAAACGAATCCTTATTCACACTAAGGATCGTACCGGGAAGGAACGCATGCGCCGTCGCCATCGGAATTGCTTTCCATATCTTCAGCTGTTTTCCGTGATAAAAAGTATAAGCACTGGGCCAGGGAGTCAGTCCGCGGATCAGTCTGTCCAACTCTGCCGCCGTCCTGGTAAAATCCAATCTGCCCATCTCTTTGGTGATCAGTGCCGCATAACAGGCCCTGCTGTCATCCTGCTTCTCCGGGATCAGTCTGCCCTCCTCAAGCAACGGCAGTGCTTCCGTAATTGCTTCGCCACCCAGCACCATCAGTTTGTCATGTAATGTCTCAAAAGTATCCTCTGAGGTGATGGGGATCTTCTTCTGATATAACATATCTCCGGTATCCAGTCCGGCATTCATCTGCATGATGGTCACACCGGTCTCTGTCTCTCCGTCGATGATCACTCTCTGTATCGGAGAAGCCCCACGATATTTGGGGAGCAGGGATGCATGAATATTCAGACATCCGTACTTCGGCAGATCCAGTATTTCCTGTGAGAGGATCTGTCCAAACGCTGCCACGATATAAACATCGGCAGGATATTTTTTTAATTCTTCAATGGCTTCCGGTGTCTTGATCCGTCGTGGCTGCAATACCGGGATACCATGTCTTACGGCACATTCCTTTACCGGCGGAAACTGTAGTTCTTTACTTCTGCCCTTTGCTTTATCAGGCTGTGTCACCACCGCCGTGATCTCATGTCCCTGCGCGATCAGCGCCTCCAGAGCTCCTACCGCAAAGTCGGGAGTTCCCATAAATACGATCTGCATAGCCTGTCTCCTTTCCGGATAGCTTATTCTTCTTCCTCATCGTCCTCGTAAGTCATATCCTGAAGCGGTCCTTCTGCTTTTTCCACATAGAGATGACCGTCCAGGTGATCCAGTTCATGGCAGATAGCTCTGGCCAGTAATTCCGTGCCTTCTACCTCGATAGGTTTCATGTTCACATCCAGTGCTACTGCCTTCACGTAATTCGGTCTGGTCACAATGCCGAATTTCCCGGGTACGCTTAAGCATCCTTCCTGCCCCGTCTGTTCCCCACTGCTCTCTACAATCCTGGGATTGATCAGGATATACGGATCTTCGCCGGTGGTATCGATCACCACGATTCTCTTCAGGATTCCTACCTGGGGTGCCGCCAGTCCCACACCGTTGGCATCGTACATCGTCTCCAGCATATCTTCGATCAGTTCTTTGGTCCGGGGAGTCATTTCCTTCACCTCTTTACAGGTTTTGGTCAACACCTCGTCTCCGTATTCTCTAATATTTCTAAGTGCCACTGCTGTTACCTCCTAAGTTTATTACATCACATTTACAGGATCGAAATCGAATTGTATACTCAATTGTCTGGGCTGCCACTGTCTGAGTGTTTCCTCAACCGCATCCTTTACCTCCACCAGCACATCGTACTGCGCATGTTTTATATAAAAGACATGTCGATAGATGTCATTAATTCTGCTGATATTGGCAGGTGCCGGTCCCAGTACCTGTATTTTCTTGTTTTGTGAAAAGTCCATATTAGACTTTACCACATCTGCCAGTCTCAGGGCAAGCTGTTTTACACTTTCTTCCTCTTTGCCGTATATCTGTACTGCCAGCATATGCGCTGCCGGCGGATAACCGGACAGTTCCCGGTACAGGATCTCTTCCAGGTAAAAGCTGTCATAATCCTGGGCTGCCGCACAGGTGATCGCATAGTGATCCGGCTGATAAGTCTGGATCACAGCCTCTCCGGGAAGTGCGCCTCTGCCGGCCCGTCCCACTGCCTGGGTCAGAAGCTGGAAAGTCCTCTCCCCGGCACGGTAATCCGACGCATTCAGCGACAGATCCGCCGCCAGGATCCCTACCAGCGTCACACCGGGAAAATCATGTCCTTTCACGATCATCTGTGTACCTACCAGAATATCGGCCTCACCATTGGAAAAAGAAGATAAAATCTTCTCATAGCTGTCTTTTGTCCGGGTCGTATCCGCATCCATTCTAAGGATTCTCACCCCCGGATATAATTCTTTTAGTTTCTCTTCGATCTGCTGGGTGCCGGCTTTAAAGCCCAGAATATATTTTGATCCGCATTTAGGGCAGAGTCTCGGCATCGGCTGCGTATAACCGCAGTAATGACAGATCAGTCTTCCTCCCTTATGCTCAGAAAGAGAAACGTCACAATGAGGGCACTTCATCACCTCTCCGCAGGCCCTGCAGGATACAAAGCCGGCATACCCCCTCCGGTTCAGAAACAGTATCGTCTGCTGTCCCTTGTTCAGCCGGTCCGTCATAAGCTCCTGCAGCTTTCTGCTGAAAATAGACCTGTTGCCTTCCTGCAGTTCTTGTCTGAGGTCTACCGTATATACAGTGGGCAGTTCCCCGCCTGTCAGTCTCCTGGTCAGTTGAAACAGGCGATACTCTCCCTTCCCCGCACGATAATACGCCTCCAGCGAAGGGGTGGCGGATCCCAGTACCACGCTGGCTCCGTATAGCCTTGCCACTTCCATCGCCGTTTCTCTGGCATGATACTTTGGAGTACTCTCACTCTTGTAACTGTTCTCCTGTTCCTCATCCATGACGATCAGTCCGAGATGTGGAAACGGTGTAAAAAGTGCTGATCTGGGACCTATGATCACATCAATCTCTCCGGCCTTGGCACGTTCGCACTGATCATATTTTTCCCCCGCAGAAAGCGTAGAATTCATCACACTGACACGATCACCGAATCTCTGATAAAAACGAAGCAGTGTCTGATAAGTCAGTGCGATCTCAGGAATCAGCACGATCGCCTGTCTTCCTCTTTTTATCATTTCCCCGATCAGCTGCATATACACTTCTGTCTTACCGCTTCCGGTAATTCCGTGGATCAGATAGGTCTGCCGTTTTCCGGTGTCAAAGTCTCTCATCACCTCTGTGACGATAGTTTCCTGTTCTTCGCTTAAAATATTACGAGCAGTCTCTCCGGGCTTCATTTTTACCGGATTACGGTAGCTTTCGGAGCTGACCAGCATTGCAGCGCCGCTTTTTACGATACTGTTTACCGTGGCTGCGCTGACACCCAGTTTTCCGGTGACCCACTCATAAGGAATGCTCTCCTGATCTGACAGAGCCCGTAACAGTCTCGCCTTTGCCACCTGCTTTTTCCGTTCACACTCTCCCATCAGGGATACGATCTCTTCCCTGCTCATCCGGCGTACCAGCTGCCGGTGCTCCAGCTTCTTCACCGATTGTTTTGCAGGCAGTACCGTCTTCAGTGCCTGGATCATGGTGCATCCGTAGTTGCGACGGATCCAGGCTGCCAGTGCGATCATCTTGTCCTCTACGCCGTTTTCTTTCTCCGGGATTCCCGCAATGTCTTTAATCTTCCCGGGATCAAACTGACACTTTTCTCCGACTCCGATCACATATCCTTTGATCAGACGATTGCCATTGCCGAAAGGAATTACGACGCGGCTTCCCGGTTCCACCTGTTCCCGCAGGGTCTCCGGCACCCGGTATTGAAAAGTCTTATCCAGTTTTTCATGAGAAATATCTACAATGATATCTGCATATAACGTACTCAATTCATTTTCCTCACTGTTTTCACCGGGATCCGTACCATCTCTGATTTACATTTCTTTCCCTGCTGCAGAACCCGGGATATGTCCTTCCGCCAGAATATCCCGTATCAGGTCTCTCTCATCCATAGGATATTTTACGCCCCTGATCTCCTGATAATCTTCATGTCCTTTTCCGGCCAGTACGACAATATCACCGGGTTCTCCGTGCTCTATGGCATAAGTGATTGCTTCCTTACGGTCACAGATCTCCACATATTTTCCATCGGTTTTTGCCATGCCCGTTTTAATATCATTAATAATATCCTGCGGCTCCTCGAATCTGGGATTATCAGAGGTGATGATCGTCAGATCCGCCAGTTTGCCGCTGACTTCTCCCATCTCAAAACGGCGCTGTCTGGAACGGTTACCGCCGCAGCCGAACAGGCTGATCAGTCTGTGGGGCTCATACTCCCGCAGTGTTGTCAGCAGGCTTTCCAGGGCCATGGCATTATGTGCATAATCGATCAGCAGTGTAAACTGATCCGATACTTTGATCATTTCAATGCGTCCCTTGACGTTTGCCTGCAAGAGTGCTTTTTTAATATTTTCCTCGTCCACTTTAAAGTGGCGGCAGATGGCAATCGCAGCCAGCGCATTATACACACTGAATTTACCGGGCATAGGTACCTCTACGTTAAAATCCATCAGTCCTGTGACATGGAACGTTACCCCCAGTTCTCCCGGCTTATGCACCAGCTTCCTGTCTTTGGCACGGAGCATACAGTTCTCCCCCATTCCGAAGCTTTCCAGAGTGCAGGTATGCCCTTCTGTTACCTTCTGCCAGTGTTCATCATCGCCGTTCACGATTCCCACCTTGCACTGTTTGAAAAGTAATCCCTTACAATGTAAATATTCCTCAAAGCTTGCATGCTCATTGGGTCCGATATGATCCGGCTCCAGATTGGTGAAAATACCGTAATCAAAGATAAATCCCTGGGTTCTGTGCAGCATCAACGCCTGTGAAGATACTTCCATCACTACGGTATCCAGTCCGGCCTGCACCATTTTTGCGAAATATTCCTGCAGCAGATAGGATTCCGGCGTGGTATTGTTGGCATGGATATGTTCGTCTCCGATGATCACCTCGATGGTTCCCACCAGTCCCACCTTATATCCGGCGTTTTCCAGAATAGATTTTACCAGATAAGTCGTGGTGGTCTTGCCCTTGGTACCCGTAATGCCGATGACTTTCAACTTTTCCGCCGGATGGTCGAACCATGCTGCAGAGATAAATGCCATGGCGTAACGGGTATCGGCTACTTTGATCACCGTCACATCTACGTCTGCCGGAAGTTCTGTCTCCTTCTGTACAACCAGTACTCCTGCGCCCTGCGATGCTGCCTGCGCAGCGAAATCATGACCGTCAAAATTAGCGCCGCCGATACAGAGAAACAGACATCCGGGTACGACTTTGCGGGAGTCATAGACAACTGCCGTGATTTCTTTTTGTGTTGTTCCCTGGATCAGTTCATATTCCAGTTTATCCAAAAGTTCTGTTAATCTCTTTTTCTTCTCCATAGAGTTTTCCGCCTTTCTACGATGAAACTTTTACACAAAAGATGCCTGCACATAAAAACAGGCATCTTCCTTTTTCCGGTTACTTATATAATACCCCCATATTTCCGAACTGTTCTACCGCATATCCCATGTCCCCATAGTTCTGATCCGAAAGTTCCACAATATAGATTCCGTCACTTCCGTCCACAGTAGTATTAAATACATAGTTTCCACATTGACTGACGCTCAAAAACAATGCCGGATAATTGGTATATTGAACGGTTTCCCTGTATTCTTCCGGTGACAGCTTACTGAATGCCAGCACTTTAGGATAGTCTATATACGCTCCCACGTATATCGTCTCATCTTCGCCTGCCAGATTCTCCGCATAACAGACAGCCTGTTCCATGCCATCCTGAAACATACCACCAATTATCTGAGCATAATCTCCGAAATAATATTTTTCAAATGCTAGAAAGAGAATGCAAAAACCGATTGCAGTCACTTGCGTAATGTACTTCAAGTCCTTGCGAAGTAATTGCTGTACGCGGTAAAGCCCTACAGCCATAAAAACAATAATGCTTATATGAATACAGTTGATCCGGTTTACATTCACATAAACCAGTGCCCCCAGCACAAATGCGGTTAAAAACTGAATTCCTATCAGTACATATCCGTCATAGGTTCTTGTTCTGATACTTTTGTAAACACTTTTTACACAATAGAACAGACCTATCAACGCAAAGCCAAGGAACACCTTATAATATAATCCGAATTTTTCTGTACTGTTCCACCAATATTTATCATTTTCACCTGCCAATATATAAAGCAGATTTTTGATCTTGTCCCCTGCTCCCTCTAATGACACTTCACTGCCGCGCATTACCACCAGTTTCGGAATGGACATCCACTGGGTAACGATCTCCGGAATATATCCGTTATTTACCAGTAAGAACAGAAGCGCCGGTACTGCCAGCACTCCCAGCAAAATACCTGATCCTACTGTCCATTTTGTTATTCTTGCTTTCTTTACATACAACAAATATACAGCCTGCAGTAATACGATAAACGGAACGACCGTCCAGATCGTTGCATAACAATAGAGACTGATTCCGTAAAACAGCGCAGACAATAGGTAATATCGTTCATTCTTGATACCGAGCACAAAGAAAAGAAGTCCGAAGATCAAAAATCCCGGTGCCATATTACAATCCAATCCCCATCTGGACATCATAATATGCCAGGGATTAACAGCCAGAAGAAACATTGCCCACAATGCTGCATCTTCATTCATAATTTCTCTTACTATTTTCTCTATGGCAACTATCGTAAATATGCCTACGATTGCCTGCGGAAGCCGGAACGCCCACATATGGCGTCCGAATATAGCAATAAACGGAATCATCATAATACTGTTCCATACGCTCATCCCGCTTCCCCATGTAGTTAAATACATAGGCCAGGGATATCCGAAGGAATCCGTTCCGGACACAAGCAGCGACCAGGCTTCTCTTGCGCTGAAAGCCTCATCCTGATTAATGCCTCCCGGCACACTTGCCAACCTGTAAATTCTGGAAAAAATGCCGATTGCCAAGATCAAAATATATAATATCCTTCTCTTGTTTCCAATAATCTTTTCCCGTATCGTACCCATAAAATGCTCCTTAGTATATAATTCACTTTTTATCTTACACTAGGAATTATATTTTGTAAATTGCGGAAAATATTCAGCTTTCCATTATCGTATATTCCTTTTCTTTCTTATGAAAATTCTGGAGAAAACCGATCAGCTGACCGGACAACAATACCGTAAACAGCGAATAACCGATGCGCTTCACCGGAATATAGCTTAAGGACATTACCAGTACGATCAGATCCGTCATCAGATAGACCCACTGGATCTTCCACCCGGTAGCATGGGAAATACTCATAGCCAGAGCGTCATCTCCGCTGGGTGCTCCCCCGGTCCGTACGCATAGTCCGGCTCCGATGCCGACAAACAAAGCTCCGATCAGGGCAGCTGCCAGCGGCATCTCTGCCAGCTGCGGCCATAGATGCGGAAATTGTTCACATATTTTATATGTCCCGGAAAATCCTGCCGTAGCAAGGATGGAAGTGGCGATAAACTCCTTCCCCAGCAGTTTCCACCCAAGGATATAACATAAAATGTTCATAATACCGCCCGTCACTGCAGGAGAGATTCCTGTCCAATATTCCAGTAACAGCGTAGCTCCCAGCACACCTCCTTCGGTAACGCCGGAGATGGAGTGAACATTATATAAACCAAATGCCAGAATCATACTTCCCAGCAGCGTTACGGCGCAACTTTTCAAGGTGAGTTTTTTCAGTGCTTCTTTCCATTCGTAAATTCTTAAATTCATTTTAATATTCCTGTTCCTTTTATACTTCTGATATTATCCATATTTATGTATTATAACCCCAGGTGTCGGTCTGCCGTCAAGAATTATCTGTTGACGTCGAAAAGCCCCAGGCTGTTACACCTGAGGCTTTCCGATTTTCTTATGAGGGGGGGGAGATAGTGAGTTCATCAACTATCTGAAATACATATTACAGGGAAAATGTGTACAGAGTGTGTACGAATTCTAACTTAATTCTAAAATGAATCTTGAGGTTTTATAAACTCTCTGATGCACCAAAAAACCTCAGGCAGCACACCTGAGGTTTTCCGGTTTCTTATGAGG
>CAKRRU010000021.1 GCA_934394515.1 uncultured Acetatifactor sp.
CACAACAACAACGTAGACTACTGGTGTGCAGTAACCGCAGTTAAGACTCTTGGTTCTATCGAGAAGGACATCAAGGCTGTAAGCCCTCAGGGACTGCCTCAGGACTTCTATGATCAGATTCTGGCTAACTACAACGGACAGGTTGCTCTGTACGAAGCAGGCAAGGCTAACTCCGACTGTCTGTTCGCAACCTCTATCGACGCTGTATCCGAGTACAACCAGACTCTGTATGATTTGTATACCGAGTACCGTGACAACCTGACCATGTGCTCCAAGGATCAGTTCGACGCTCTGTATGATGAACTGAGCCAGAAGTATCTGGATGCAGGTTACCAGGAAGTGATCGATCAGAGACAGGAAGCTCTGGACAACGGTCAGACCACCAGACTTCAGTAATTGAAAAGATAAAGTTTTAAAGTAAGTACATACAGCCCCCCGGCATGATCTGCTTGGGGGCTGTATTAAAAAGATATAAAAAAGGATAAGCTTATGCTTTTTTTCGACAGACATAGTTGGTTTTTGGACCCCGACATCATATAATGTACCCAAAGTATGGCTGCGGAAAAAGAGTATAAACGACAAAGCCTGACAAGAACGGAGGGAATGAAATGTTAAAACTGGAGTATGACAAAAAAGAAATAGAGGAAGTCATTGATAAAATCGTGAAAAAGACCATGAACATGGATCTGACCTGGGACTGGCCCTGCGGTGTGGCATATTACGGAATCAGTGATGCTTACGAGAAGACGGGGAAGAAGGAGTATCTGGATCTGTTAAAGGACCGTATTGATGAACTGATCGATCTGGGACTTCCCAAAGTGTGGACTGTGAATGCCTGTGCCATGGGACATTGTCTGATCACTTTATATCAGGCAACCGGCGAGGAAAAATATCATGAGATCTTAATGAGCAAGATTGCGTATCTGAGAAACGAAGCACTTCGTTTCGGAGATCATGTATTGCAGCATACCGTTTCGGCTAACAATGATTTCCCGGAGCAGTGCTGGTGTGACACCCTGTTCATGGCAGCGTTTCTGATGCTGCGTGTGGGTGTGATGGAACATGACGAGAAACTGATCGATGATGCACTGAATCAGTATTACTGGCATATCAAGTATCTGCAGAATCCCAGCAGCGGACTCTGGTATCACGGCTATGACAATATCGCCGGCGACCATATGTCCGGAATCTATTGGGGCAGAGCCAATGCATGGGCGGCATTTACCATGTCACAGGTAGGCGGTATCCTGCCGCAGTGCTATCTGTATCCGAAATACATTGATGTGGCAGGTTCTTTGAATGAACAGCTGGCAGCCCTGAAAGTATATCAGACGGAGAACGGACTGTGGAGAACCGTAGTGGATGATCCGGAGTCTTATGAGGAAATCTCCGCATCCGCAGGAATTGCTGCAGCAATGCTGACCAGAGGCAATCCTTTACATAGTAAATATATCAACAAGGCAATCAAAGGACTGCTTGCCAATGTAAGCGAAGATGGCAAGGTGATGAATGTGTCCGGCGGAACTGCTGTCATGAGAGACAAAGAAGGTTACCGCGGAATTCCCAAGGCCTACATTCAGGGCTGGGGACAGGGACTGGCATTATCATTTTTCGCAACACTGTTAGTATCCGACGAGATTGAGAAGGATGGTGCGTTATAAATGTTTCGCAGAAATTTTCTGTTTGGAAAAGATTCCGATACGGCCAATGTGATCGATATCAGCAATGATGACCTCTATCGGCCGGACCGGGGCTACGGATTTGTGATCGAGCAGAACAGAAGAGAACAGGAAGCTTTGAAGATTCCGGAACTGAATTCGGCTTTTGATACGATGTATTGGTACAAAGACCGGAACATTACCTTTCTCAGAGAAGACGAAAACGGTTGCTATATAGATTCCGGTGCAATCGTGGCGGAGCTGGAAGAGCAGACCGGCGAGAAGATGCCGGGACGCCCCAGAAGGATCCCTCTGATCTTCAAGGTAAATGTGCCCAGGCAGGGGAATTATAAGCTGACGATCAAAATCTCTTCTGAAGAAGTGATGGGAGAGATATTGATATTTACCGGCAGAAGGCGCCTCGGATTCCGCGGTAATGTGGGGGCGGGAGAATTTACGTATACCATGACGACCAATGTCTGTGATATTGTACCGTCCGGACAGACGCATATCTTTGTGGATACGACCGTGGATCTGACAATTCTTGCGGACAAACCACGGATCACAGGGCTTACGGTGGAAGAGATGAATTGTCCGACCGTTTATCTGGCAGGAGATTCCACGGTAACGGATCAACCGGGAGACTACCCGTATTATCCCGGAACCTGTTATTGCGGCTGGGGACAGATGCTTTCCGCGTTTCTGAATACCAGACTGGCAGTGTCGAACCATGCGCATTCGGGACTTACCACGGATACCTTCCGTAAGGAAGGTCATTATGCCGTGATTGAGCAGTACACGAGGCCCGGCGATTATATCTTTTTCCAGTTCGGGCATAACGATCAAAAGCATCCGGAGCTTCAGGCAAAGGGCGGCTATCAGGCAAACTTGAGCCGTTATATCAAAGAGGTACAGGGCAAGGGTGCTTATCCCGTACTGGTGACACCGATCGCGAGGAATACCTGGAGACTCAGAGACCGGATGTATCTGGATCTGCTGGAGGAGTTTGCAGCAGTGTGCAAAGAACTGGGAGAAAAATATGGTATCCCGGTACTGGATCTGCATAAACACAGTATGGAATATGTACTGGAAAAAGGATTGCAGGATGCAAAACCGATCTTTTTCCCGGGAGATTATACACATACGAATGATTTCGGGGCTTATCAGATGGCGGGCTATGTCGCGGAAGAGATCCGCAGAGTCTGTACGAACCACAGTGAGAGAGCCTATCGGATGCTTGCAGAGTGCGTGACGGACGGATTCGGAGCATGGATCCCCACGGAGGAAAATATCGTTCCGAAAAAGCCGAGACTGTATAAAGACATTCCGGATCCGCAGGGCAATCAGGTATTGTTATCCGAAGCGGAACAGCTGGAACGGGTCGTGAGATTGTGCCTGAAAGAGGAGCTGCTGTAAGAACATTAAGCAACAAATGAGCAAGAGTGGGTATCTTGGCAGAAGCAGCGAAAAATGTGATAGACAATAAAGGAAATATGAGGAGGAACTCGTAATGGGAAAAGGCGGTTTTACCTTACCCGGAGAATCGGGATATGAGAAACTGACATTGAAAATGGCAGAAAAATGGGGAGCAGATGTAATCCGGGACAGTGACGGAACCGTTCTTTCCGATGAGATCACACATGCCGGTTACGGCATCTATTCCACGATCTGCATTATCAGGGATCATAATGCCTGGGCAAAGGAGAATCAGGATAAGCTGCAGCAGACGTTCCTCTGTACGCCTCCCTGTGTGGCAGAGAGTGACACGCTGACCATCGGTCTGATGGACAGCTTTTTCGCAGAGCAGTTCCGGATCAACGACAGCGCAGAGGCGCTTGAGTTTTGGGAAGTGTACGACAGAACAACCAATACGCTGATAAATAATGCACACTGGAGCTATGATAAGGAACATGGAACAGTGATCTTGCATGGGATCACACCGTTTCATAAATATACCGTGAGCTTCTTAGCCTATCGTATCTGGGAAGAAATCTCCATGTATAACCATACGACAAATAACTGGGACAAGGAGCATCTCATGCAGATCGATCCCAGATATCCCGAGACGCAGGAGTACCTGCTTGGCTGGATGAAAAACTGGTGCGAGGCGCATCCGGATACCACAGTAGTGCGCTTCACATCCATGTTTTATAATTTCGTGTGGATCTGGGGAAGCAGTGAGAGAAACAGGAATCTGTTCTCCGACTGGGGTTCTTATGATTTTACGGTGAGCGTACCGGCATTGAAGGAATTTGAAGAAAAATACGGCTATGCCATGACGGCGGAAGATTTTATCAATAAAGGGAAACTTCATGTGACCCATATGCCCGGCAACCGGAAAAAAACGGACTGGATGGCGTTTATCAACGATTTCGTCATTTCCTTCGGCAAAAAGCTGATCGATATGGTGCATTCTTACGGCAAAAAGGCGTATGTCTTCTATGATGACAGCTGGGTGGGGGTAGAGCCTTATAACGGAAGATTTAAAGAGTTTGGTTTTGACGGACTGATCAAATGTGTTTTCTCCGGTTATGAAGCGAGATTATGTTCAGGTGTGGACGTACCGGTACATGAGCTGCGGCTGCATCCTTATCTGTTCCCTGTGGGACTGGGTGGGGCACCGACCTTTATGGAAGGCGGCAATCCTACGCTGGATGCGAAAAAATACTGGAACAGTGTGCGACGGGCATTGCTGAGAGCAAAGATCGATCGGATCGGTCTCGGCGGATATCTGCATCTGGTGGAAGGATTTCCTGACTTTTGTGATTATATCGAAAAGGTGGCAGACGAATTCCGCCTGATCCGTTCGTTCCATGATGCGGGGGAACCTTACCGGATAGGGACCCGTGTAGCCGTATTACACTATTGGGGAGAACTCCGTTCCTGGACCTTGTCCGGACATTTCCATGAGACCTATATGCATGATTTGATTCATATCAACGAAGCATTATCAGGACTTCCCGTGGATGTGAAATTTATTTCCTTTGAGGATATAAAAAATGGTATACTGAAAGACGTAGATGTTGTGATCAATGCCGGAAGAGCCGGAAGCGCATGGAGCGGCGGTGATGCCTGGAAGGATGATGAACTTGTCACAAAACTTACAAAGTGGGTACATGAAGGCGGCTGTTTTATCGGCGTGAATGAACCTTCCGCAGTAGAGGGCTATGATACGTATTTCCGTATGGCACATGTGCTCGGAATTGATGAGGATACCGGTGCGAGAGTATGCCACGGAAAATGGGCGTTTACAACAGAAGATACGGATAACCTGATTCCTGACGGAGCAGGTGTGGAAGCGAAGGAGAACCGTTATCTGACAGACGGCAGGGCACAGGTACTCATGGCAGACGGCGAGAAGCCGCAAGTGACGGTGAACCGGTTCGGCAAAGGACTGGGAATCTATATGTCTTCGTTCCAGGTGAATCTGCCCAATACCAGAATGCTGTATCAGCTGATCCGCTTCGCCGGCGGAGAGGGAACCACCGGCATCTACATGACAGACAATCTCTATACGGAATGTGCTTACTATCCGGAGAGCGGAAAACTGGTAGTCATCAATAACAGTGACACCGAACAGACGACTACGATCCTAACGGAAAACGGCAGCCGCACGGTGACGATCGCTCCTTATAATACCACATTCCTTGAGGTAAAATAGGCAAGTGAAATAAATTGCAGAAGAGAGGATCACTATGAGTACACAGCAGGAGAGACAGCCGGAATATTTTCCGGACGGGACACCAATCGAGGAATGGTTTTATGATACGAAGGTTCCGGAACTTTCAGAACTTGGCAGACAATATGTTCTGACCGATTACAATATCTGGGATGACGGCAGGATTTATACAAAAGAGATCCAGCAGGTCATCGATCGAGCAGCCGAAGAAGGCGGCGGTGTCGTGGTCGTGCCTCCCGGAACTTATATGACGGGAGCACTTTATTTCAAGCAGGGCGTAAATCTCTATGTATCCGCCGGAGCGACCTTAAAGGGCAGTGATGATATCTCGGATTATGATCTGAAGGAGACCAGAATCGAAGGTGAGACCTGCCTGTATTTTACCGCACTGGTTAATGCGGACGGCGTGGACGGTTTCACTATGTGCGGTCCGGGAACGATTGACGGCAACGGACTGCGGGCATGGAAAGCATGCTGGCTCCGCTGGAAATGGGGCGGCGGAGGTAACAAGGAGGAACAAAGACCCCGGCTTGTATATCTGTCAAATTGTAAAAATGTATTGATCGCCGGATTGCACTTACAGAATTCTCATTTTTGGACCACGCATATTTATAAGTGTGATCATGTGAAATATTTAAATTGCCACATTTATTCCCCGGCAGAGCCGGTAGCGGCTCCCAGTACGGATGCCATCGACATTGATGTCTGCACGGATGTCTTGGTGAAAGGCTGTTACATGGAAGTGAATGATGATTCCGTGGTATTGAAGGGCGGAAAAGGTCCCTGGGCAGATACACAGCCGGAGAACGGTTCCAACGAGAGGATTCTGGTGGAGGACTGCGTCTATGGTTTCTGCCACGGATGCCTGACCTGCGGATCGGAATCTGTACATAACCGGAATATTATCATGCGGAGAATCAAAATCCTGGGTGCGGCAAGGCTTTTGTGGCTGAAGATGCGGCCGGATACACCGCAGCATTATGAATATATCACGGTGGAAGAGATAGAGGGAAGAGTTAAGGAGTTTATTAAGATTTATCCATGGACACAGTTCTTTGACCTGAAAGACCGGAAGGACAGACCGCTGTCTTATGCGGAGCATATTACCATGAAGAATTGTAATTGTGTCTGTGATACTTTCTTCGATGTATTGCCGGATGAGAGCCAGTATCTTTTATCTGATTTTACGTTTGAAAATCTGCAGATTGCGGCGCGGATCAATAACTTCTCTGAAGATAAGGTGAAAAATATGACCTGCGAGAATGTACAGGTGGAAAAAAGTACGGAGCCTGCGGAGAACTGGCACGAAGTCAAGGGATTTCAATGATTGGCAGGAAACAGCAGATAACATAATCCGGGGTGGAAGCAATTGCCTGAATCGGAAGGCGTATGTCAGAGGAAGAAAGACATGCATAATAAAAGGGTATGACAGCAGCATGGTGAGATATGATGTGCTGCGGAAAGGGAGAATATGGCAAAACTGTATATCAACGAGAAGAACAAAAAGGGGCATATCAATCCGGAGCTTTACGGTAACTTTTCGGAGCATCTGGGAAGATGTATCTATGAAGGCCTGTATGTGGGAGAGGATTCCGAGATCCCCAATACCAAGGGTATGCGTAATGATGTCGTGGCAGCTTTAAAAGAGATGAAGCTTCCGGTATTACGCTGGCCGGGTGGATGCTTTGCGGATGAGTATCACTGGAAGGACGGTATCGGACCGAAGGAGAACCGCAAGAAAATGGTCAATACCCACTGGGGCGGTGTGACAGAGGACAACAGCTTCGGTACGCATGAGTTCTTCGAACTGTGCGAGCAGATCGGCTGTAAAACTTATATCAACGGCAATGTGGGCAGCGGTACGGTACAGGAGATGTCCGAATGGGTAGAGTACATGACCTTTGACGGCGTATCTCCCATGGCGGATCTGCGCCGGAAGAACGGCAGAGAGAAAGCATGGAAGGTGGATTATTTCGGTGTCGGCAACGAGAACTGGGGATGCGGCGGCAACATGACACCTTCTTACTACGGCAATCTGTATCGCAGATACCAGACCTATGTGAGAAATTATGATTCCAAACAGCCGATTTTCAAGATCTGCTGCGGAGCAAATGCCGGAGATACTTACTGGACAGAAGAAGTATTGAAGACCTGTTTTGAAAATACGCCGGAATGGCTGCACGGACTGATGGACGGACTTTCCCTGCATTATTATACAGTACCGGGAGATGACTGGCAGAATAAGGGAAGTGCACTGGAATACGACAATGCCGAATGGTACAAGACGCTCGCCAAGGCATACAAGATCGATGAGATCATTGGCAAGCATTCCACGATCATGGATAAATATGATCCCGAGAAGAAGATCGGCCTGATCTGTGATGAATGGGGTACCTGGTTCGACGTAGAACCCGGCACGAATCCCGGATTTTTATATCAGCAGAGTACCATGAGAGATGCGCTGGTAGCAGGACTTTCCCTGAATATCTTCAACAAACACTGTGATCGTGTGAAGATGGCGAATATTGCGCAGCTGATCAATGTATTGCAGGCAGTGATCCTGACCGAAGGCCCGAAGATGCTGTGTACCCCGACCTATCATGTATTCCATATGTACAAATATCATCAGGATGCGGATCTGGTAGAAAGCTACATCGATGGCGTGGAGCAGATCGGTGAGGACGAAAAGTATAAGGTTCCCAATTTACAGGAATCCGCTTCCGTGGACAAGGACGGTGTCTTGACCATTACCCTGAACAACCTGTCTATCGACCGGGCGGAAAAAGTGGAGATCTCTTTTGCGGAATGCGATCCGAAGCAGGTAACGGCGGCAATCCTCCACAATGATATTCATGCTTACAATACCTTTGACGATCCGGATAAAGTGCAGGAAGAAGAATTCAAGGACTTTACCGTGGAAAACGGCAAGATCACATTCACCATGCCGGCTTGTGCAGTAGTGATGTTCCGAGTGAAATAAAGAAATTATGGAAGAAAAAGAAATCAAAAAATATCCCTGTCGGAAATGTTTACTGAGGGAAATGGACAAAAATGCCTATATGGAGAATTTGTACGCCTACATAGACAGAATAGAAGAGGATATCAAAGCAGATAAGGCGGTCTATGAAGACCGCCTTGCTGTCTGTAAAGGCTGTGATTATCTGAATGAGGGCATGTGCGGAGCGTGCGGCTGCTTTGTGGAACTTCGCGCTGTCATAAAAGACAACAGATGTCCTTATGAGAAGTGGTAAGTGTTTCACATAAAGAAATTGTGAAGACGATATAAAAAAATTGTTAAAAACATGTTAAGACTGTGCTAGGAAACTTAAGAATGTCCGATTTCCCATTCCAAGAATCAACGGTATAATAAACACAGAAAGACCAAAGAACGGTCTTAAAAATATCGGGAGGGAAATCCAAATGAAGAAAAAGATTTTAACAGCTCTTTTATGCGTAACTATGGTAGCCGGACTGGCAGCATGTGGCGTCAGCGCTCCGGAGACACCGGCATCCAGCGAGCCTGCACAGGAGAGTGCAGCAGCAACGACCGAAAGCACCAAGGAAGCAGAGGAGCCTGCAGCAGATGCAATCACTCTGGTAATGGCTGAGGTAAATCCTCTGGACACCATCGTAGGTATGACCGACCAGAAGTTCAAAGAAGAAGTAGAAGCACGTTCCAACGGCTCTATCATCATTGATCTGCAGGCCAGCGGTGTTCTCGGTTCCGAGAATGATGTTCTGGATACCATGCTCGGCGGTGGCGGCACCATTGATATGTCCCGTATCTCCGCATTCGCACTGACATCATACGGCGGAAAGAAGTCCATGCTTCTGTCTCTGCCTTACACCTTTGTAAGCCGTGAACATTTCTGGAACTTTGCAACATCCGATCTGGCACAGGAGTTCTTACAGGAGCCTTCTGAGAACGGCAGCGGTGTAAGAGGTCTGTTCTACGCAGAGGAAGGTTTCCGCCATTTCTTTACCAAGAGCGAGATCAAAGACATTACTTCCTTTAAGGGTATGAAGCTTCGTGTGTCCAACGACCCTGTTATGAACGGTCTGGTAGAAGGCCTGGGAGCTTCCCCGACAGTTGTATCCTTCGGTGAGTTATATTCTGCACTGCAGACCGGCGTAGTAGACGGTGCTGAACAGCCGATCGCTAACTACAAGTCCAACGCATTCCCTGAGGTTGCTCCTTATATGATACTGGATGGACATACTCTGGGTGCTGTACAGGTAATCATTACCGACGAAGCATGGAATAAGTTAAGCGCTGAGCAGCAGAACATCCTCATGGAGGCAGGTGCAGCAGCATCTCAGTATAACCGTGAGATCTCCGAGCAGAAGGAGAATGAAGTTCTGGAAGAGCTGAAGGCTGACGGTGTTACCGTTATCGATGTAACCGACAAGACTCCTTGGCAGGAAGCTGTTAAGAGCGTTGTTGAGGAGAACATCAAGGGTCAGGAAGATCTGTATCAGCAGATTCTGGATATGCAGTAATCATCATTGCTGAGAAATCTTCGGACAGTAATAAGAGTGAAGTGACGTAAGGCACAGGAAGATCACTTCCTGTGCCTTGCTTATGTGTATGACAAAAAGCCGGCGAGAAGCCGGCAGAAAGAGGTTGAAAGTATGGCAGGCTTTTTTAAAACTGTGGATAAGATCAGGCCGGTGTATGATGTTGCATACAAGATCGTATTGTTTGTATGCAAACTGTTGCTGGTAGCTGATATCCTGATCACCTGCATGAGCGTTATCGGAAGATATGTGCCGTTTATCCCCGATCCGGCGTGGTCAGAAGAAGTGGTATTGACCCTGATGTCCTATATGGCGGTGCTGTCCGCAGCACTGGCAATTCGCAGAAATGCCCATATCCGTATGACTGCTTTTGACAGATATCTTCCGTCAGCAGTGATCAAGTTCCTGGATATCTTATCGGATCTGTGTGTATTTGCCCTGGCAATCGTCATGGTAACGGTAGGTTGGAAATATGCATCCACCCTGGGAGCAAAGGGAAGCTATGTAAGTATGCCGAATGTCTCCAGATTCTGGATGTATTTCCCGATTCCCGTTGCAGGTGTGGCAATGATCGTATTTGAACTGGAAGCTTTGTATAATCATTTGAAAAGTATTTTTGTAAAGGAGGGGGATAAATAATGTCAGTAAACAGTGCAGCAATTGCTATTTTACTTGTCAGCTTTGTAGTTATGATCTTCTTAAGATTCCCCATTGCATATGCGGTAGCATTGTCTTCCCTCTTATGTCTGTGGTATCAGGGTCTTCCTTTTACAACGATCTGTCAGCAGATGGTAAAAGGTATCAGTTCCTTTAGTTTGATGGCGGTGCCGTTCTTTATCACAATGGGATGCCTCATGGGATCCGGCGGTATTTCGGAAAAATTGATCGCTCTGGCGGATGCCTGCGTAGGCTGGATGACCGGTGGTATGGCTATGGTGAATATCGTTGCATCTTATTTCTTCGGTGGTATCTCCGGTTCTGCATCTGCAGATACTGCATCTTTGGGAAGCATTCTGATCCCTATGATGGTAGAGCAGGGATATGATGATGATTTCTCTACCGCAGTAACCATTACTTCATCCTGTGAGGGACTGTTGGTTCCTCCCAGTCATAACATGGTAATCTATGCCATGAGTGCCGGCGGTGTATCCGTAGGAAGTCTGTTCCTGGCAGGATATGTACCCGGAGCATTGCTTGCAATCTCCCTGATGATCGGCTCTTATATCATTTCCAAGAGACGCCATTACCCGAAGGGAGATAAATTCAGCCTGAAGAGACTGGGCAAACAGTTATCCGTTTCCTTCTGGGCACTGGCTGCAGTAATTATCGTAGTAGTAGGAGTTGTCGGCGGATGGTTTACCGCAACGGAGTCTGCAGCGATCGCTGTTATTTACAGCCTGATTGTCAGTGTATATATTTATAAAGGACTTGACTGGAAGGGTGTGTGGAAGATTCTGGAGTCCTGTATCGATACCTTGTCTATCGTATTGATCCTGATCGCTACTTCCAGTATTTTCGGTTACTGCCTGACCACCTTGCATGTGCCTGATCTGGCAGCAAATGCCATTATCGGTCTGACAAAGAACCCGATCCTCATTGCACTGCTTTTGAACCTGATTCTGTTAGTACTGGGCTGCATTATGGATATGGCACCGATCATTCTGATCGCAACACCGATCCTGCTTCCGATTGCCAACTCTATCGGCATCAATGCCATCCAGTTCGGTATCATGATGATCTTAAACTGTGGTATCGGTCTGTTGACACCTCCGGTAGGTGCGGTATTGTTCATCGGTTCCGCAGTCAGCAAGGTAAAGATGGAGAGAGTGGTAAAAGCAACCCTGCCGTTCTATCTGTGTATGATCGTAGTACTGCTTTTACTTACCTTTATCCCCGAGATCAGTATGTTCCTGCCGAATCTGTTCAGCTAAATGGAACAATCTGTTGGAGCGTATTGTAAGAATAGTATTTTCGAATGCATGAATTTGTGATAATATAAAAATGTGGATGCGTTCAATAAGATACGGCATGACAGCTGTGAACAATAACGCAAAGCATAAAAAGCCAATAAGGATGTGTGACAGCATGGAATACAAATTTAACTGTGATGTGAAAGCCACGGATCTGTGGAAAATATCTATGTCGCGGACGTATCGTTCCTTCCTGGGAGTGATCAATATCGTCTTTACGGTGTCTATGATAGCCATGACGATAAAGCTGTGGCCGGATTCCGGAGAGTTTTCCAGAGCACTGGAGATTCTGTGCTGTCTGATTTTCCCGGTGTTTCAGCCGCTGGCAATTCTGGGAAGAAGCTATAAACAGCTGGAACAGCAGCCGAAGGGAGTGGAGCTTACTTTCCGCAATACCGGAATCCTGGTGACTTGTGGGGGCAAGGAGCAGAGGATTCCCTGGAGTCGTGTCACCAGAGTGATCCTCCAGTCATCCATGATCGTGATCAAGACCGATGATTCTTACGGATACATGATTATGAACCGTGCCATGGGTGAGGAAAAGGATGCCTTTTATGATTACCTTGTGGCACAGCTGAAACAGCAGAAGAGATAAAGATACGAAATATTATCAATACAATCAGGAAAACAGCGTTGTGTTTTCACAAAAGCATGACGCTGTTTTCTTTGTAAGTATGTAAGATCAAATGAGGGGCTATGAAGATCTGGAAGAAATTATCCATCAAAAATAAGATTCTGGTATATGCGGGAACCGTATTATTGTTTTTTACGGTTGTCGTTCTTTTTGATGCCTGGATCGTGAAATATTTCATGGTCGATTTTAACCAAATCCTGGAGAACAACGTGGCGGGCGGAGAGATGATTACGGCCTTCGAAACGGAAATGTCTTCTTTTGAGAGATTTTCCCGACTGGATACGGATGAAAGTGCGTCAGAACTTCAGGAAAAAATAGAGGATACGAAAAGAAAAATCTATGTGATAGACCTGAATTATGCTGCTCTGGGAGAACGGAGATTTGCCCAGTTACAGGCGATACGTGACAGCTATGAACTCTACACTGAGGCGAGAGATGCTGTCATGGACGGACAGTATCAGGGAGATGCCTATATTCAGAAATTGTACGAAGTATACAGTATGCAGAATTATCTGCATCAATATATCCAGAAATTCCTGTCAGCAACCATCGAAGAGGGAAATGTCAGGTATCAGGAGCTTTTGCCGGCAGTGTCCTGGATCGTACTTCTGGCGATTGTCTTAAGTATTTTGCTGGCATTTACCATGTTTGAGATTGCGAAAATGCTGAATCATTCCATGATGGATCCGATCATCAAGCTGGTAACAGCCTCCAAACAGATTGCAGCTAATAAATTTTTCGTGGAAGATGTGGAGACGGACAATGAGGATGAACTGGGCGAGCTGGTTCATGCGTTCAACAAAATGAAATATGCCACCGGGGAATATATCAAGGCTCTGGAGGAGAAGAGGGAAGTACTGGATCAACTGCATCAGCAGGAACTGGAAAACCTGGAGACGGAAAAGCAGCTGGAGACCATGAATCTGGAAGTGCTGAAAAACCAGATTCAGCCGCATTTTCTGTTTAATACCCTGAATGTGATTGCCGGTATGGCGGATCTGGAAGATGCCGTGACGACGGAGAAAATGATCACGGCGCTGAGTTCGCTGTTCCGCTATAATCTGAAAACACAGCAGCCGGAAGTATTTTTACAGCAGGAAATCAAAGTCGCAAAGGACTATATGTATTTACAGCAGATGCGATTTGGAAATAGAGTGAGTTTTGTATTGGAATGTGACGAGGATGCGGAAAATATTCTGGTTCCCACCTTTACCGTGCAGCCGCTTTTGGAAAATGCCATGATACACGGACTCGGACCGAAGGAAGAGGGCGGTGTCGTGAAAATGCGGGTATTTCGCAAGGAGGAGATGCTGCATATCCGGGTAGAAGACAGCGGTGTGGGAATGTCACAGCTGGAGATCGTTTGGCTTCGATGGAATCTGGCAAACGGGACGAACGAAGGTGTCGGAATCGGAATTGCAAACATCTATCATCGGATTCAGTCCATGTATGAAAAGTGCCGATTTTACATCGAGAGTGAACAGGGAAAAGGGACAGCGGTGGAAGTGGTCATTCCTTATCATAAGGCACCTGTAGTCATATAAAACACAGAGGAGAAAATAATGTATCGTATTTTAGTGGCAGATGACGAGCCGATCGAGAGACAGGTAGTGACAAAGAGAATACAGAAAAATTTTCCGGAACAGATCGAAGTGTTTACGGCACAGAACGGGCGGGAGGCAATGGAACTCTTTGAACAGGAGAATTGCCAGATCGCGATTCTCGATATTTCCATGCCGGGCATCAACGGACTGGAAGCGGCAAAATATATCAGGGAAAAATATCCGAAGAGTATTATTATTTTTTTGACGGCGTATGACGAATTCAATTATGCAAAGCAGGCAATCGGATTGAAAGCGCTGGAGTATCTGTTAAAGCCGGGGCGCGATGAAGAACTGCGCGCTACCTTGGAGGAAGCCTTCAGCCTGATCGACAATGACAGGACGCCGGCTGAGGGAGAGACACCGCACGGAGCAGTGGTGGAAGAGGATCCGGAGCATGTGCGGATGAGTACGATTGCCGCAGAGATTGCCGCATTTATCGAAGCTCATTACCGGGATGACTTGTCATTACAGTCCGTAGCGAGTAAAATGGGTTATTCGGAAGTATATTTCTGTAAGCTGTTCAAGAATTGTTTTGACAAGACATTTATCATGTACCTGAATGACCTGCGCATGGAAAAAGCGTTGGAACTGATGAAGGACATTTCTATTAATATCAAAGAGATCAGTGAAAGAGTAGGCTACAGGGACGCCAACTATTTTGCCCGGATATTTAAGAAAAAGATGGGAATGACACCCAGTGAATTCCGCAATAAGAGGGGGATGGCATGAATAAGAAGCTGATTGTGTCATGGGGAATTTTTGCGGTAGCAGCGGTTGTGCTTACCGTTCTCATTCTGACGGTAAAGAAACCGGAAGAGCCACCGGAATACGTATTTTTCTACGCAGAGAATCAGACCGCGGATTACCCTACGACATTGGGGGCACTGCGGTTCGCCGAACTGGTACAGGAACGTACCGGCGGAAGAATCCATATTCTCGTAGAGAGCGAAGCAAGGCTGGGGGCTGAAAGCGAAGTGCTGGAGCAGATCAAATACGGCGGTATAGCCTTTGCCAGAATCTCACTGTCACAGATTGCGGAGCAGGCACCGGAGATGAATGTGCTGCAGCTGCCCTATTTATACAAGGATTCGGAGCACATGTGGAGAGTACTGGACGGAGAGATCGGCGAGGAATTCTTACAGAAGGCATCTGCTTACGGCTACACGGGTCTGTCCTGGTATGATGCCGGAGCCAGAAGCTTCTACAGTGTGGAGAAACCGATTACCTGCCTGGAGGATTTTCAGGGCATGACGATTCGTGTGCAGGAATCCGATATGATGGCGGATATGGTGGAAGCGCTCGGTGCGAAAGCGGTAAAATTAAAATATTCCGGAGTCTATTCGGCATTGCAGCGCCAGACCATAGACGGTGCGGAGAACAACTGGCCGTCGTATGAAGCGATGCATCATTATGAAGTGGCACCGTATTTTACGGAAGATGAACACACGAGAGTGCCGGAGATACAGATCTGTTCCGTTTATGTCTGGGAACAGTTATCCGCAGAAGATCAGAAGATCATCCGGGAATGCGCCAGAGAATCTGCAGAATATGAGAGGGAACTTTGGCGTGACAGAGAGGAACAATCCAGACAGACCGCCATTGCAAACGGAACGCAGGTTATCACACTGACACCGGAAGAAAAGAAACGGTTCCGTGATGCCATGAGTAATCTCTATGAGGAATACTGTGCGGACAGCACCGAACTCATTCAAAAGATTATAGAACAATAAACAAATCAGGAGATCGTAGTTATGAAAGTATTTGAAAACAGTAGACAAAACAAACAATTGGGACTGACGTATGCTGTATTTTTAATGAATGGTATGCTGGCTCTGTCCATCGGTTCCCTCCTTCCTTTTATCCGGGATGCCAGAGGGTTGGATTACGCATTTTGCGGATTGATCGTAAGCCTTCATTCCGTAGGAAATCTGTTATCCAGCTTTTTTGCCGGAACGTTACCTTTGGCTATCGGGAAAAAGAAGAGCATTCTGATATTTCAGGCGGCATTTGCGCTTTCCTATTGCATGATTCTGTTCGGAAGAGGGAATCTGGTGCTGGCTGCGGCATTTCTGATGACCGGTCTGGCCAGAGGTGCGGCAAGCAACTATTGCAATTCCAAGATCAACAACCTGGCACCCGGCAAGGCATGGATCATCAACGGATTGCATGCGATGTTCTCTATTGGCGCTTTTGTATTCCCGATTTTGCTGACCCTGATCACCGGAAGTAATGCGGATTACTGGGTATATGCCTGTGCACTGATGATTGCACTGGGGGTTCTGACCTGGATCTTGTACCTGTTGATTCCGGAAGATGAGGAAAGGGCGGTTTCTAAGAAAGCAGAGAGCAAAAAGGAGAGCAACTGGGGATTTTTCAGGGAGCCGATTTTTTATCTTGTGATCTTTACTCTTTTTTTCTATCTGTGTGCGGAACAGGGTGTGATCGGCTGGATGATCACGTATTTTAAGGATACCGAGCTTTTGAGCCCTTCCGTATCGACAATCACCGCCAGTGTACAGTGGATGATGATATTGTTGGGGCGTCTGTCTGCGGCGTTTTTGTCCTTGAAGATTGCAAAAGAAAAATTGCTTCCTATCATGGGCGTGGGATTGGTTGCTTTCTTTATTGTACTGATTTTCAGCAGAACGACGTTCTGGATTATGTTGGGAATTGTGGGATTTGGATATAGTATGGCGGGGATTTACCCGACGACGGTTTCTTTTGCGGGGAATCTGATTCAGAAGTATCCGATGGCATGGAGCTTCATCCTGACCACAGCGAGCTTCGGCTCTATTCTGATGCCTTCCGTTATCGGAAAGATCGCAGCAGACGCCGGCATCGCTGTGGGGATGAGCTCAGTGGCAGTGGTACTTGTCATTGACTTTGTATGTATCATTGCCCTGTGTATGTATTCCGTCAGATCTCAGAAGGAACGTATTTCTTAAGTGTGGCAGTCACGGCTCCCACACCGGAGCTTAATTCTGCAAAATACTGTTTTACCAGAGTATCCATGCCGATGGCGTGGAGGTTCACACCGAATATTTTCTCATTGGCAAGTAATGCGTCCAGCTTTGACAGATCCTTGGGAGCGGAACTCAGTTCGTAGTCTGCAACGTACTGACGGGCTTCCTCTAACAGGGGGTCGGAGCTGGGCGTAAATTCTTTGCCCTCATCATTGATTCCCATGAGATACCGGAGCCATCCGGCATAGACCAGAGGAATCAGCTTCAGATCTTTGGTATGGAGATTCGGATCCGCTTCATAAGCCTTGATGGTCTCGCCGAAGCGGATCGAGAGCTTCTGGGAAGTATCTGTGGCAATTCTCTGGGGAGAATCCGGGAGGAACGGATTGGGGATTCTCACATTGACCACTTCATCGATAAATTTCTTGGGATCGAGAATGCCGGGATTTACGACTACTGGCAATCCCTCTTTATAACCGATCACTTCCACCATATTTTTTAATAACGGATTCTTCATCTCTTCGGAGATCAGGGTATAGCCTAAGAGGCAACCGTAGATCGCCAGAGCGGTGTGCAGGGGATTTAAGCAGGTGCAGACCTTCATTTTCTCTACTTTGTCTACGGTAGCTCTGTCGGTGAAGATGATGCCGCCCTTGTCCAGCGCGGGTTTTCCGTTCGGAAAAGCGTCCTCAATGACCAGATATTCACATTCCTCGGCATTGACGAAAGGAGCAATGTAGGTATTTTTGGAAGTCACCACGGCGTCCAGACCGTCGATATGATCCTGAGCCAGCATAGCTTCTACCTTGGCATCGGGTCTGGGGGTGATCTTGTCGATCATGCTCCAGGGGAAGGTGACTTTGGTCTTATCATTCACATAGTTTAAGAAGCCTTCCTCCACCAGACCGTTTTGAACCCATGCTTTTGCAAAAGCAGTCACGGCAGCGTAGAGTTTGTCACCGTTGTGAGAGCAGTTGTCCATGCTGACCATGGCAATGGGAAGTGCGCCGTTTTGGTATCTGGTATAGAGCAGGGAGACCACTTTGCCCAGATAGCTTGCGGGGGCCGCAGGACCACTTGCAAAATCGGCTGCGACAGCCGGGAATACCTTGCCGGAGGCATCAGCGGTGGCATAGCCTTTTTCTGTAATCGTGAAGCTTGCCATCTGCAGGGAAGGATTGGAGAAAATATCCTGAAGCCGCTTGTATTCCCGCACATTTTCGCTGTCGAGGATCAGTGATTCCATAATGCTGCCCACAATGGTCTTTTCCACGGTGTTGTCGGCTTTTAGGGTGGCAAGGATGCTTAAGTTGTCATGAGGACGGTAGCTTTTTTCGATGATCTCGTAATCGTAGCCTTCCGCAGCGATCAGTCCGGTATCCAGGACGCCTGCATTTAACAGGTTCTGTGCCACATTGGCCTGAAAAGCGCGGAAGATATTGCCGGCGCCGAAGTGAATCCAGTGGGGGTGCTCCATCGTGTTTTTGTGAACAGTATCGTAATTAAATTCCGGTAAATGATATCCGGCGGCGAGAAAGGCTTCGCGGTCGGCGTGAAGACTTTTTAATGTCAGTTTCATAATAGGTCCTCCGTTTCATTTCTTTGATAGAAAATTATGTTTTGAAATATTTACGGTGTATTCCCATAAGTAATAAATTTGTGTCATGACAATTCATTACTTATGGGAGATTTTCTGAATTTGTTAGGGAATCCTGTGCCTGATTATTTGGATTTGTGGGATTTCTCAATCGCTTCCCACAATCCGTTTAAGTAAGTGGCACCGAGTGCTCTGTCGTACAGTCCGTATCCGGGCATGGCCACTTCATCCCAGATCATACGTCCGTGATCGGGACGGATGGGACCGTCAAAACCAATATCATAAAGAGCCAGCATGATCTCGTACATATCGAAGGTTCCATCGCTGGACAGATGTGCAGCCTCCTCGAAATCAGTAGGAGAGTTGAACTTCAGGTTTCTGACATGGGCGAAATGAATGCGGCCTTTCAGGGAGCGGATCATATCGGGCAGATCGTTTTCCAGGTTGGTACCGTAGGAGCCGGAACAGAAGGTCACACCGTTGTGAGGGTTGTCGACCATCTTCATCATGCGCAGGATGTTCTGTTTGTTGATGATAATACGGGGCAGTCCGAAGACACTCCATGCGGGGTCGTCGGGATGAATCGCCATGTTGATGTCGTACTTGTCGCAGGTGGGCATGATGCGTTCCAGAAAGTATTTCAGATTGGCGAATAATTTCTCGTCATCCACATCCTTGTACAGTTCGAATAATTCTTTTACATGTGCCATACGCTCCGGTTCCCAGCCGGGCATCACGGTGCCGTTCATATCGCCGGCAATGGATTCGAACATCTTCGCAGGATCGATCGCGTCTACAGCCGCCTGATTGTAAGCGAGCACGGTAGAACCGTCCGGACGCATTCTGGCGAGCTCCGTCCGGGTCCAGTCGAATACCGGCATGAAGTTGTAGCATACCATGTGGATGCCGGCCTGTCCGAGGTGCTCCAGGGTGGTGATGTAGTTCTCGATATATTGTTCTCTGTCGGGAGAACCGATCTTGATCGCATCGTGAATGTTGACACTCTCGATGCCGGCCAGCTGCAATCCGGCGGCTTCAATCTCTGCCTTCAGAGCCAGGATATCCTCCATTTTCCAGACTTCTCCGGGAGCGGTGCCGTAGAGTGTGGAGATCACTCCGGTGACACCGGGGATCTGGCGGATCTGTTTTAAGGTTACGGTGTCGTATTTGCTGCCGTACCAGCGTAATGTCATCTGCATGAAATAACCCTCCTTGCAATTAGTGATTGTTTTTCTCTTGTTTTGTTAGTTACAGAATAGCAGAGATACAAATGCATGAAAAGCATATAAATTGCTTGAAAACATGCAAAAATTGCTCTATAGTGGGAGATGTAAGAAAGTGTCTGCGGAATGGAGAGTAATATGGGAAGAGATATTTATACCGGAACCGCCATACAAACCAAAAAAAAATTAAAATACCGTGATGCAGCCGATGAACGGCAATATATGCTCAGTGAGGACTATGAGGTCTATGAGAAAATCGGGGAACCGGTCGGAGCGGTGGCGTTTCATTACCATGATTTTTATGAACTGATCTATATTATGGATGGGGAATTCTCTTCCCTGATCGAGGATCGGGCTGTCCGCATGCGCAAAGGAGATTTCCTCCTGATCGATAAAAATGTTATGCATAAATATCATCCGACGGAGAGAAAAATGGATTCTTCCCGCCGGATCATCCTGTGGATCAGCGATCAGATGCTGAAAGAACTGGCAGAGGGAGAAAACTTTCTTGCGGAATGTTTCAGGGGAGAAGGAACGAAGCTGTATCATTTTCCCATATATTATGAAGAAATATTGCGTGGATTTTTACTGAAGCTTGCCATGTCGGAGATCCTGGAAGGCGCGGATGCACAGAATGCGGGACTGCGTAAAGTCATGGACAGGGGGTATTTAAGCCTGTTTTTCGGCTATCTGAATGTCTTGTGCAAGAGAGAGGAATATTTGTCCACCACACAGGAGATCGTGGATCATCCGCTGGTCGAACAGGTAACAGTGTATATTGAGAACCATATCAGCGAAGAGATCACCGTGGAGGATGTGGCGGCGGCCGTGCACATGAGCAAATATTATTTTCTGCGGAAATTCAAAGAGATCACCGGAATGACGGTGCATAACTTTATTGTGAACAAGCGGATTATTTCCGCCTGCCGGGCCATGACGGAAGGGAAGAGCATTACCGAGAGCTGGCAGCAGACCGGTTTTGCCGATTACTCTTCTTTCTTGCGGAATTTCCGGAAAATCTATGGTATTTCTCCCAGAGAATACCGGGAGAACAACCGCGGCTTGATTATTTCCCAGTAAAGAGGTAAGATATCAAAGGCACTAAAAACAAGAATGAATGATTTATCAGTTACAGGAGAAAAAAGAAATGAGTGAAAATAAAGCAACAAAGATTCAAAATGGTTATTATACCGGAGAGAGACCACTGTTCCATGAGGAACATTTACAGATTGAAGATACGATCTTCGGAGAGGGAGAGTCCCCGTTAAAGGAGAGCAGTGATATTCAGCTGAAGAACAGTATGTTCCAGTGGAAATATCCTCTGTGGTACAGTAAGGATATCGTGGCAGAGGATTGTACCTGGGCAGAGATGGCGAGAGCCGGCGTATGGTATACGGACAATCTGCAGGTGAAAAATGCCCTGATCGAGGCACCGAAGAATTTCCGCAGATGCAAGGAGCTTACGTTAGAGCATGTATTCCTGCCTCATGCGGAAGAGACGCTGTGGAACTGTCAGAAGGTCACCATGAAGGATGTCAGCGCCAGAGGAGATTATTTTGCCATGAACTGCAGTGATATGCAGATCACTGATTTTGAACTGGCAGGCAATTATTCCTTTGACGGGGTCAGAAATGTGGAAATCCATCATGCAAAGATGCTGTCCAAGGATGCCTTCTGGAATTCTGAGAATGTAACCGTGTATGATTCCTTTATTTCCGGGGAATATCTGGGGTGGAATGCGAAGAATCTGACCCTGATCAACTGCACCATCGAGAGTTTACAGGGTATGTGCTATATCGATAATCTTGTGATGAAGAATTGTAAGCTGTTAAATACGACACTGGCCTTTGAATATTCCACGATAGATGTGGAGATTACGGACGGCATCACCAGTGTGCTGAATCCGGCTTCCGGAATGATACGGGCACAGAGCATCGATACCCTGATCCTGGATCCTGCGAAGATCGATCCGGCGAAGACACAGATCATCTGTGACAACATTGCACACAGACTGGATAAGGCACCGGAGCAAAACTGAGAGGAATAAGGATATGAGTAGTATTTTTGACAAAGAGACCAACCGTCGGGGTACCGGCAGCATGAAATGGAACGTGGGTGCGGGTGAATTACCGATGTGGGTAGCGGATATGGATTTTGAGACGGCGCCTGCGGTGACGAAAGCTATCATGGACCGGGCAGCACAGGGCATCTATGGCTATACCGAGGTCTCTGAGGAGTGGTATCTGGCATATCAGAACTGGTGGCAGAACAGACATCATTTTCAGGTGGAAAAAGAATGGCTGATCTTCTGTACCGGTGTGGTTCCCGCAATTTCCAGTATCGTGCGGAAGATGACTACCGTAGCGGAGAAAATCGTGGTCATGACGCCCTGCTATAATATCTTTTTTAATTCCATCGTGAATAACGGACGGAACGTTCTGGAGAGCAGACTGCATTATGAAGCGGGAAAATACAGCATTGATTATGAGGATCTGGAACAGAAACTGGCAGATCCCCAGACCAGTATGCTGATCCTGTGCAATCCTCACAATCCAGTGGGGAAGATCTGGGACCGGGAGAACCTGGAGAGAATCGGGGAGCTGTGCTTTCAGCATCATGTTCTGGTGCTGTCGGATGAGATCCATTGTGATATTACGAGACCCGGGATGGAGTATATCCCATTTGCGTCGGTATCGGAGCATTATAAAAATAACAGCATCACCTGTGTGGCACCCACGAAGACCTTTAACCTGGCGGGGCTCCAGACGGCAGCGGTGATCGTACCGGATGCGGCGCTGCGGCACCGGGTGAACCGGGGGCTGAACACGGATGAAGTGGCAGAGCCCAATGTGTTCGCAGCCATTGCTCCCATTGCGGCATTTACGCAGGGTGGCGCATGGTTGGACGAATTGCGGGAATATCTGTGGGAGAACCGTAAAGCTGCGGAAGATTTTATCAGAGAAGAGATTCCGGAGCTCAGGACGGTATCCGCAGATGCCACGTATCTGTTGTGGATCGACTGCAATGCGCTGCCCGGAGATCTGTCGGATCTGGCAGATTTTATCCGTAAGGAGAGTGGACTGTTTGTCTGTGACGGCAGAGAGTACGGCAACGGTTATGGATTTTTACGTATGAATCTGGCATGCAGACGGGAATTGTTGAAAGAGGGACTGGAGCGCCTGAAGAGAAGCATTCACAGTTACCGGAAAGGTATCAGCAATGGTATCATATGATAGTCTTTATATTTACAGAAGAGGTGTTTTATGAAGAAGATAGTACATTATATAATATGTTTTGCCATGGCAGCAGGGATATTTTTCAATGCAGGACTGACAAGCCGGGCTGCCGATGGAACAGAATCCGGAAGCAATTTTACCAATCTGATCGTATTTGCGAAATTTTCCGGAGAAGAGGAATTTGTAAATACGGTATATAGTGGAAGCAGTGTGCGTGAAATCACGGATAATTCTTTTAATACGGCAGAATACAGTGTCTCAGATTATTTTAAGACCGTATCAGCAGGAAAATTGTGTATCAATTATGTATATTTGTTTGATCAAGGCGGCTCCATAACGCTGAGTAAATCAAGAGGATATTATGCCGCATATAGTGAGAATAACCAGGAGGGCTATAAGACAGCACAGGAGCGTGAAATCCGTATGTATGAACTGAAAAAGGACTGGTCGGAGGCAATTAATACGGCCATAGCTTCAGGGGCTGTGATCACAAATTATGATGGAAGTGTCACTTATAACAAGGCAGATTTAGATAAGAATCATGATGGCAAAATAGATGCCATAACATTGATTTATAAAAATACGACCCAGAGTAATATTTCGGTATCACGGGGAGCACCATTGTGGAATTACCGGGATTATGCGAATTATGTAAATATTACTACAGAGAACGGTGATACATTGGTCAGCAAGGACTATGTACAGTTAACGAACTTGTATCCAAACAGCTCCGGAAAACTGCAAGGATATCTGTATAAAGACCAGCAGGGGAACCTTACGACATCTCTGGGAACGGCCATCCATGAGACGGGGCATATCCTGGGATTAAAGGATCTGTATAATACGCAGGATGCACAGCCACAGCCGGTATATTATATGTCCGTCATGGCAAAGCATCTTTCCCCTGTGCCGCAGTTTATTTCTGTGAAGGAGCAGGAGGCGTTGGGCTGGGCAGATGCGGAGCAGCTGCCTGTGCTGACAGCAGATGGTACCTACAGCCTGTCGGCATCAGGGACACAGAATGCCGGTGCAGTGATCGGATACAAGATGAATATTCCCGCAAAAAACAAGACACTTTACCTGGAATACAGAAATTTCGAAGGGACTGGCAATAAATATGATTCTCAGATAAAAGAGTTTTATAAGGCAGATGGCAGCCGGGTGGATGCTATCGACCTGAAATCGGGACTGGTCTGCTATCTCGCAGAAAGTGACTACAGTTTTCCCAGTAATATTAATTGTGTTGCACCGAGGTGGAACTATGAGGTGCTGGGGGGAGGAAACACAAAAAATGATGCAGCACTGGCCCAAGGGGAGGGAAAGTACATTACCGATAAGGTCTGCATTCGGGTAACGGAAGTCACACCGGACAGACTGACATTTGAGATCAGTGGAATCGGTGAAGAGCATATCCATACCGGAGGGGAGGCAACCTGTGTCTCAAGACCGGTATGTGAAGTGTGCCAACAGGTATATGGAGAAATCAATGCGTCCAATCATAAGCACACGGAACTGCGGGGAGTAAAAGAACCTGACAGCACGCAGGAAGGGTATACCGGTGATCTCTATTGTACAGATTGTCAGCAGCTCATACAGCAGGGGACAGTAATCCCGAAAAAATGTCCCGATATTATTGAAGGACAGGATACTCAGATTGATGGAAATACTACGGAAGCGGCCACGTTCCGGTCAAATGCGTTGTTTGCTGATTTTATCCGTGTGGAATTAGATGGTGTGGAGCTTCGACGGGATATTGACTATACGGTGGAGTCCGGAAGTATCATTGTGCGTCTGATGCCGGAGTTTTTGCGGACATTAGCAGAAGGCAGACATAGTATCGGCATTGTTTCAGACGGTGGAACAGCGGTGACCACATTTAACATCAGCAGAGTAGTGACGCCTGAGGCAACGCAGCCGCCAGAGGCAACGCAGACCCCAGAGACGACGCAGCCGCCAGAGGCAACGCAGACCCCGGAGACGACGCAGCCGCCAGAGGCAACGCAGACCCCGGAGACGACGCAGCCGCCGGAGGCAACGCAGACCCCTGAGACAACGCAGACCCCGGAGACAACGCAGACCCCGGAGGCAACGCAGACCCCGGAGGCAACGCAGCCGCCTGAGGCAACCCAGCCGCCTGAGGCAACCCAGCCACCGGAGACAACGCAGACACCTGAGTCAGTCAGAATCCAGGCGGTAAGTATGGAGCCGACAGCAACACCAAAACCGACAGCAACACCAAAATCGACAGAAGCACCGGAACCGACGGCAACGCCCAAACCTGAGTCTCCCCAGATTCCGGTGAAAACAGCAACTCCGGCAGCAGAGTCTGCAGCGGCAGATCCGGAACAGGAAGTATCACAGGCAGGCGGACAGGCAATGGAGCAGCAGAGAGACAGCAAGGCATGGCTGGTAACAGGAGGAATTATCCTGTGTATGGGAATTGCAGCGGGGGGCTTCTGGCTGCAACATCATATTGTGCAGGAAAAGAGAAAAAATGATGAAGGATAAGTGTTTACCGGAAGTAAAGTCATAATCCTTTTTGCTCCCGACATCATACTATAGTTATCGGTATGGAACAAGGAAATGGCAAATCATAGAAACACATAGGGATGTTATCATGGAAAATTATCAGGAACAGTATAAACAGGAATTACATCAGCAGGAGATTAATTCCAACAAGCGGACGTTGAAGGGATTTTTATGGATTTTTGTGACAATTCTGGTTCTCTGGCTGTTGACTTTAGTGGGAATCTTTATTGTGGATGCCGGAATCTTTACCATGGCAGTGGGGATGTCGGTGGTAATGGGAATCCCGGTTTTATACATATACAAAAAGGTGGATTTGTCAAGGGATTGGGTGAAATATGTGCTTCTGGCGCTGATCTGTGCAATATCGGCAGTCATGGCGGCATTTTTGTCTTTTCATGCTGTGCTTATCTATGTATTGCCGCTTTTATCAGCGGTGCAGTACCGGAAAAGGATGACACTGTGGGTTACTTATGTCGTGAATGATGTGACTATGATACTGAGTATGCTGGCAGGGTTTTATCATGGAATCTGTGATCTGAATCTTCTGCTTGGCAGTAATCATACCAGAGACTGGTATATGGAGCAGTGGGGGGCAGGAACACTGCAGTTTAGTCTGGAACCTGATCCTGTATTTACCATTTTGTTCTACGGAGCTTTGCCACGGGCAGTGATCCTTCTGGCATTTACCTTTATTTTGCGGTATATCAGCATTACCAGCCACGAGGATGCACAGAGGATCGCCGATCTGACATATCGTAAGGAGACTGATCTGGGAACCCATGTGTATAATAAGAACAAATATGAGGAAATGATTGCTGGCTACTATCTGGGGGTTGACAGACTGGCTGCCATTTTCTGGGATGTGAATCATCTGAAATATGTTAATGACCAATATGGACATGCTGCAGGGGATGTGCTGATCCAGACGTTGTCTTCCGTATTATATGAATTATCCACTGACAGGAGGAAGGTTTATCGTGTGGGCGGAGATGAATTCGTCATGCTGATAGAGAATCCGGTAGAAACAGAGATTGAGTCAATGGTAGAGTCTGTCAGTGCTGCATTGCAGGAGAAAAACGGTCAGGGCGAGATGCCGGTCTCCAGTGCTGTGGGCTGGGCAGAAGGCTATGGTGTTGATGTCCGTAAGATCATCAATGAAGCGGATGCAAAGATGTATGAGAATAAGACGCGTGGAAAGGAAAGTAGAAAATAGGATGGCAAACTGGGTAAGTGCAGGCTGCGGTGTCATTGCAAATGAACTGGCGCAGGCCATGGAAAAAAGAGGACAGAGGCTGTATGGTGTCGTGAACCGGACACAGGAGAAGGCAGAGGCTTTTGCAGAAAAATACGGTGTACAGAAGGTGTTTGCAAGCTTTGAAGAGGTATGTGCGGATCCTGCGGTGGATATCGTCTATATATCCACACCTCATAATACGCATATCCAATTTTTACGAAAAGCGCTGGAAGCAGGCAAGCATGTACTGTGTGAAAAATCTATTACGTTGAATTCCGAAGAACTGGAAGAGGCAGTGCAGCTGGCAAAGGAGCACCATGTAGTGCTGGCAGAGGCCATGACCATTTACCATATGCCTATTTATAAAGAACTGAAAAAACGCGTGGACACCGGGGATCTCGGAGAACTGCGAGTGATACAGATGAACTTCGGAAGCTATAAGGACTACGATATGAAGAATCGGTTCTTCAACAGGAATCTGGCGGGCGGTGCATTGTTGGACATCGGTGTGTATGCCCTTTCTTTCGTCAGAATGTTCTTAAGTTCCTGCCCGGATCAGATCGCTTCTCAGGTGAAGCTGGCACCTACCGGTGTGGACGAGCAGGCGGGAATTCTTTTGATGAATCCGGAACAGGAGATGGCGACGGTGACATTGTCCCTGCATGCCAAGCAGCCTAAGCGCGGCATGATTTCTTTTGACAAGGCTTATGTGGAGATGTACGAGTATCCCCGGGGAGAAAAGGCTGTCATCACTTATACAGAGGACGGTCGTAAGGAAGAAATTACTGCAGGAGCCACTGCGGATGCACTTGTCTATGAAGTAGAAGACATGGAGAAGGCAATCGTAGGAAACCAGGAGATCATGAAACTGGCATACACAGAAGATGTGATGCGGATGATGACCCGGATCCGCAGAGATTGGGGACTCACCTATCCGGAGGAAGAGTAGAAGGAAAGGAATCTGAAAACGGACAGCATTTGTCCGGATGAAAAAACATCCGGACAAATTGATCAATATCAACCGGTTAATGTCAGGAGAAGCTTCTGCAAGGAGTAGGAATCTCCGTCCATCACGGTGCAGCAGGCTCTTTCTGTAACCATAGACAGAGCCGATAGATATAGTATAGCATTTCTTGCATTTTTCAACAATTAAAAATATAATGTAACTATTCAGAACCCCATTCGCAAAATCACCTCTGCGAGGCTTTAATGAATAACATGCTTGCATGTTATTTGCTCATAGTGGTTACTTCGCCATATAAAACTGCTTATCTGCCTGAATGCAGGCATTCGCAGAACGCAGTTTTGCATGGTTCTGAATAGTTACGCATAATGATATTGTTTTCTCTTGGCGATCAAAAATCCGATCGTCACAAAC
>CAKRRU010000022.1 GCA_934394515.1 uncultured Acetatifactor sp.
CTAACTTTCAATTTTCTAACGAACTGAATCATCTGATTTCAGACAATTGGCACAGCGAAATCATTTTTATATTAGTGTCTTTTCTTTTTAATTGCCAAGGGTACAGGGAAGACTTTTTCTTCCGCTGTACCCCTCTTTTCAAATTCCAAGGGTACAGGGAAGACTTTTTGCTCCGCTGTACCCTTCTTTTCAAACTCCAAAGGGTACAGGGAAGACTTTTTGTTCCGCTGTACCCTTCTTTTCAAACACCAAGGGTACAGGGAAGACTTTTTGTTCCGCTGTACCCTTCTTTTCAAACTCCAAAGGGTACAGGGAAGACTTTTTCATTCTCTGTACCCTTCTTTTTAAATTTCACGGGTACAGAGAAGACTTTTTATCCGCTGTACCCTTCTTTTCAAATGCCAAGGGCACAGGAGAATATTTTTATCTTCTGTGCCCATAAAAGCATCCCGACTAAAAATAGTCAGCCATCTGAGTGGAGTATAGAAAAATATTTGCTTCACTAACTTTCAAGTTAGTTAGGAATGATACTCCGCTAGCAGCTGTTTCGCATAAGCAACGCAGTCTCTGTGGAGGGAGAATTTTTTGCCATCACACATGATGACTTTACGGAATCCCAGTTTCTCCATATATCTGCCGTTGAGGATTACTTTTATGGTAGGAGCGAAGAAAGTGGGATGATTTTCTATCTGGGAGAACAGGTTAATGGCGGTATCACCGACTCTTATTTTGCGACCGTCCCTGAGGGTGACGATAACGTGGCGTCCGTCTTCTTCCGCGTAGAGGATATCCGGTTCGGTAACGTAGACGGTATCTTCATCTTCACGAAGTTCAATCAAAGGTACGGCTTTCGCCATGATATCAAGGGCATGGTCGATACTTTGTCCCAGTTCTGCTACCTTGATCGGTTTGTCCAGAAAGATGACATTATCAGGATAAGACTGTTCTCTGTAATTGATCTTGGAACAGCACATTATGATGGGAGCATTCACGCCCTGGGCAATAAGAGCATTTGCCACTTCCGTACCGGTGATTCCTTCTGTCAGACAGACATCAATATAGAAGGCGTCGTACTGCATGGGATTGGAAAGCAATGCTTCGGAATTGCCGAAAGAATTCGTATAAATGATGCCGGTAGATGCGGCACGCTTATCGGATTCCCGTTTTAACAAACGTTCCAACTGCTTTCTGTCAGCTACATTATCATCGCACACTGCTATATGCATAGTAATTCTCCGTTTCCCAGGCATAACTTTGTAGAACAAACGTAATTGCATATGCAAATCACATCGTCAGATTGCAACTATTCAGAGCAAAATAAGGCTCCGGATAGTTAAGTCAAATCTACTATGGAACTCTGCAATAAAGGCTGTTTTGTGATGCCTGTGACAAAATTACCCTCAACGCAGTTGTAGACTTTTCTTAAATGAATATTAACTTTCCGCACAATTTTTTGAAGTTATTCGAAAAAACGAAAAACCTAACGGAAGCGATAAATATATTGTGTATCATAGTAAAGTGAATCAGTATCTTATTAGAATCAAGTATAGCATAAATATCACTTGAATAAAAGGACGAAAACCAGTATCTGCACGATCAGAATCGCAGGCATGCCATATTTAAAATACCAGTGTTTCGTCTTGTGGCGGAAGTGCTGCATTCCGAGAATGCATCCCAGGCTGCCGCCCAAAAACGCCGTTAAAAAAAGAGAAGCCTCCGAGATGCGCCAGGCACCCCGGATGGCTCTTTTTTTATCGACGCCCATGATGATGAATCCTGCCAGATTGATGCCGATCAGATAGATCAGCAAGATAGCAGTGATTGTCTGCATTGTAATCATAGACACCTCTTGATTTCAAATGATGTATCGTGATTAGTTCCCCAGTTTCTTCTCGTTCTCCTGTAGCTTCATTGCACGAACCTTCAGGGACAGACCGAACAGATTGATGAAGCCTTCTGCATCGTGATGGTCATACAGGTCACCGGTGGTGAAGGATGCCAGGTTCTCATTGTACAGAGAGTAAGGAGAAGTGGTTCCTGCCTTAATGATGTTGCCCTTGTAGAGCTTGAATTTCACTTCACCGGTTACGTATTCCTGGGTCTTCTCGATGAATGCCTGCTCAGCCTCACGGAGAGGAGTGAACCATTTGCCTTCGTATACCAGACTTGCGAACTTTGCACCCATTTCCTTTTCGAATGCGTAGGTGTCACGGTCAAGGATCAGCTCTTCCAGCTGCTGATGTGCTTCCATCAGAATGGTACCGCCGGGAGTCTCATAAACGCCACGGGACTTCATGCCTACGACACGGTTCTCTACAATATCTACGATACCGATACCGTGCTTGCCGCCCAGTTTATTCAGGGTACGGATGATATCGGAGACTTTCATCTTCTCGCCGTTAACGGAAGTGGGAACACCCTTTTCGAAAGTCATGGTCACATATTCACCCTCGTCGGGAGCCTTCTCGGGAGTGACACCCAGGACTAACAGATGCTCGTAATTCGGCTCGTTGCCGGGATCTTCCAGTTCCAGACCTTCATGGCTGATGTGCCAGATGTTACGGTCACGGCTGTAGGAAGAATCGGTAGAGAAGGGAAGATGAATACCGTGTGCTTTGCAGTATTCGATCTCGGATTCACGGGAATCCATTTTCCACTTGTCGTTTCGCCAGGGAGCGATGATCTTGATATCGGGAGCCAGAGCCTTGATACCCAGTTCGAAACGGATCTGGTCGTTACCCTTACCGGTTGCACCGTGGCAGATGGCTACGGCGCCTTCTTTTCTGGCAATTTCTACCAGTTTTTTGGCAATCAGGGGTCTTGCCATGGAAGTACCTAACAGGTACTTGTTCTCGTATACGGCGTGAGCCTGTACGCAGGGAACGATATAGTCATCGCAGAACTCATCAATAACATCTTCGATATACAGCTTGGAAGCACCGCAGGCCTTTGCTCTTTCTTCCAGGCCGTCCAGTTCCTCTGCCTGTCCGCAGTTGACGCAGACACAGATAACTTCGTAATCAAAATTCTCCTTCAGCCAGGGAATGATAGCGGTAGTATCCAGACCGCCGGAATAAGCCAAAACTACTTTTTCCTTCATGATAAAAATCCTCCGTTTTATGGTTTGTATGTAGCTGCCCCATACTCGGAAACCATGCTTCCGACTGCAGGGAACAGTTAGGATCGTGTGTTACGCTCTGACAATTACTATACAACATTATAATCGTAAAAGCAAGCAGAAAAGTTGCATAAATAAATCAAAAATATGAATAAAACAATTTAAAATATGCACATAAATGCATAAAATAAAAAATATACAGTATAATTATACATAACACACATACACTTATATGTTTGTATCACAATGCAGAAAAATGAATGAAAATCACAAATAAATCATATCTGCATTATAGTCCATGGATTAGAAATTGGTCAGTCGCTGATTTTCTCAATTCCCGAGATGTCACTGTCGATCATCAGGGAATAGTTCGTGTAATAGACTACGAATCCGGGTTTGGCGCCGGCCGGCTTTTTGACCTGTTTCTTCTGTACATAGTCGATCTCGACCTTTTCCTGGTCCCTACCTTTGGAATAGTAGGCTGCCAGGCGTCCGGCTTCTTCAAAGGTACGGTCCGGCAGTTCTTTTCCGTCTGTCTTTACGACAACATGAGAGCCGGGGATGCCCTTGGCATGGAACCACCAGTCGTTGCCGGTAGCAAATTTGAAAGTCAGCTCATCGTTCTGGAAATTATTCTTTCCGACATAAATATGGAAACCGTCACTGCTTAAATAGTGGAAGGGCTTGCTGGTGATCTTTGCTTTCTTTGTACCGCCTTTTCTGCGAATGTAACCGCTCTGGGTCAGCTCTTCCTTAATCTCCACCAGATCTTCCTCTTTTAAGGCGATATCCAGTGCGGTGCTGATGGTTTCCAAGTGGTCGATCTCTTCTTTCACCTGTTTGGTAAGTTCGGACAGTGCCTCGTAGGTACGTTTTAACTTGCCGTATTTGTCAAAATATTTTTTCGCATTTTCCGTAGCGGAAAGGGTGGGATCCAAGGGAATCGTCACCGGTTCGTCCGTATAATAATTCACTGCGGTGAGAGATTTGTCACCGGGCTTTGCACTGTAACCGTAAGTATTTAACAGCTCTCCGTAGATCCGGTATTTTTCCCGTTTTTCCGTATCCTTCATCTGGGCAAGCTGCAGATCGTATTTTTTCACATCACGCTCCAATGCGGTCTGTACAATACGACGCAGGTCGGAGGACTTCTGACGGATTCGGGTCAATGTGTTTTTCTCTGCATAAAAATGTTCCAACAGGACGGACATGGAAGTATAACTTTCCAGATGATCCGCGCCGGTGCCGTACATCGTAAGAGGAATCGCCGCGTATTCCACAGGACGGGAGCCGGTGTATGCGATGCAGGGGGAGAAAGTCTCTTCCTTAATAGAAGTCACCATTTTGGAGAAAACCTCATACAGGGCATGATAATCCGCATCCGTCAGGGCAGCGGTGGGGCGTTCGCCGTCCAGACTTGCCTCGTGACACAGCTCCTGTGCGAGAATCGGGGAGATACCGGTGAAACTCCCGTAGATTGCCTTGAAGACCGGCTGGGGTTTGGAGGCAAGCGCCTGTTTGAAATCTGCTTCTTCGCAGGTCAGGGCATCCAGTTTGTCCTGGGTATGAGCGATGAAGTAAGGTTTTCCGGGCAGAACTTCCCGGACGCTGCTGACAGCGGCGGATACATGTTTGATACTGTCAATGATCGTATTGTCATCATTACAGAAAATCAAATTACTGTGCTTGCCCATGAGTTCCATAACCAGTGTCTTATGACGCAGGTCGCCCATTTCATCCAGATGCTCGATGTCGATATGCACGATACGCTCCAGTCCCGGCTGGGAGATATTAACGATGCGACCGTTCTGTAAATGTTTGCGCAGCAGCATACAGAAATTCGGTGCCGTCATGGGACTGGGCTTGTTATTTTCCGTCAGATATAGGAGAGGAAGCGATGCACTGGCAGACAGAAGCAGCCGTTTTTGTCCGGTGGGCTGTTTGATCGTCAGCAGCAGTTCATCGTTTTCCGGCTGGGCGATTTTATACAGTCGTCCGCCGATCAGTTCTTTTTTCAGTTCAGATATCACACAGGCAATGGTAACGCCGTCAAAAGCCATAATTTCCTCATTTCTGCTCCGGGTGCCTGAAGAATAAGCAGACCGGAAGCGGTAAAGTCACTGTACCGGCAGATCCGGCGGCAGCGGTTTTATTGTAGCAGATTTTTAGGAGAAAAGAAAGTGTGGCTGAGAAGAGTTTATCGGTGATATGCCAGGAGGTTGTGATAACTGGAAGGCATAATGTTAAGGGTCAGATAAGACGGTCGCATTGAATACAACAGAATGAGGGAAAAGAGTAAATGAATATTATTACATTACAATGTATAAAACACGCTTAAAATTATGAATAAGTGTATAAATATACATAACGGCAGAAAAAATATGCATAAAAATGAAAAAAGTAGTAGACATTTAGGTAAAAAGTGGTATGATGACTTTATGTAACTGTTCGGAAGTGTGTAGACAATGTCGTTGTTCCTATTAAAATGCAGGCAGAAAGCGTAAGAAAGAGATCCTGATTTTTTAGGTAGGAAGAGCGGTTACGAGACAGAGGCAGCAGGAGAGGTAGAAGATTGAAAAATAAGATTTTTCAATCACGAGATTTGTGTCTGCGCGCACTTGACACAAACTCGTCATGCGCAAAAAGCGTGCGCAGAAATGAGGAAAAAATGATCAGAGTAGGAATCATCGGAGCAACCGGATATGCCGGAGGAGAATTGGTAAGGATCCTGTTAAATCACAAGGATGCAAAGATCGTCTGGTACGGTTCCCGAAGCTATATAGATAAGAAGTATTATCAGGTATACCAGAATATGTTCCAGTTGGTAGAAGATATCTGCAAGGATGACAATCTGGAAGAGCTGGCGAAGCAGGTAGATGTAATCTTTACCGCAACACCGCAGGGATTCCTGGCAGGACTTTTGACAGAGGAGATTCTCTCCCGGGTGAAAATCGTGGATCTGTCCGCGGACTATCGTATCAAAGATGTGGCAACTTACGAAAAATGGTACGGCATTGAGCATAAGTCTCCGCAGTTTATCGGGGAAGCAGTATACGGTCTCTGCGAGATCAATCGTGACAAGATCACAGAGCAGACCAGACTGGTAGCCAATCCCGGATGCTATACCACCTGCTCGATCCTGACGGCGTATCCGATGGTAAAAGAAGGCATGATCGATGTGAATACCCTGATTGTGGATGCCAAGTCCGGTACTTCTGGTGCGGGAAGAGGTGCCAAAGTCAACAATCTGTTCTGCGAAGTCAATGAGAACATGAAGGCATACGGTGTGGCGAGCCACAGACATACGCCGGAGATCGAGGAGCAGTTAGGTTATGCAGGCAACTGTCAGGTGACGATCAATTTTACCCCCCATCTGGTACCGATGAACAGAGGCATTCTGGCAACCGAGTATGCAACACTCAAGAGAAAACCCGACGGCACACTTCCTACATATGAAGAAGTAAAGGCTGTCTATGATAAATACTATGCGAAGGAAAAATTTGTCCGTGTCCTGGATAAGGGTACCTGCCCGGAGACCAAATGGGTGGAAGGCAGTAACTATGTGGACATCAATTTTGTGATTGACGAGCGTACCGGACGTATCATCATGATGGGCGCACTGGACAATCTGGTAAAAGGCGCCGCAGGACAGGCGGTACAGAATATGAACCTGCTGTTCGGACTTCCCGAGAGCGAAGGACTGGAGCTGGTTCCCTGCTTCCCTTAAGGCAGGAGCAAATACAGGTATGGCAGTTTTGAAATAGGATGCCCACAGATTGTGTCAAGCGTTATGAGTAAGAGACGGAAGATACGAGAAAAATCGATCGAAAAGGATGATAGAGATACATGAGCAAACAGTTTACAATCAAACCAATGACCATAGAAGACTATGAAGGTCTGCATGCCCTCTGGATGTCGATTCATGGCTTTGGCATCCGGAGCATTGACGATTCCAGAGAAGGCGTGGAGCGCTTTATCAACAGAAATCCCGGCACCAGCGTCGTGGCAATCGGCGAGGACGGGGCTGTGGTAGGCGGTATTCTCTGCGGTCACGACGGACGAAGAGGCTGCTTGTATCATGTATGTGTGAGAGAAGATTACAGGAGACACGGCATCGGCAAGGCGATGGTCGTACATTGCATGAATGCATTGAAAGCCGAGCATATCAATAAAGTCAGTCTGATCGCATTTACACAGAATGATATCGGAAATGCTTTCTGGAAATGCATCGGATGGACGAAGAGAGAAGACCTGAATTATTATGACTTTACCTTGAATGAGGAAAATATCACAGCATTCAATAAGTAGTGCCAATCTCGTAAGAAATGATAATAACTGAAAAATAAAGAATGCAGGAGAAATAGGAGATATAAGAAACAGAGAATCGAAAGGAGAGTATTCCAAAATGAAACAGATCCAGGGCGGTGTGACCGCAGCAAAAGGCTTTGAGGCAGCAGGCGTAGAGGCTGCCATTAAATATCAGAATCGTAAGGATATGGCACTGATCGTAAGTAAGGCACCCTGCACCGTGGCAGGTACGTTTACCTCTAATGTGGTAAAGGCGGCACCTGTATTGTGGGATAAGCAGATCGTGGAGAATTCCGCATTTGCACAGGCAGTGGTAGTCAATTCCGGAATCGCCAATGCCTGCACAGGAAAACAGGGGTTAGACTGTTGCGAGGCAGAAGCAAAATGTGCCGGAGAATTGTTGGGTGTGCCTACGGATGCCGTACTGGTGGCGTCCACCGGTGTCATCGGTATGCAGATCCCGGTAGACAAGATCACTGCCGGTATCCAAAAGCTGGTGGCAGCAAAAGCAGATACCCTGGAAGCAGGTTCCGATGCAGCACATGCCATCATGACGACCGATACCATTTCCAAAGAGATCGCTGTTGAGACACAGATCGGTGGCAAGACCGTAACTTTAGGCGGTATGTGCAAGGGTTCCGGCATGATCCACCCGAATATGTGCACTATGCTTGGATTTGTGACAACGGATGTAAAGATTTCCAAAGAGATGCTGCAGAAGTGCGTCAGCGCAGATGTAGTGGATTCCTTTAACATGATCTCCGTGGACGGTGACACCTCCACCAATGATACCCTGTTGGTACTGGCCAACGGTATGGCAGGCAATGAGGAGATTACCGCAGAGGGTGAAGATTATGACAACTTCTGCAAAGCACTGCACGAGATCACCACTTTCCTGGCCAAGAAAATGGCAGGGGACGGCGAAGGTGCAACGGCATTGTTCGAGACAAAAGTAATCAATGCGGCAAGTAAGGAAGACGCCAGAACCCTGGCGAAATCCGTGATCTGTTCTTCCCTGACCAAGGCAGCAATCTTCGGACATGATGCCAACTGGGGGCGTATCCTCTGTGCACTTGGATATTCCGGAGCCAAATTCGATCCGGAAAATGTGGATCTGTATTTTGAGAGCAAGAGCGGCAAAATCCATATCTTCGGAAACGGTGTAGCCTGTGATTACAGCGAGGAAGAGGCGACCAAGATTCTGTCCGATCCGGAGGTTACTGCACTGGTGGATATGCACATGGGTGAGTCGGAAGCTACCGCATGGGGCTGCGATCTGAGCTATGATTATGTGAAAATCAATGCAGACTATCGTTCTTAATGAAAGGTATGGTTCATAAAATGGAAAAAGATATGGAACAGGTAATGAAAAAAGCAGAGGTGCTGATCGAAGCACTTCCCTACATACAGAAATTCAACCGCAAAATCATTGTGGTAAAATACGGCGGCAGTGCCATGAGTAACGAAGAATTGCAGAAAAACGTCATCAAAGACGTAACACTGTTAAAGCTGGTAGGGTTCAAACCCATCATTGTCCACGGCGGCGGCAAGGAGATCAGCCGCTGGGTCGGCAAGGTCGGCAAGGAAGCGAAGTTCGTCAACGGACTGCGTGTCACTGATGAAGAGACCATGGAGATCGCAGAGATGGTACTGAACAAGGTCAACAAGAGTCTTGTGACCATGGTGGAAGAGCTGGGCGTCAAGGCAGTCGGTGTCAGCGGCAAGGACGGCGGCCTCTTACAGGTAGAGAAAAAGTACTCCGACGGTCAGGACATCGGCTATGTCGGTGAGATCACCGGTGTAAATCCGGATATCCTGTTCGATATGCTGGAAAAAGATTACCTGCCCATCATCGCCCCCATCGGACTGGACAAGGATTATCATACTTATAACATCAACGCAGACGATGCTGCCTGCGCAATCGCAAAAGCGGTACATGCGGAAAAACTGGCATTTCTGACAGATATTGAGGGCTTGTACAAGGACATCAACGACAAGTCCACATTTATTTCCCGTCTGACAGCTTCCGAAGCAGAGAACCTGATTCATGACGGTTATATCGGCGGCGGTATGCTGCCGAAGCTGAATAACTGTACATCCGCGATCCGTAACGGCGTTAACAGAGTGCATATCCTGGACGGACGTCTGGCACACTGCCTGCTGTTGGAAATCTTCACCAATCAGGGTATCGGCACCGCAATCGTGTCCGACGAGGAGGAAAAATAAAATGAGTGAAGCCATGAAAGAATATATTGCAGAAGCGGAAAAAGACCTGCTGCATACTTATAACCGGTACCAGATCGTTCTGGATAAGGGTGAGGGCGTATACCTGTATGACACAGACGGTAAGAAATATCTGGACTTTGTAGCAGGAATTGCTGTTTTTGCACTGGGTTACCGGAACAAAGCATACAATGATGCTTTGAAAGCCCAGATTGATAAAGTAATTCACACTTCCAATTATTACTACAATGTACCGGCCATCGAAGCGGCACGGAAGATCAAAAAAGTATCCGGAATGGATCGAGTCTTTTTCACCAATTCCGGTGCGGAAGCGGTGGAAGGTGCCATCAAGGCAGCCAGAAAATATGCATATCTGAAGGATGGCTGCACAGATCATGAGATCATTGCCATGAACCATTCCTTCCATGGCAGAACCATGGGAGCTTTGTCTGTGACAGGCAATCCCAAGTACCGCGAGCCGTTCCAGCCGATGATCGGACATATCAAGTTTGCTGATCTGAATGATTTTCAGAGCGTGCTGGATCAGGTGACGGACAAGACCTGTGCCATCCTTATGGAGACGGTACAGGGCGAGGGCGGCTTGTATCCTGCCAGTGAAGAATTCCTGAAGCAGGTGCGTGACCTGTGCGATGAGCGTGATATCTTGTTGATCCTGGATGAGATTCAGTGCGGTATGGGACGTACCGGCTATATGTATGCATGGCAGCGTTTCGGCGTAAAACCGGATATTATGACTTCTGCCAAGGCACTGGGATGCGGTGTGCCGGTAGGTGCATTTATGATGACGGAAAAGGTCGCACAGCATTCTCTGGCAGCCGGAGACCACGGAACTACCTACGGCGGCAACCCGTTAGCCTGCGCCGCAGTGGAAAAAGTGCTTGATTTATTCGAAGAGGACCATATAATAGAACATGTGAGAGAGGTAGCTCCTTATCTGGAACAGCGCCTGAATGAACTGGCAGCCAAATACGACTGTATCAAGGAACGCCGCGGCGTGGGACTGATGCAGGGACTGGTATTTGACCATCCGGTAGGAGAGATCATTAACAAAGCATTGGAGAAGGGATTAATTCTGATCAATGCCGGCGCGGATATCATCCGCTTTGTACCGCCTCTCGTGATCACCAGAGAAAATGTGGACGAAATGATCGCTATTTTGGACACTTGTATCGAATAAGAGGTTTGGAAAAATATGTTTTTGAAAAAAAGAATTATCGCTACAGCAGCTGTGATCGCCATGGCTGCTGCAGCTGTTTACGGAAGTACACAGGAGATGAGCCAGACAACGGATGACGCAGGCAGCCTGCAGCTGTTTCGGAACAAGGAGACGATTTACTGCTGGTATTCGGATGAAGCATTATCCGGATATATTAATGCGGCGGCGGTATCTTTCGGAGAACAGAATAAAGGGGTGCGTGTGATCCCGGTGCTGACTTCTGACAGTGAATATCTGGAGGCAATTAATCAGGAGACCCTGCACTCCGACCAGATACCGGATGTGTATCTGCTCAGCAGTGACTCGCTGGAGAAGGCTTATCTGGCAGGACTTGCCGCAAAAGTGCCGGATACGGTGGGCATCTGCAATACAGATCATTTTTCCCAGGCAGCGTTATCCGCAGTGACCTATGATCAGAAGGTTATCGGTTATCCGGTTTATTTTGACACCAGTGCGTTGGTATACAATGAGGACTATCTGAGAACCTGGGCAACGCAGCAGGCGGAAAAAGAACTGGCAGGCGGCAGTGAGGACGATGGAGAACCTGTCGGAGAGGGCGATGAGATCATCGAAGAAGATGCCCTTCCACTAGACCAGACAGCCACAGAGACGACTGCGGATGAAGCGGCGGTAAATGCGCTTGCCGAGCAGTATTTTGCGGAAGCACTTCCTTCTACGGTGGATGACCTGTTAAATATTGCGGATACCTTTGATGCACCGGAAGGTGTGGAAGGCGTCATGAAATGGGATGTAAACAATATTTTCTATAACTACTGGATCGTGGGCAACTACATGATCGTAGGCGGCGATCCCGGAGATGACAGAAATGATATCAATATCAATAATCCGGAGACGATACAATGTCTGGAAGTATACAAGGCGCTGAACCAGTTCTTCTTCATTGAGTCCGATACGGTGACTTATGATTCCGTAATCCAGGATTTCATTGATGGGAAGACCATGTTTACCATCGGAACCACGGATGTGGTAAAACGTCTGGAAGATGCCAAAGCGGACGGCAGTCTTACCTTTAACTATGGGATTGCAAGAATGCCGGATGTCAGTGCTGATCTTCAGAGCAGATCCCTGTCTGTAACAGGTGCTGCGGTGATCAACGGTTATTCGGAGCATAAGGAGCTTGCGGATTGCTTTGCAGCTTATCTGGCGGAAGGATATGCGGATGGTCTGTATGAGCGTTCAGGGAAAATGCCTGCAGGCATTCAGGCGTCAGAAGCGGCGGATAACGGAGCTTTGACTATTTTTGCCGAGGAATATGCAAACAGCGTGTCTCTGCCGAAGATGCTGGAGACGGGGAATTTCTGGATGCAGCTGGAAGTGCTGTTTTCCAAGGTATGGAACGGCGAGGATGTGACCACACTGGTGGAACAGCTTGCGGATAATATGGCGAGACAGCTGGGGAGTGAGAGTGCAGAAAATTAAAAAACCTAAGTTTCATGCTGTTGCTGTTTGAGTCACTGTAATGTAGAGACATGCGGAGTCGTGCGTGAAAGAAAAATATTAAAATTCCGGGCAGAATCATGCCGGTCATAGGAATGAAGAAACCGATCAGAGGATAGACTACTATGAAAAAGAAAAGGTGGTAGAATCCTATGATCGGTTTTTTGATTGCTTTATTATCAGGTGCCCTGATGAGCATCCAGGGCGTATTCAACACACAGGTGACAAAATCGTCCGGCATCTGGACGGCAAGTGCTTTCGTGCAGTTTACGGCGTTATTGGTATGTCTGGGGGCGTGGCTGTGCACAGAACGCAGTTCTTTTCTAAAAGTCTGGCAGGTGGAGCCCAAGTATATGCTGTTGGGAGGCGCCATCGGAGCATTTATCACTTATACCGTGATCCGCAGCATGGATGCACTGGGACCGGCGAAAGCGGTGATGCTGATCGTGGTGGCGCAGCTGGCGGTGGCATATATTATCGAACTGTTCGGGTGGTTCGGTGTGGAGAAACAGCCATGGGAATGGCGTAAGGCGATCGGTATGGCGGTTGCGATTGTCGGCATTGTTATTTTTAAGTGGAAATAGGTTGACAAACGGCTTGTAAATTCTGAATAATTCCAGTACAATGAAGATTAACAGCATAGAGAGGCAATCCCCTGACATGATGATCGGAAAGGGGACTATGATGTATTTGGTACAACTTTATAAATTAAAATGTGTAGGGCTGATTCTGGCTTTTTTATGTGCGGCTGTCTCAGTAACCGGCTGTGCGGCAAGAGATGAGGCAATCCTGCTGATCCCGTCGGAGGAAGCAGCGGAGATGGAAGCGTTGGAAAAAGCAGAGCAGGAAGCGGATAGCGCCGGGAATAATGAACAGCCGTCCGATGCAAAGATCCCGGAACCGGCACGGCAGTTGATATATGTTTATGTCTGCGGCGAGGTGACGAATCCGGGTGTTGTAGAGCTTGAGGAAGGCAGCAGAGCGGGAGAAGCTCTGGAGCTGGCCGGAGGCATGACACCGGCGGCAGATCCTTTTTATGTGAATCTGGCGGAGACGGTGAAAGACGGTCAGAAACTGTATTTTCCGACAGCAGAGGAAGCAAAGAAGCTGGAGACTGTCGCACAAGCGGTGGAAGATGGGCTGGTAAATATCAATACAGCCTCCGTGGAGGAACTATGTACGCTTCCGGGAATCGGGGCTTCCAGAGCAGCGGATATTGTGCGCTATCGGGAGAAAAACGGTGACTTTCGTACCAAAGAGGATATTATGAAGGTATCCGGGATCAAGCAGAATGCGTATGACAGATTATGTGACAGAATCACGGTCTCCTGAAGAGGCAGGCCGGAAATATGAACAGAAAAAGTAAGAGATAGAGAGGGTAAGGAAGATGGCAGGCAAGAAAGTGCTGGTAGTGGATGATGAGAAGCTGATCGTGAAGGGAATCCGTTTCAGCCTGGAACAGGATAATATGGAAGTGGACTGTGCCTATGACGGTGAGGAAGCATTGCAGATGGCACATAACAAGGAATATGACATCATACTGCTGGACGTTATGCTGCCGAAACTGACGGGCTTTGAGGTATGTCAGCAGATCCGGGAATTTTCCAATGTACCGGTGATCATGCTGACTGCCAAGGGCGACGATATGGACAAAATCCTGGGACTGGAATACGGTGCGGATGATTACATAACGAAACCGTTTAATATTCTGGAAGTGAAAGCCAGGATCAAAGCAATCTTCCGCCGCATGGAGCCGAAAAAGGGCAATACCGAAAATGCAGGTATTCTGGAAAGCGGAGACATGAAGCTGGACCGTGACGGCAGAAGAGCTTATATCAAGGAAAAAGAGATCGGATTGACTGCCAAGGAATTTGAAGTATTGGAGCTTCTGATGCTGAATCCGGACAAGGTATACAGCAGAGAAAATCTTCTGAAGCTTGTATGGGGCACGGATTATCCCGGAGATGTTCGTACGGTAGATGTACATATCCGGAGACTCCGTGAGAAGATTGAGTCCAATCCCAGCGAGCCCAGATACGTGCATACCAAATGGGGTGTGGGGTACTATTTTAATAATAAATGAGCCGGGCTCATTAGCGAACGTATATGAGGTCTTTGTATTGTGAAAAAATGGAATAAAGAACGTTTTGCAACTTCATGGAATAAACTGGAGAGCATGATTGCTCTCCGGAGTCTGAGAGCAAGGATTTTTTTGCTGACGTTGGTGATCGGTCTGGTACCGTGTATTGTCATGCGGCATGGTATCGTAAGTAACTATGAGGATCTGGCCGTGGAACAGAGGATCACGGTGGTACAGAACCAGCTGATGATACTGGCCAATCATCTGGTCAGCAATAATTATCTGAGCAATCACGGAGTCCGGGAGGATACCGGCAATTCCAGAGAAATTATCAATGCGGAACTGGAGATGCTGTCCAATCTGTATGAAGGCCGTGTGATGATCATTAACAAGAACTTCAAGGTGGAGAAGGATACTTACGGTATCAGCGAAGGTAAGACCATTATTTCGGAAGAAGTGATCAAGTGTTTTCAGGGAGAAAATATTTCCCATTATGATCCGGAGCATGGCTACATAGAGATGACGACACCGATCATGGATACGACTTCCAATACCACGGATGAAAACGGAAAAAAGGATCCCAATGCGATCCGGGGAGTTATGCTGACCAGTATTTCCAATGACAGCATCGTGAATGCAAAAGAAGTATTGAACAGAAAAGCATATATTCTGGAAGTGATCATGATCGTGGCGATCATGGCACTGGCAATTGTATTGTCAAAGGTGCTGACTACTCCTTTTAACAGAGTTACCCAGGCAATCAATGCAGTGCGGGAGGGATTCAGTGATGAGACCATTTCTGTGCCGGATTACGTGGAAACAGTGCATATTGTAGATGCTTTTAATCAATTGCTGAAGCGGATGAAGACACTGGATGATTCCAGACAGGAATTCGTGGCAAATGTGTCTCATGAATTGAAGACACCTATGACTTCTATTAAGGTGCTGGCAGACTCGCTGCTGGCCCAGGAGGATGCACCGGCAGAACTTTACAGAGAGTTTATGGAGGATATTGCTTCCGAGATCGACAGAGAAAATCAGATCATTACAGACCTTCTGGCACTGGTGAAGATGGACAAAAAGGTGCAGGATCTGAATATTGCTTCATTGAATATTAATGACCTGACGGAATTGATATTAAAAAGACTCCGCCCCATTGCACGTAAGAAGGATGTAGAGGTCGTATTTGAAAGTGTACGGCCTGTGGTTGCCGAGGTCGATGAAGTCAAGATGACACTGATCATGACTAATCTGGTGGAAAATGCCATCAAGTACAATAAAGATCACGGCTGGGTGAAAGTGGTGCTGGATGCGGATCATCAGTATTTTACCTTCGAAGTCAGCGATTCGGGAATCGGTATCCCGGAGGAGGCACTGGTACATATTTGTGAGAGATTCTATCGTGTGGACAAATCTCATTCCAGAGAGATCGGCGGAACGGGATTAGGACTGGCGATTACGAAAAGTGCGGTATTGATGCACAAGGGATCCATTACGGTGACCAGTACGGAAGGACAGGGATCCTGCTTCCTGGTAAAAATTCCATTGACTTATATAGCATCTTAAATGCGAGTGTGAAGGCTGTTTGCGGATAGAAGCTGAAATGCAGCGTAGAAGTGAACCGCCCGGACGGATGTCAAAAAGGACAGTGTAATGATGAAGAAAATAATGAAATATATAGTGACCGGTATCTTGTTGCTGTTACCGGTGATGCTGACCGGTTGTGCCGCCAAAGAGCCGGAGACCGGGAAAAAGATATCGGTGTATTATGTCAACAACGCAGAAACAAAAGTAGAAATGCATGATCAGTATCTGAATACCGGGACCCCGGAGGAACAATTGGATGAGGTGATGAAGCTTTTATCCACCACTCCGGAAAAGTTAGAGTACAAAGCGCCGTTTGATATGGGATTTCAGGTCAGGGATTATGAAGAGGAAGACGGGAAGCTTATGATCGATGTGGATAAGGCTTATTCGGAACTCTCCCCTACGACAGAGGTACTGGTCCGGGCTGCCATCGTAAGAACTCTGACACAGCTTTCGAATGTGAAATATGTAGTGATCACAGTAGAGGGCGGACAACTATATGATAATTCCGGAGAACTGGTGGGCTGGATGAGTGCGGATCAGTTTATCAATAATGATGGAAATGAGATCAATACTTATGAACTGGTAAAGGTGAAGCTGTATTTTGCCAATGCGAACGGGGATAAGCTGATTGCTGCCTACAGGGAAAAACATTATTCTACCAACACGCCATTGGAGCGATTTGTGGTAGAAGAGCTGATCGCGGGACCGAGCGGACAGATCGAAGGTCTGTATCCTGTCATCAATCCCGAGACAAAAATCGTAAATATCCTGACGAAGGACGGTATTTGTTATGTAAATCTGGATTCCAATTTCCTGACGGTGGTAAATAATGTATCTACAGAGGTAGCTGTATATTCTATCGTGAACTCACTGGTGGAACTGGATAACATCAATAAAGTACAGATCCTGATTAACGGCGAAGTTCCTTCCACCTTCAGCAATTCCACGTTTGAGCGGAATCTGGATTATGTGACAACACTGGATCAATAGCCGGAAACCGGCAAAACTTTTGAGAGCCTTTATTCATGAAAGATTCGTGTAAATGAGTCAGGCTTCTTTGTCTGGCAGATGCGGCGGAGAGGTCACAGACAGAATTACCATAATATTTATTTCATCGTATCTGCGGAACGGAGACGAAATGAGACGACCACTTTTTACAGCGTGTCTGTGTCTCGTGACAATCATCGCTATAGGGAAAATACTGACAGGGGCAGACACCGGAGAAAACTCCGGTTTGCCGCCTGACGGAAGTCCGGTGAGAATCATGGGACGGATAGACACAAGAACTTCTGAAGAAATGATTCTGAGTACTATTTCTATTTTTCAAGAAAATCAACAATATTCCTATTCTGGAAAATTACAATGTGAATTGACAAATGTAAACGAGGAAAGCCAGACATTAAAAATAGGTCAGCCGGTTACGATCGAAGGTACATTTTCCGAATTCACGAGGGCCACCAATCCCGGAGAATTTAATGTGCGGGCATATTATCATGGCAAGGGAATCGGAGGCAAAGTGAAGAAGGCACAGATTGTAGCTGTCGGAAAAGATTACAGTTTTTTCCGGGAAATACTGTACAGATGCCGCTTACGCTTACATGATCGGTTGGCAAAGGTTTTTCCGGCAAAGGAAGCGTCGGTGATGCAGACGTTATTGTTAGGGGAAAAGGAAGAATTGGATGCCGATGTGAAGGCATTGTATCAGAAAAACGGAATTGCGCATATTTTAAGCATTTCCGGTCTGCACATTACTTTGTTGGGAATGGGATTGTATCAATTATTAAAACGACTGGGGATGCCGGTAAAAGCTGCCGTTACGATCGGTGCCGCGGTATTGATCGGCTATGGAATGATGGTGGGAATGAGCGTATCTGCCTGCCGTGCCATCGGAATGTATGTGCTTCGAATGTTTGGCATTTTCGTAGGGAGAACTTATGACATGCTCACGGGAGTCGGGGTGATGGCACTGTTACTTGTGGTACAGAAACCGGAGAGACTGTGGGATGTAAGTTTTTTGATGTCCTTTGGAGCAGTGCTGGGAATCTGCTTGTTGGCACCGGTGCTGACCGACTCTAAAGAGGAAAACTCTGCATATGAGAGAAATCAGCATCGGGAAGGGTGGAGAAAGGTGTTATATGAGCAGAGCCACAAAGTGCTGGAAGCAGCAAAGAGCGGATTTGCCGCCAGTGCGGGAGTTATCTTGTTTACTCTGCCGATTCAGCTTTGGTTCTTTTATGAGATCCCAATATATTCGGTATTGCTGAATCTGTTGGTACTGCCATTTATGAGCGTAGTGATGGTTGGAGGCTTGATTGCTTTGATTCCGGGACTTGGGATCGTGGGTACGGTAGACTGCCTGATCCTGTGGTGGTATGAGTGGATCTGTGAGCGCTTCGGGAAACTGCCGGGAGCGATATGGTGCGTGGGCAGGCCGGGAGTGTGGCAAATCATCGTTTATTATGCAGGATTACTGGAAGTGATTCTTTTACAAAACCATGGTGATAACGTGAGGAGACTGATAGAAAAGAGTAAGGAATATTGCAGAAGGTTACGGAAAAATAATATACAAAGTAAGAGAAGAACAGCACGAGGAAATCATAATTCTATAAGCATTCATAATCCGGTAAGCATTTTGGGACATGGGATGTGGGCAATGATAAGAAAATTGTCGGCTCTCATAAAAAACAAGAAATTTACGCTGTGTGCGTGTTTGATGGTATTGCTATTTTTGCTGACAGGTGACTTTGATTGTAGCAGTAGTGTGACATTTCTCGATGTCGGACAAGGGGACGGCATTGTTGTAGAGACCTCGCAAGGAGTATATCTTTTTGATTGCGGCAGCACCAGTCGGAAGAAAATCGGAGAATATGTGCTGAAACCTTACCTCAAGAGCCGCGGCATCGGTTCGCTTCGCGGAGTGTTTGTTTCACATCCGGATGAAGATCATATGAACGGCGTGTTGGAACTTTTAGAGAATGGTGAGGAGTGGGGTATTACGGTGGAACAACTTTTCTTGCCTGCAATAGAAAAATCAAGAAGAGAAGAAGCTTTTGATAAGCTGCTGAATGCGGCAGAAACTGCCGGAACGCAGGTGAATTACATTAAATGCGGCGATGAAATCAGGGAGAGGCGGATGCACTTGCTGTGCCTGCACCCGGAAGCAAATACGACACTTACAGATGCCAATGCGTATTCGGAATGCTTTTATCTGGAAATCGAAAGGGGTAAGCTGCTGCCGGCGCGGCTCAGTGAATGGTGGAACAGGCTTCTTGCTTTTGCCGGTTCTGAAGGAGATGAACCTGCAGGTACATTCCCAGAACCCGGATTAGGAATTCTGCTGACCGGAGATATAGAGGGAGAAGGCGAGCGGCAGCTACTACAGGAGCTACAGAAAATGAGGGAACAACAGGGTGAAATGCAGGCAGAACGACAAGGTCAATCGCAGCAGGAGCCACAGGGAAGAGAGCAGGCGGAAGTGAAACAGGAGATGTGGGAAGAAAGATCGGGAGAATCTCTGCAGGATTTTATGGGAGAAATGCAAGGAGAATCGCTGAAAGAAATGCATGGAAAATCGCAAGGATACAGTTGGCATGGGGTTGACATATTGAAAGTAGCGCACCATGGTTCGGGATATTCTACCGGTTCGGAATTTCTGACAACTGTCGATCCTGCCGCCGCAATCATCTCCTGTGGCCGCAATAATTCCTACGGACACCCACATGCCGAGACACTGCAACGTCTCGAAGATGCCGAGGTACTTTGGTATTGCACCATGGACTATGGTGCAATGACGGTAACTGTGAATCGAGACGGAAAAATCCGATTGAGAGGATATGTAGTTGGAAAATAGGTTTTTATAACCTGATTAGTTAAGTAACGAGGGTATTAGAGTGGACAAGGAAACATTCTATACCTTGGTGTAGCGTGAGGAGGGGTATAAAGTGACAAAAGAAGTATTCTGTACCCCGGTGTGTCATGAGGAGAGGGTATAAAGTGATAAAAGAAGCATTCTGCACCCCAGTGTAGCGTGAGGAGGGGGTATAGGGAGACAAAGTAAGCATTCAATACCCCAGTGTAGCGTGAGGAGAGGGCATAAAGTGACAAAAGAAGTATTCTGTACCCCGGTGTGTCATGAGGAGAGGGTATAGCGAGAAAAAAGAAGCATTCTATACCCTGGTGTGTTGTAAGGAGAGGGTATAGGGAGACAAAGTAAGCATTCAATACCCCAGTGTAGCGTGAGGAGAGGGCATAAAGTGACAAAAGAAGCATTCAATACCCCGGTGTGTTGTAAGGAAAGGGTATAGGGAGACAAAGTAAGTATTTTATACCCTGCGAGATTACAAAGAGAGGGTATGAATGGACAAGAAAGTCCTCTATACCCTGAGGCGCGGGGCGATAAAGAACTAAAAGAAACTTGGAGATTTGTTGGACGAAACAATAAGGGGAAGGAGTATTATGTTTGCAAATTATTTTGACATACAAAATCGTATTAGACACATAGAGGAAGAATTACAATACCTAGAAAACAAGGAAAAAGGGTTGCCGCAAGGAGATTTGATATGTGCAAAGAATGCAGGAAGATATAAATGGTATTTTCATGACCAAAATATCACTACATATTTACCCAAGAAAGAAGTTGATCTGGCAAAGAAATTAACTTTGAAAAAATATTATCGGATTCGGAAAGAAGAATTACAAAGAGAATTAGTTGCTTGTCAGATATATGTGCAAAAGGCAGACAGCAAACCGGATTTGTTAGAAAAAATGTTGGATAATGTAGAATACAGTCGACTTTTGGGAGGACGGAGACTCTCGATAAAGAGAGACTTGGAAGATTGGATAAATGAAAAATATGAGAAAAACAGGAGCTATCCTGAAAATCTGATTGTAAAAGGGACGCAGGGGAAATATCTACGTTCAAAATCAGAGGCTATCATAGACAGAATTTTGTATACTAATGGAATTCCATTTCGATATGAAGATCAATTAATTCTTGAAAATGCGATTTTACATCCGGACTTCACAATCAGACATCCTAAGACAGGACAGTATTTCTACTGGGAGCATTTCGGACTCATGGACAACCCGGATTATGTGACGAAAGCCTGCCAGAAAATAAAGACATATTGTGATAATGGAATTGTTCCAACGATAAACTTGATATTGACTTATGAGACAAAAGACCATCCGTTGTCCATTGATCAGGTTGAAAAAATTGTAAGAGAATATTTTTGAAATTTTTGAAAATATGGGATGCTATGGTTATATTTCTGCGACTCTTATGTTACAATTTAGAAAATTACGCATATAAGCAGAGGAGGAATTCAGACAGAATGAAACATTTGATCATTGTGAAGTTTAAAGAAAACGTATGGAATAAAGAGGATGCGGAGAGTAGAAAAATGCTTGCGGATATTCGGGAGATTTTCGACCGCACGAAACAGATTGAGGGTGTTCATGCCGTGAAGATTTATGAAAATGTGACACCCAGACCGAACCGCCATGATCTGATGATTGAGATGGAGATGGAACCGGAAGCATTGCCTGTATATGATGCTTCAGCACCGCATCGGGAATGGAAGGCAAAATACGGCGACTTCATTCAAACGAAGACGATATTTGATTATGAATAATATCCTGATGTTATAATTCGGTTTGAATGGAAGGAAGCGATGATATGCGCAAGCCTGAAGAGAAAAAACAGACATGAAATTCAAGAAGAAAAGTAACAAGGAAATGTTAGGAAAACAATAGGGGGATATCAACATGGAGAATATTTGCATCAAAGAAGCTCGCCCTGAAGACGCAGCGCAGCTGATTGCATTTCTTCAAAAGGTAGGTAGAGAGACGGATGAGCCACCGGGCGGAATTCGGAGTCTCAGTGGCAAAGTCTGAATGGGGCAGAGGTGTTGGAAGTGCTTTGCTGCAGAAAATCATAGAGTATGCCAAAACGCATGGGATAGAATTGGTGAGTCTGGAAGTTCGGAGTGATAATAAGCGAGCAATTCATGTCTATGAAAAATTTGGTTTTCGCAAGATCGGAACCTCACCGGCGTATTTTAAGATTGATGGAGAATATTTTGATTTTGACCTGATGGTACTGGATCTCAGATCGGATAGAAACATATGAAAATACAAAGGAGACACAAATCATGGAATTATTTGATGTCGTGGATGAACTCGGAACACCCACAGGAGAAATCATAGAACGCACCGAGGCGCATGAAAAGGGCATCCGCCACAGAACGGCGCATATCTGGGTCGCCAGAAAGCTGGACGGAAAAGTACATCTTCTGTTACAGAAACGATCTGCGGAAAAAGACAGTTTTCCGGGAAGGTTCGATACATCTTCCGCCGGACATATTCAGGCAGGAGATGAGCCAAAGGAATCCGCGATCAGGGAACTGCGGGAAGAACTGGGAATTGAGGCACAGGAATCGCAACTGCAATTCGCCGGATGCTTTCACATCAAATACGAAAAGGAATTTCATGGGAAAATGTTCCGGGATAATGAAGTATCCTTTGTCTATATGTATACGGAACCGGTGGATGTAAGTATCCTGACACTTCAGAAAGAAGAAGTGGAGTGCGTGGAATGGTTCGATATGGAGGAGCTTGACCGGGCACTGCAGCCGCCCAGAGATCACAAATTCTGTGTTCCGTCAGAGGGATTTCAAATCGCAAAAAAGTGGTGTGAAAGTAATCTGTGAATACTGCTTCTCTTATTTATATATAATCCTCAGGGATGGCAGGACAGCTTAACCGGGAAAGAAATGATGTATGAAATGAGATAGGAAGAGAAGCGTGAAGCAAAATGGAGAGAAGCAAAGTGCTGTTGACAGGGGTGGAAAATATGGAAATAGAATACAGAAAACTGACTGAAGATGACTTGGATATATTTATTGAAATGAGGATCCATCAGCTGAGAGAAGAAGGTGCAAAGGAAGATATTGATTTAAAACCGGCATTGCGTGATTACTATCACAGACACATGGCAGACGGTACATTTGTATCCTGGATCGCTGTAGATAATGGTAAGATTATCGGTACAAGCGGAATGTCATTTGTGGAAAAACCGCCGTATTTTGGATGCCCCAGTGGAAAGATGGGACTTTTATCCAGTATGTTTACGAACCCTGATTACAGAAGAATGGGAATCGCAAGAGAACTTTTGCACAGAGTGGTGGAAGAAGCCGGAAATTATGGCTGCGGAACCGTACAGATCACTGCTTCGGATATGGGAGTAAAATTATATACAGCGTACGGTTTTGTTCATAATAACAACTTTATGCAATACAAACTGTGAGACAGTAAGTGGAGAAGATTTTGTATCCCAAATATGTCTGTTACAACTATAAAAAGGAACTGCTCCTTTATGTGAGAGCAGTTCCTTTATTATAAGTCTACATATCGTATTTTACTTCCCGTTCATGGGTTGTAGTGTTTGCTAATGGGCAAGGCTCATGATATCACGATTCGCATCTTCGATGCTCTACGCTGCTTTGCAGCTATCGTGATCAAATCGCCGGTCGTCCATCACGCAGGCGTGTTGACTATCTTGCGTTCATTATTTAACAGTTACAGAAGTGATGTGAGGGTTCACACCTTCGTACCAGTACAGGAAACCTTCCATATCAACGGTGTCACCGATCTTCAGGTTCTTCACTGCATTGTAGACATCGGTGGTGTTGTCGCACAGGTAAGACTCAACGGTGAAGGTATAGGTCTGACCGTTCAGGGATACGTTGAAGTACAGGTCGTTGCCGTCTTCGCCGGAACCGTCCCAGTTGTACAGGAAAGCAACATCGTTGCCGTCAGCGTCCTGACCTGCAGCTTCTACGGTCATGCCGTTGAATGCTACGAACTGGTTCTGGTAGTTGATCAGATCATCGGTACCCAGCAGGTCGGTAACATCGGTAACAGGTGCGATATAGCTGCCGTCTTCGATTTCGAAGGTAGCGCCTTCAGCGATTTCCACTTCACCGGACCACTCGGTCTTATAACCGGTTACTTTGATCTTGGTACCGGGAACAAGCTTTGCGTAATCATCTTCGGAACATACTGCGTTGTAGATGAAGTAAGCACCATCCTGATCCTGGGTGTACAGGGTAGCTTTATCTCCCCACCAGGACTGCTTTGCCTGAACATAAGCCTCGATCACAACCTCAGAGTCAAGGTCAGCTGCAACGTACTCATCGTAAGTCATAACACCCTCAGATTTCTCATCGGCAACTGCCTCGGTAGCAGCTTCTGTGGTAGCAGCAGCCTCTGTAGTAGCGGCAGCTTCTGTGGTGGCAGCAGCGGTAGAATCAGCTGCAACGTCTGCGTTGCTGTTTCCGCATGCAGCGAGAGACAGAACGAGAGACAGGGCCATGGTTAATGCAAGTGTCTTCTTTTTCATAATAATCCTCCATTCCAGCGCTTATGACAGCGCTATGGGTCTGTGTGGATACACAGACATCTCCTCAATTTATCCGGTGCCTGAGACACCGAACAGTTCCATTATACCCAAAATACAGGAGAAATCAATCTTTTTATGACAGGATGCAGGAATTCCAAGGCTAAAATCCGATACAAACATAGCTGTAGGAGGATTTTTACCTTGGGATCCGATAAAATGTCATTAAAATTTATTTTTCACAGAGAAATCTGTACACCAAGTATTTTTATATGAAAATATCAATGTCCTCTTTTCCTTTTTAAGTAATCGTGAATCACATATATTAAAATCAACACCCAGGTAACAGCCAGCACACTAAGTAAAATCACGGAAGCCTTAGGCAGAGGACCCAGTTCCTTTTTCCCAAAGGAAGCATCACTTCCCTGACCGAGGCGGTACAGGCTTTCCACATCGCTGTAGAGCTTCTGCATATAGGTATCATCCACAGTCTCTTTTCGTCTGGTGGATTTCACCACGTTTTCAATCAGTTGTCCGGCGGCATCACGTAAGGATGCGGAGCCGTTGAAGACAGGAGTGACAAAGGTGCTGTCCACATGGTCGAGCAACAGTTTGGAGGCCGCAATCTTGACGGCATAGTGGGTGTTGTTGTCCTCACCGCTGCGTGCCAGGTAATCCTGATATTCGGCGGAATTCTGCGCCTTGGAAGTTACGGGGACATACCCTTCGGTCTCGGAATATGCGATTTGTACATCATTGGTCAGCAGATACTGGGCAAAGAGCCATGATGCCAGCACTTCCTGAGAGTCCGATTTATTAAAGACGCAGACGGAAGGCCCCTGGGAGATCATTTCCGGATGCTCCGTGTCAAACTGTGGGATCATGCGTACAGCGGTCTCGAAAGGTACGAGAGAGTCCTCACTGATATCCGACAGGGGAGCGTCCGTACCCATCCAGGTGGCACCGGCGGTGGAGTCGATCGCGAAAATACATTGTCCGGCATTCAGGAAGTTCGCAGGATAGCCGGAGATCTTAAAGGTGGAAAAGGCACCGCTTTTTACATGACCGGCGATACCGTACAGCAGATCTGTGGTGGTATCGTTGAACAGTTCAATTGTACCGTCATCTTTGGAGTATCCCGCACCTTTCTGCTTCAACATCTGGATCATCATATTGTCGGTGGACTTATAGATAAACGGAATCAGCACGTTCTGACCGTTGACGATATAGGTACCGTCTGCATTCTGTGCCGTAGCAGCCTCGGAAACCTCCCAGATGAAATCCCAGGTCAGGACATCCGGCAGAGTATACCCCAAAGCTTCCACATAAGTCTCGTTCACATAGCAGGCCTCGGTAGACCGCATGTAAGGCACGGCGTAATGACTGCCACCGATGGCACATTCCTCCAGAAACTGCGGAATAATTTCTTCTCTTGTGGGACCGTCATAAGCAAGCTCGCTGCCCCCCAGACCGTATTTTTCATCCGCAAACAGGTCATCTAACGGAACCACGGTATTTTGTCCGGTGAGGTAGGTCGCAATATGATCCGGATAAGTGATGCAGACATTCGGCGTCGTATTGGTGGAAATATTGGTAATAACGTCATTATAGATCTTGCCGTAATCTGTATACAGATTCAGATTCACCGTAATATTGGGATACAACGCTTCAAAATCCGCAATGGCTTTTTTATAAATATCTGTCTGGGTTTTGTTGGTATCGTTTTTCGCCCAGAAAGTAATCTCGTAATTTCTTGAAGTATCGAATTCCTCCGGAACGGTAAACTCCGGAAGCCCTTTGGAACCGTGGCAGCCGGTCAGGGACAGAGACAGACAGCCCGTGGCAAAAATAAGTGCCAGTTTTTTGGAAAATCGACTCATCCTTTGGTACCTCCTCTGGCAACGCCTGCCATGACTTTTTTACGGAATACGAGGAACAATACGACCAGTGGAACGGAGATCACAACGACCGCCGCCATCATGGCCGGAATGTTCTCACGGCCGAAACCGTTCTCGCGGATCTCCTGGATGCCGTTGGATACCAGATAATAGTTTGGATCATCGGTGATCAGACGGGGCCATACATAAGAGTTCCAACATTCGATGACCTTCAGGATCACGATGGTGATCAGGGTCGGTTTACAGATCGGTACCATGACCTTACGCAGGTAACGCAGATCGGAAGTGCCATCTACTTTTGCCGCATAATACAGCTCATCCGGAATCTGTGCGAAGTTCTCTCTGAGCAGGTAGATGTAAAATACGCTGGTCACGGAAGGCAGGATCAGACCGGTGAAGGTGTTGCGCAGATCCAGATTCGTGATCGTGGTAAAATTCGTGATGACGACCAGTTCGTTGGGAATCATCATCAGGGATAAAAATAAGGTAAAGATCAGATCTTTTCCGGCAAAGTTCAGTCTTGCAAAAGCAAAAGCCGCCAGTGTGATGACCACCAGCATGATGGCAGTGGTAACCACCGTGAAAAATAAAGTGTTCCACAGATATCTTCCCAGAGAAACGGTGGTAAAAGCATCCACGTAGTTCTGCAGAGTGGGAGACAAGGTGAAAAACTTCGGAATGTATTCTGCGTTGTAGGAGCCGTAGCTTTTGACGGAAGTCAGCACCATCCAGTAAAAAGGAAACAGTACAATCAGCGCCCACAGACATAGGAAAAAGTAGATGACGGTATTCCGGATGTTGTTCCGGGCACGCGTCCTTTTTTCTATTTTTTCATAGTTCGATATGTTATTGGATACGTTACGATTCGATATCTGGGTATCAGACCTTTTGCTGTCATTTACACTTTTACCATTTGAATCGAATGCCTGATTCGATAAATTCGTCATAAACAAGATGCCTCCTTCCTATACATAATGGACATGCTTTTTGCTGACCAGCAGGTTGATACAGGTGATGGTCAGGACGATGGCGAACAGCAGGATCGCTGCCGCGGAAGCGTAGGAAGGATATCCGCCGCTGTCACCGTAGAGCATGTCGTAGACGTAGCCGACGATAGTATTCATCTCTGCGGCATTTAAGTTCGTGCCGAAAAGCGCCACGGCATCACTGTAGGCTTTGAATGCACCGATAAAGCCGGTAATGATCAGGTAGAATACCATAGGGGAGATCATGGGCAGTGTGATCTTCGTGAACATCCGGAAACGGGAAGTGCCGTCCACTCTTGCCGCATTGTAGTACATGGGGTTCACACTGGCGAGAGCGCTGGTCAGGATCAGGATCTTAAAGGGCATAACGATCCAGATGGTGTAAAAGC
>CAKRRU010000023.1 GCA_934394515.1 uncultured Acetatifactor sp.
TTAGCTTATTGGGTGAGAGGAATTCTGTGGACCACCCTGCGATAGAGCTTCCACAGGAGCACAGCAGGGAAACTGACTGCCAGATATGCTGTGGATAAAAGTCCGGTAACACCGCCTACGATTGCAATGATTAAAATTCCAATATTCATAATGAATTCCTCAACTTTCTGTCATTCTGTAAAGCATTCTATGAAGTTCTTAAAAACTTCACATACCGTATTATAGTAAACAGATACCCCCGGGTGAATAGTTTTGAGAGACCCTTAACACCATTTTGTCGGGATATTTACAAAATCTTTGCAACACGTTTACAGAATCTTAACGGCAGGACTTACGGTCGGGAACGATCCCGGGAGTTAGGTTTGCAATCATAGGGAATATCAAGTATAATAGAGAAAATTGACTGTTGCTCAGAGAAAAATAGTCGGAGAAAATAAAACGGAGGTAGGAATATGAGTATGACACTGGAACAGGCTAAGGAGAAGCTTGCCAAGTATGGTCAGGAACATGTTCTGAAGTATTACGGGGAGCTTACCGAAGAAGAGAAGCAGGGGATTCTGGATCAGATCGAAGCTACGGATATGAGTATCCTGGAGGCTTGTAAGCACAAGGACGATCTGGCGAAAAAAGGAGTGATCACGCCGCTTGCTGCCATGCAGTTGGACGAGATCGAGGCAAACAGAGAGAGTTTTACCGCAACCGGTATCGAAGCGATCAGACAGGGAAAAGTAGCAGCGGTTCTGCTGGCCGGCGGCATGGGTACCAGACTGGGCTCCGATAATCCCAAGGGCATGTACAATGTGGGTCTGACCCGTGAACTGTACATCTTTGAGTGCCTGATCAATAACCTGATGGAAGTCGTGCATCAGGCAGACAGTTGGATCCACCTGTTTGTGATGACCAGCGATAAGAACAATGACGCAACGATCGCATTTTTAAAAGAGCATGATTTCTTCGGATACAACGCGGATTATGTCCACTTCTTCAAACAGGAGATGGCAGCGGCAACCGATTATGAAGGCAAGATTTATCTGGAGGAGAAGGGCAAGCTTTCCACATCCCCCAACGGTAACGGCGGCTGGTTTATTTCCATGAAAAATAACGGCATGCTGGATATCGTACATAACGAAGGTGTTGAGTGGCTGAATGTATTTGCGGTCGACAACGTATTGCAGCGGATCGCAGATCCCTGCTTTATCGGTGCAACGATTCAGAAAAACTGCGTCGTTGGTTCCAAGGTGGTCCGCAAGAATGCACCGGATGAGAAGGTGGGCGTCATGTGCCTCGAGGACGGCAGACCTTCCATCGTGGAATACTATGAGTTAACGGATGAACTGATGAATGCGAAGGATGAAAAGGGTGAGCCTGCTTACAACTACGGCGTAATCCTGAACTATCTTTTCAAGGTACAGGATCTTGAGAAAATCATGGAAGAGAAGATGCCTCTGCACATCGTGGAGAAGAAGATCCCCTATCTGGATGAGAACGGAGAACCGGTGAAGCCGGAAAGCCCCAACGGTTATAAATTCGAGAGTCTGGTACTGGATATGATCCATCAGATGGACAGCTGTCTGCCCTTCGAAGTAGTCAGAAGAAAGGAATTCGCTCCGATCAAGAACAAGACCGGTGTGGATTCTGTGGAGAGCGCCAGAGAGCTGCTTACCGAAAACGGAGTGGTACTGTAAACATTTCGACAGGTTCTTGTAACATAAGGTTATTGAGAAACTTACGGAATTACAGTAAGCTGATACCGTAAGAAATAAAGAAGTTGTTTCATCCATATCCATTGGATGAGATTAGTTGCATAGCTGCTGCAGTAAACAAAAGGTATTGTATACTGCACGGCGGACAGGAGAGAGTGTATGAGAATTTTGGTAACAGGCGGTGCCGGATTCATCGGCAGTCATACCGTAGTAGAATTACAGCAGGCAGGCTATGATGTTGTAGTATTGGACAATCTCTGCAATGCAAGTGAGAAGGTAATCCCCAGAGTAGAAGCCATCACCGGCAAAAAGGTTCCTTTTTATAAAGCAGATATTCTGGATCGTGAAGCTCTGGAAGAAATCTTCACAAAAGAGAAGATCGATGCAGTGATTCATTTCGCAGGACTGAAGGCAGTCGGTGAATCGGTACAGAAGCCCTGGGAATATTACGAGAACAATATTGCAGGTACTTTGACTCTGGTAGATGTCATGAGAAAACACGGCGTGAAGAGCATCATCTTCTCTTCCAGCGCTACCGTATACGGTAACCCCGCATTTGTTCCCATTACTGAGGAATGCCCCAAGGGACAGTGCACCAACCCTTACGGCTGGACCAAATCTATGCTGGAGCAGATCCTGACTGACATCCAGAAAGCAGATCCTGAATGGAATGTGATCCTGCTTCGTTACTTCAACCCCATCGGAGCACACAAGAGCGGAACCATCGGTGAGAACCCTAACGGTATCCCCAATAACCTGATGCCTTACATCACACAGGTGGCAGTTGGCAAGCTGAAAGAGCTGGGTGTCTTCGGTGATGATTATGATACCCCCGACGGAACCGGCGTGCGTGATTACATCCATGTAGTAGACCTGGCAAAGGGTCATGTGAAGGCTCTGAAGAAGATTGAGGAGAATGCAGGACTGAAGATCTACAACCTGGGAACTGGCGTCGGCTACAGCGTTCTGGATATTGTAAAGAACTTCGAAGCAGCTACCGGCGTGAAAATTCCTTATGTGATCAAACCCCGTCGCGCAGGCGATATCGCTACCTGCTATTCCGATGCTTCCCTGGCAGAGAAGGAACTTGGCTGGAAAGCTGAGAACGGCATCAGGGAGATGTGTGAAGATTCCTGGAGATGGCAGAAGAACAATCCCAACGGATATGAGGAATAATTTAGCATATATATTCATATGACATATAAAAAGGCATGACTTTACGGGTCATGCCTTTTTACAACATAAGATCATTGCATCTGAGAAAACAATCCAGTATAATAGAAGAAGTGCATGAATGACGTGTCGCTGCCCGGAGGGATGGCAGCGGGCGGTGACAATAAATGCCTGCGTTATGCACAAAAAGAGGAATCACAGGAGGATGAGCATGATTCAGTTAACACAGGGCGGCGCTTATCTGGTAAACGGTACGGACATTGTAGCGGATACTCCGGAAGCAGCCAGTCAGATACAGGCGAAGACCGGCAGGACGGTCTCCAAAGAAGAAGCAGCGAAAAACACCATGGCTTACAGTATTTTGGCGGAGCATAATACCTCCGGCAATATGGATAAGCTGAAGATCCGTTTTGATAAGCTTACCAGCCATGACATTACCTTTGTAGGTATTATCCAGACCGCGAGAGCATCCGGACTGCAGAAGTTCCCCATGCCCTATGTACTGACCAACTGTCATAACTCTCTGTGTGCCGTAGGCGGTACCATCAACGAGGATGACCACATGTTTGGTCTGACCTGTGCGAAAAAATACGGTGGAGTCTATGTACCCCCTCATCAGGCAGTCATCCACCAGTTTGCCAGAGAGATGCTTGCCGGCGGCGGCAAGATGATCCTGGGTTCCGATTCCCACACCCGTTACGGTGCCCTGGGTACCATGGCTATGGGCGAGGGCGGACCGGAGCTGGTAAAACAGCTGCTGAACCAGACTTATGATATCAACATGCCCGGCGTGGTAGCCGTATATCTGAAGGGTGCTCCCGTGAAGGGTGTAGGTCCTCAGGACGTGGCACTGGCTATTATCGGCGCAGTATTCAAAAACGGCTATGTGAAAAATAAAGTAATGGAATTCGTAGGTCCCGGCGTGGCTTCTTTAAGTGCTGATTTCCGTATCGGCATTGATGTCATGACCACAGAGACCACCTGCCTGTCCTCTATCTGGAAGACCGACGACCAGATCCGTGAGTTCTATGAGATCCACGGACGTACTGAAGATTACAAGGAATTGAATCCCGGACAGGTGGCATACTATGACGGACTCATTGAGGTAGATCTGGACAAGATCCGTCCTATGATTGCTATGCCATTCCATCCAAGCAACACTTATACCATCGAAGAGCTGAATGCGAACCTGATGGATATTCTGGATGAGACCGAGAAGCGTGCCAAGGTAAGTCTGGACAGCGCCGTAGATTTCACTCTGAAGAATAAAGTAAAGAACGGTAAGTTCATCGTAGATCAGGGTATCATCGCAGGCTGTGCCGGCGGCGGATTTGAGAATATCTGTGCGGCAGCAGACATCCTGAAGGGAAGATACATCGGTGCAGATGAGTTTACCTTAAGTGTATATCCTGCATCCATGCCGGTGTACATGGAACTGATCCGCAACGGCTGTGCCGCTACCATCTTAGAGACCGGTGCGGTCATGAAGACAGCGTTCTGCGGTCCCTGCTTCGGAGCCGGTGATACGCCTGCCAACAATGCATTCAGTATCCGTCACTCTACCAGAAACTTCCCGAACCGTGAAGGCTCCAAACTGCAGAACGGTCAGATTGCTTCCGTAGCATTGATGGATGCGCGTTCCATTGCCGCTACCGCAGCCAACAAGGGTGTGCTGACTCCTGCGACAGAGTTTGACGGAGATTTCGGAAAATATAAGTATCACTTTGACAGCAATATTTACAAGAACCGTGTATTCGATTCCCACGGTGTGGCAGATGAGAGCGTAGAGATCCAGTTCGGCCCGAATATCAAGGACTGGCCGGCTATGGGCGCTCTGCCTGAGAACCTGGTATTACAGGTAGTATCCGAGATCCACGATCCGGTTACCACGACCGATGAACTGATCCCTTCCGGTGAGACCTCTTCCTATCGTTCCAATCCTCTGGGACTGGCGGAGTTCACCTTAAGCCGTAAGGATCCGCAGTACGTAGGACGTGCGAAAGAGATCCAGAAGGCAGAGAAAGAGCGTATGAACGGCGGACATCCCTGCGAAGCGGTTCCGGTACTGAAGGATGTCATGGGTGAGGTAAAGCAGAAGTTTGCAGATGCAAGCCGCGAAAATACAGGCTTCGGTTCCACTATCTTCGCAGTGAAGCCCGGTGACGGCTCTGCCCGTGAACAGGCTGCTTCCTGCCAGAAGGTACTGGGCGGCTGGGCCAATATTGCCAACGAGTATGCGACCAAGCGTTATCGTTCCAACCTGATCAACTGGGGTATGCTTCCTTTTCTGATAAAGCCCGGCGACCTGCCTTTCAAGAACCTGGATTATCTGTTCATCCCCGGTATCAAGAAAGCTGTGGAAGACAAGGCAGAAGAGATCAAGGCGTATGTGGTAACACCCGGAGAGGGCATGAAGGAATTCTCCCTGAAGCTCGGTGAACTGACCGATGAAGAACGTCAGATCATCCTGAAGGGCTGCCTGATTAATTACAACAGAGTGTAAATATGTAAAAAATTCAGACATCTGGAACCGCAGCCGTTCCGGAAGGAAAGCAGAATGGGTTAACAAAACAGAACGGTTACAGCAAGATGTTGTAAGGAGATTAACAGATTATGGAATTTAACAAACCGGTATCCAACCCCATGATGGTGGGATCTATCGAATTATTAAAAGCAGAAGACACACCGGAACACAGACAGATGTTCTTGGACGAATTGCAGAAAGCAAAATTCCTGGCACCGGTAGTCATCGATCCCGTGCCGCAGCCCGATGAAAAGGGACAGGTGAAGATCGCCAGAGATGCCAAGATACAGTTCCCGATGCTGTCCACAGAGGACGGCCGGAGATTCTTCATGGCTTTCACAGACTGGACAGAACTGAAAAAGTGGAGAGACGAGGAAAATCAGCAGACTTTTGCTATGAATTTTGATGATTATGCAGGAATGCTGCTGCGGAAAGACGCACAGGGCAATATCAGCCCGGCACTGGGATTTGTAATCAATCCTTTCGGCGGCAACATCGTCGTTACCAGAGAGATGGTAGCCGGCATGATCGCAGCAAAGCTGAAAGCAGCCGGCAAACCGGTGCCTCCCGCACCCGGTGCACCCACCGCGCCTACACAGCAGTAAATTCAGACTAAATAAAATGTTCGTTTGCGACGATATAAATAGCAGAGAGGTGACAAGGCCGGTCATTTCTCTGCTATTTTAATTTACAATCGGATAACGACACCACGGATGGTAATCGGACAGGATGTACAGAAAGATCCTGTTTTGTTACCATTTTTTTATTGTAATAGTTTGGTTATACGGTATTATGCTGATGGCGAACTGTTACATTTACAGGAAGCGCGCTCTGTATACGGTGAGGTCGGGGAAAGGAGAAAATTACAGATTTGAGAATTGATTCCGCAAACATAGGAATGGATTCCGCCAGAAGTTATCATACTTCTAAGACAAGCGTCAGACGTTTTGAGATAATGGATTATCAGGCAGGTCTGACAGATGTATCCGCGCAGGGGCAGAAGACCGCCGCAGGAGGAGACACAGAACAGAATACAGCACAGAACACAGAGGCAGGAGCGGAAAATACAGCAGAAAATGCGTATCTTGCGACTGCCAAAGAATGGCAGAGCCGTTTTAAGGTATCTTATGCGGGACTGGATATGCGAAGCAGTGCCGGGGAACAGACCGAAGCTACCATCCGGGAGTATACAGTACGTTACATTTTTGATCTGTTATTCCCGTCCGGAAACCATACGTTGCGTGACTGGATGCAGGAAAACGGATGGAGCAGCGGTGGAACGCAGACGTCGAACGTATGGAGTACAGGCAACGGTGCGCAGGATAGCACTCAGTATGTCGATGCGAAAAATAACGGAAACACCGAAGGACTGTCCGGAAGTTTACAACAGAATCATTCTATTGGTTTGATAAGGTCATCCGCAGCACGTCTGAGAGTACTGAACTACGTGGGAGAATACAGGAGTACGGAGCAGGAAGACACCAGCTTCTCCACCGTGGGAACTGTACGGACTAAGGACGGCAGAGAAATTAATTTTAACGTGAATGTCAATATGAGCCGCAGATGTGAGAAATACTACAGAGAAGAACTCAATGTAGCACAATTTACCTTGTGTGACCCGTTGGTGATTAATCTGGATACTGACGTGACAGAAGTGTCAGATCAGACCTTTTATTTTGATCTGGATGCAGACGGCAAGGAAGACGAGATTTCTATGCTGAAAGGCAGCGGTTATCTGGCACTGGATAAAAACGGCGATGGCAGGATCAATGACGGAAGCGAGCTGTTCGGAACCCGGAATGGGGACGGATTCGCGGATCTGGCGCAGTACGATGAGGACGGAAACGGCTGGATCGATGAGAACGATTCCATCTGGTCAAAATTAAAAATCTGGTGTAAGGATGAAAATGGAAATGATGTACTGTACAAACTTTCTGACAAGGGTGTCGGTGCCATCTGTCTGCAAAATGTTTCCACAGATTTCACCTTACAGGGAAACCGTAATGCGCAGGACGGCTCCACGAATACCAATGCAACCAACGGAGTGATCCGTAAGACCGGCATTTTCTTATATGAAAACGGAAATGTGGGAACCGTGCAGCATGTGGATATGGCAGCTTATGCCGCTGAAGCCTGAGAATAAATTAGAAATAAATGTAATTATCGTATCGCACGCATCCTGAATAAAACCCTTGAATCGGGCAAGACTATAGGATAAACCAGGGAAAATGGTTTGAGGACGTAATAGCAGGCAGTTGATTCAGGGAACAGGAAGGATGCGGATAAGATATGAGAAGAAATAAAAAGAGCGGTATTAACAAAGAACGTATTATAATGTTGGCTTCTTCGGCCTTTGTTCTGGCGGCGTTGACCATGACAGGGATCTATATGAAGGGGCAGAATGTGGAGTCTAAGGATGATGGTTATACCTTGGACTTCACTGCTTTGGAAAACAATGCAGAGGATAAATTGCAGGAGATCACAGAGAACAGTGAGGAACATCTGCTGAAGGAGGATGAAAATATCCCCGGACTGACCGCAGACAATACGGTGGGAAATGAGATCGCGGGAGCGCCTGTCACTGAGGATGATCTGGACTATATGCCTCAGGAAGTCGGCTCCGGTCACGTGGAGATCCCGGGACTGACAGATCAGGAGACTCTGCTGTCTGCTGCGGAGAAAGAACAGCAGGATTCCGGAAAGCAGAAGGAAGAGACAGAAGAAAAGCAGACGGCGGGCGCAGATATAGTCGTGGAGAAAACACTGCATTTTGCGGAAAGTGACGGATTGCAACAGCCGGTGCAGCGTGATATCCTGATGCATTATTCCATGGATAAAAGTATTTATTTTGCCACTCTGGATCAGTATAAATATAATCCGGCCACTGTTTTTTCAGCGGAAGAGGGGACGGCAGTGACTGCATGTGCCCAGGGAAAAGTGAAGTCGGTATTCGAAAATGAGGAAATCGGAAAAGCAGTGACACTGGATCTGGGAGATGGTTATGAAGCTACGTACGGACAGTTGAAAGATGTCGCAGTAAAGGAAAATTCCTATGTGAATCCCGGAGAAACTATTGGTAGTGTGGCAGCTCCCACAAAATATTACAGCGCCGAGGGAAGTAACCTGTATTTTGCCCTCACACATGATGGGGAGCCGGTAAACGGGGAGGCATTGTTCCACTGATGTATATCGTAGGCGGCAGAATCCTTACAATGGCGGGCAGAGAGATTCCCGAAGGGATCCTGCAGATCAAAAACGGAAAGATTGCCAGAGTAGGTGCCAAAGGCGAGGTAGAGCTGCGACCGGAAGCAGGTGAGCAGGTAGTGATCGTCAAGAACGCACTGATCATGCCCGGTATCATTGAGGCGCACTGCCATATGGGCATCATGGAAGAGAAAAAGAGTACGGAAGGGGATGACTGTAACGAAACGGTGGATCCCCTGACACCGGCTCTGCGTGCCATCGATGCCATTAATCCCATGGATGCGGCATTTGATGATGCAGTAAGGGCCGGAATTACCGCAGCTATGATCGGACCGGGAAGTTCTAATGTCGTAGGCGGACAGTTTGCCATGGTGAAGACGAAGGGACGGCGTATTGATGATCTTGTGATCAAAGCGCCGGCGGCTATGAAAGTAGCTTTCGGAGAGAATCCGAAGGTCAATTATTCCGGACAAAATAAGAGTCCCTGCACCCGGATGGCGATTGCTGCGATGCTGCGCAGAGAACTGTGGGAAAGCAGAGAGTATCTGCATTGCAAGGAGCAGGCACGGGAGAAGGGCGAATATTTTGAAGCGGATTTTGAAAAGGAATGTTATCTGCCGGTTCTTCGGGGAGAGATCCCGCTAAAAGCCCACGTTCACCGTGTGGATGATATCTTTACGGCGATCCGCATTGCGAAGGAGTTCGGTGTCCGGATGACGCTGGATCACTGTTCGGAAGGACATCTGGTGGCGGAGGAGCTGGCAAAGGAAGGCTTTCCGGCTATCGTAGGACCGGATCTCACCAGCCGAAATAAGATCGAAGTACAGAATATGTCATTTAAGACCGCAGGAGTGCTGAACCGGGCCGGAGTCCCCATTGCCATCACCACGGATCATCCGGTATCTCAGATCCAGACACTGCCGCTCTGTGCCGGACTGGCAGTGAAAGCCGGGCTTCCCATGGAAGAAGGTTTCCGGGCCATTACTATATATCCCGCCGAAATCTGCGGCGTGGCAGACCGTATTGGCAGCCTGGAAGTGGGGAAAGATGCGGACATTGCCATTTTCGACGGAAATCCTATGGAAATTTTCACGCGAACCCTTTATACTATTATCAACGGGGAAATCGTGTACCGTAATGTCCCCGGAGAATGACCGGAGGAATACTTTGAGATACAGCAGGAAAAGCGCAGGGATCCTGTCCCTGCTATTACTATTTAACAGCATAGGATTGAGTGCCTGCGGGCAGACAGCGGTAGAGACAGGCCATGTAAGTATCAGCGTGACCGGTATGGAGAATACGCCGGTCATCAATTACACACTGCCGGTAATGACGCCCAATGTGCTGGTGGATCAGCAGGGTTACGCCGCAGATGGAGTAAAACAGGCTGTGGTAAAGGGCAGACAGCCTGTGGAAAACTTCCGCCTGGTGAACCGTGAGACAGGGGCAACGGTCTATGAAGGTACGATAAAGCAGACCGATTATAATGAGGATCTTGCAGTGTATATCGGAACAGCGGATTTCACGGACTATACCGAGGAAGGTGAGTTCTATCTGGAATGTGATAATGTGGGAAGATCCCTTACTTTTTCTCTGAAAAAAGATCATTATCAGGAGCTGTTTACGACTTTGTGTGCGGATATTCACGACGGGTGTCAGGACCGCAGCATTGCTGAGGACGAGATCATTACTTTGCTGGAAGTCTGCGAGTGGTATCCGCAGGTACTTGCGGACGACAATGACAATGAGATCCCGGATCTGCTGGAATATATTGCCGACTGGCTGGAAAAAACGGCTAACAGCACAGATACGCCGGAACCGGAAAATATGTGCTATGTGGCGGTAATGGCAAAATTCAGTTATCTGTATCAGAAGTATGATGTACAGTATGCCACACAGTGCCTGCAGCATGCATCGGCGGTGTATAGCAAACTGGTGGCGACTTCGGGCAGAGATGCGGAGAAGTTCATGGCACTGACAGAGCTGTACCGTGCGGCGGGATTACTTACTTATCGCAATCAGATCCTGGAGTACAAAGACTTTTTCGAGGACAATACCAGCTATCTGGAGGAAACGGCATATCTGTACGGTTCCATGACCTATCTGGCGACCAGGCAGCCGGTGGATGTGGATCTTTGTACCATATTCATGGAAAGTATCAGGGACCGGGGCGAGGAACTGGCAAAACGATCCCACAATATGATCGATGCCGTCACGAACGTTAACAACGGAACCGATGATCTGTTGAAACGCGCAGAAGAATTGTCCTGTGCCAACTATGTGTTATACAGTTATCAGTATACGGAGATATTGGAAGATTTTCTGCATTATCTGATGGGGTGCAACCGGGATTCGATAAGCTATTATCCGGAAGAGGGAGACACTGCGGAGTATCTTCTTCTGATAGCCCAGCAGGTCTCCCTCGCCGATAAACATTAGAAAAGTCAGATCAGTTCTTTATTCTTGAAATAAGTTTCAGAGATAATATTCTGTACATAGGTGCCCATGCTCTTGCGGGTCTCCTTGTCCAGATCTTTTGGATAAATAGGCTTACCGTATTCAATGACTACGGTAGCCTTTTTTATTTTCGGAAAATGATCTTCAAAGATAGCGGCGGAGTTCACGATCGTCATGGGAATGATGGGAACATTTCCTTTTTCCGCAATTTTAAAGCTTCCCTCGTGGAACGGAAGGAAAGTATCCTGTGTCTTATTACGGGTGCCTTCCGGGAAAATACAGATCGAAATACCGCTTTTTACCTTGTCGATGGCGGCAAGGATCGTCTTAAGTCCTGCCTTGATATCCTGACGGTCCAGGAAGAGACAATGCAGATCCTTCATCCAGATGTTCAGCAGCGGCCATTTCAGCATTTCCTTTTTGGCAATGTAACCGGTAGGTCTGGGAACGCGGACATAGGTCAGCACAACATCGAAAAAGCTGCGGTGATTGCCGACATACAGTACAGCGGTATCGGTGGGAATATTTTCTTCACCGATAGCAATGACCTTTGTACCGGACAGACGGATGACCCACCGGAATGCCCAGTTGACGATCGCCAGGGAACTGCGGTCTTTGAGACCGGGATTGAATTTGCCGATGATCCATTCCGCAAGCATAAGCGGTGTGGACAGTATCAGGAATAGTACAACAAACAATACGACGAATATAAAACGGATCATAAAAACCTCTTTCTGATTCTTTATTTTGCAATGAAAAGTACACCTAAGGTGCCGGGACCACAGTGGCTGGATACGACACCGCCTGCTCTGGTCTCCAGGATCTCATCAAAGATACCGAGACTCTCCAGATAGGAGCGGACTGCTTCCACGATTTCACGGTCACAACCGGAATGTGTAATGAAAACTCTGTCGGGAACAGCATTTTTCAGATCCTCTTCCATATCCTTCGTATAAGAGAGGATGACGGAACCGAGTTTTCCGCGATATTTTTTAGAGGCATCCATGGCACCGTCCACCACGACGATCCGGGGATGAAGCTTTAACATACCGCCTGCCAGAGCTGCCACGGCACTGCATCTGCCGCCCCGGTGGAGATAGGTAAGAGTATCCACGACAAAGCTGGCCCGTACTTTGGGACGGATCGCCTCGATGGCTTCAGTGATTTCGGCGGCGCTTTTCCCTTCGGATGCCAGAATGGCCGCCTGAATTACCTGTAAACCGATACCCGTAGACAGGTTCGCGGAGTTGATCACGGTGACTTTATCGGAAGCTTCCAGTTCCTCTGCCGCCAGCCGCATGACGTTGCCGGAGGTAGACATGCTGTCGGAGATCGAGAAGCAGATGAGCTCCCGGCCTTCGTCCACGAAGGGTTTCATAATATCCATGGCCTCAGTCAGAGAAGGCGCTGAGGTCTTGGGAGTGGTCTTGTTTTCATCGGACCAGCGGAAGATTTCTTCCGGAGTGATATCCACACCGTCGCGATATTCGTCCTCACCCAGCAGAATATGCAGAGGCAGGATCGTGATGTCATACTTTTCTACCAATTCCTTTGACAGGTCGCACGTACTGTCAGAGATGATCTTAACTGTCTGTGCCATAGAATATACCTTCTTTCTTATTGGTTATTCCCCTTTGGTGATCTGTCTTGCAACATAGACACCGCTGGCGGATGCATGGGACAGGGAATGGGTCACACCGCTGCCGTCACCGATGATGTACAGCCCTTTGTGACAGCTTTCCAGATGTTCATCCAGTTCCACTTCCATATTATAGAATTTGACTTCGACACCATAGAGCAGAGTGTCGTCATTGGCCGTGCCGGGGGCAATCTTGTCCAGGGCGTAGATCATTTCGATGATGCCGTCCAGGATACGCTTGGGCAGCACCAGACTTAAGTCTCCGGGGGTCGCGGACAGGGTGGGTTCCACCATGCCTTCGGCGATACGCTTGGCATTACTGCGACGACCTCTTACCAGATCGCCGAAACGCTGTACAATGACACCGCCGCCCAGCATATTGGAGAGACGGGCAATGCTTTCGCCATAGCCGTTGCTGTCCTTGAAAGGCTCGGAGAAATGCTTGGCCACCAACAGGGCAAAGTTGGTGTTCTCGGTCTGCTTGTCGGCACCCTCATAGCTGTGGCCGTTTACGGTGACGATACCGTTGGTGTTTTCATTTACGACGATACCGTGAGGATTCATACAGAAGGTACGTACGGAATCTTCGAATTTCTCAGTACGGTAGACGATCTTACTCTCGTAAAGTTCATCGGTCAGATGGGAGAAGATAACAGCGGGAAGTTCTACCCTGACACCGATATCCACACGGTTGGACTTGGTATTGATATCCAGGTCCTTACAGATCTGCTCCATCCATTTACTGCCGCTGCGGCCTACGGAGATAATGCATTTATCGCAGTCGTAGGATTCGTTCTCACAGCAGATACGGTAGCCGTCGCCTATGGCTTCCATGGTTTTCACGGGAGTATCAAAATAGAAAGTTACTTTATCTTTTAATTCCGCGTACAGGTTCTCCAGTACGATGAAGTTGATATCCGTACCCAGGTGGCGCACGGAAGCATCTAAGAGGTTCAGCTTGTTCTGCATACAGATCTTTTTGAAAGAAGTGCCTGCAGTGGAGTACAGCTTTGTTCCCTCGCCGCCGAATTTCATATTGATGTCATCCACATACTTCATAAGGTCGATGGCCTGACTCTTGCCGATATACTCGTAGAGGGTGCCGCCGAAAGCATTGGTGATATTGTATTTTCCGTCGGAAAAAGCGCCGGCGCCGCCGAAACCACTCATGATGGAACAGCTTTTACAATTAATGCAGCTCTTGATCTTGTCGCCGTCGATGGGACAGTGGCGCTTCTCCAGAGCGTGGCCGGACTCAAAGACAGCGATCTTCAGACCGGGATTCTGTTGCACCAGCTCGTAAGCGGAGAAGATACCGCCGGGACCGGCACCGATAATGATTACGTCATATTTCATAGGGATAAGATTCCTTTCTCTGTGTTCTCATGTACTCATTTGCGGGACGTGATCCGGCTGTGTGAAAACCGAAAACATCCAAACTATAGTATACCATATTTTTAGGTGAAAAGGGGAATGGAAATATAGCAAAATATGTGATAAAATCATAAGTTATAACGGTTCTTCTGCAGATGCGGATGAACGGTGTGGGAAAATAACGGAATTTGGAAGAAAATTACAGGAAATAAAATTATGGAAGCAACACGGAAGAAAAATAAATACGAAATAGATATGTGCAACGGCACGATCATGGACAAGCTGATCTCCTTTGCACTGCCCCTGATGGTGTCCAGTATCTTGCAGCTGCTGTTCAATGCGGTGGATATTATTGTGGTGGGACGATTTACCGGAAGTCAGGCACTGGCAGCGGTGGGTTCCACCACGGCACTGATCAATATGTTCGTGAATCTCTTTATCGGAGTTTCGCTGGGAGCCAATGTCCTGTCGGCCAGATTTTACGCTGCCGGTAAGGAGCGGGAGATGAGTGAGACCGTACATACGGCCATGACTTTTGCGCTGATCAGCGGGATCGTTATGGTATTTGTGGGGCTGTTCTGCACGAGAGGGGCATTGGAGCTGATGGATACTCCGGCAGATGTTATTGACCAGGCGGCATTATATATGAAAATTTATTTCTGCGGCATGCCCTTTTTCATGTTGTACAATTACGGCGCTGCCATTCTGCGGGCTGTGGGAGATACGAAGCGGCCGTTATTGTTCCTGATTATTTCCGGGGCTGTCAATGCGGGACTGAATCTGGTACTGGTTATCGTATTTTCCCTGGGAGTGGCAGGTGTGGCCATTGCCACGGTGTTTGCACAGATCATTTCCTGTGTGCTGGTATTATGGTGCCTGTTCCACACGGACAGCTGTTACCGGCTGCGGATCTTGGGACTGGGAATGAAATGGGAATACCTGCTACAGATCTTTCAGGTGGGGGTTCCTGCGGGGATACAGAGCGTTGTGATCAATTTTTCTAATGTGCTGCTGCAGTCCTCGGTGAATTCCTTCGGATCCATCGCCATGGCCGGATATACGGCGGCTAATAATATCTTCGGATTTCTGTTCGTATCGGTAAATTCCATCACGCAGGCGTGCATGAGCTTTACCAGCCAGAACTACGGTGCCGGGAAGAAAAAGCGAATGGACAGGGTTCTGGTTGACTGTATGATCCTGTCAGTGATCGTGGCGGTGACATTAGGAGGCAGTGCCAATCTCTTCGGACCGCAGCTGCTCCACATCTATACAACGGATGCGGACGTTATTGCCTGCGGAACGGAGATTCTGCTATATACGACACTGACTTACTTTTTATGCGGTATCATGGATCTGATCCCGGGGGCTTTGCGGGGGATGGGACATTCGGCGGTGCCTATGATATTGTCTATCATCGGAACGGTAGGAACGAGAATTTTCTGGATCTATGGGGTATTCCCGAATCATCGTTCGCTGATGGTATTGTTTTTATCCTATCCGGCCTCCTGGCTGGTAACGATACTGCTGCAGGCGGTATGCTTCTACTTTGTCAGAAAAAAAGTACACAGCACCATGCCGCAGAATCAGGAATAGCTTGAAAAATATACGAAAAATAGAGGAAAATCATGTTAGCAAGATTAAAGAAAAAATATATCGGAGACTGGGAGTTTTATCAGAAGTATCTGTTACTGGCGATTCCCATGATCCTGCAGAATGCCATTACGAATCTGGTAAGTTTTCTGGATAATATCATGGTGGGACAGCTGGGGACGGAGCAGATGTCCGGCGTTGCCATTGTGAACCAGTTGATTTTTGTATACAATCTGGCAATCTTCGGTGCCGTATCTGCCGCCAGCATTTTCGGTGCCCAGTATTTTGGCAAGGGGAACCATAAGGGACATATGTATTCCTTCCGGTTTAAACTGTATGCGACTTTGCTGGTGACCGGTGGGGCAATCTTACTGTTTCTGACGAAGGGTTCTGCGCTGATCTCTCTGTATCTGACGGACACAGTGGGTAACGGAGCTACGGATGTGGCGTTGCAGTATGGCATGGAATATCTGGCAATCATGATGGTGGGGCTGATTCCTTTTGCTGTGAACCAGTCCTATGCTACGAATATCAAGGAGACAGGGCAGACCTTTATCCCAATGCTGGCCAGCTTTGTAGCGGTGGGAACCAATGCGGTCCTGGATTATCTGCTGATCTTCGGCATCGGTCCCCTGCCGGAGATGGGAGTACAGGGAGCGGCGCTCGCTACTGTGATCGCCCGTTATATTGAGGCATTGATCGTAGTGATCTGGGCACACACCCATCGGGCGAAGAACCGATATCTGGAAGGCGCGTATACCGGATTCGGTATTCCGTTTGCGGAACTGAAGGCAATCCTGATCAAAGGCTTCCCTCTGATGCTCAATGAGGTACTGTGGGCAGCAGGCATGACAACGGTGACCCAGTGCTATTCCGTCAGAGGTCTGGATGTGGTGGCGGGACTGAATATTGCTTCCACCATCACGAACCTGTTCAATATTGTTTATCTCCAGCTGGGTTCCTGCATCAGTATTGTGGTCGGACAGTATCTGGGAGCCGGAAAACTGGAAGAGGCCAAGGATGCGGACAACAAGATGATCGTATTCAGCGTCTTCTGCTGCATCATCATGGCGGTATTAATGTTTGTGGTAGGAGGATTTTTCCCCGGTATTTACAATACTTCTGAGGAGATCAAAGCACTGGCCACGAGCTTTATTGCGGTATCGGCCATCATTATGCCGTTCTGCTCCTTTAGCCATGCCTCCTATTTCACCCTGCGTTCCGGCGGCAAGACAGTGGTTACCTTTCTGTTTGACTCAGTGTTTACCTGGGTCGTGGTAGTACCTGCGGCGTATCTGCTGGCACATTTCACCGGACTTGGAATCGTGAGTATTTATTTTCTGGTGCAGGGCACGGAGATGATCAAGGTGATCATCGGCTATTGCATGGTAAAAAGTAATGTCTGGGTAGTACAGATGGTATAATCAGTGAATGGTTTTCTGCAGATACCGGAGCATGGTCTGGGAAACTACCGAATTGGTAGTTTTGGAGAAAGCCAGCCCGAGGGTACGATGGCATGAAGGAGAGAGCGGTCTTGAGACGACGCCCTGCGCGAAGGCTTTTAAGACCAGCTCCTGGGAGATGGTTACGCCGAGACCGTTCCTGACGAAGGACATAATGAGAGTGTCGTCCCGGAAGCTGTAAGAGATCTTTGGGCGGACGGGACATTTGGTCAGAAGGTGCTGAATGTCATTGTCGCAGCCGGGAGTCTCGATGATCAGAGGGTATTCGAAGAGCTCAGGCAGAGTGACACAGCTTTTGGAAGAAAGGGGATGCCCCTCGGGGAAAACAGTACACAGGGGATCGTTCAGCAGTGGATAAAAGGTCAGAACATCTGCCACGATGGAGGATCAAAAACCGCAATCTACCTGACCGTGAATGATCCAGTCCCGGATTTCATCGTAATTGCCATCAAAGATCTCTACATCCACCTTTGGATAATTTTCCCGGGAAAAATGGACCACTTCCGGCATCCACAGGGCGGTGATGCTGGAAAAACTGCCGACCCGCAGTTTCCCTTCAATCTTATTGTTGATATTGAAGGCTGCCTGGTGCAGTTTTTCTTTCTGATTGACCATTTCCTGAATATACGGGATCAGCCGTGCACCGTTGTCGGTGAGACTGACACCCCGAAAATGTGTCTTGTTTTTCAGAATGTCCAATCTTTGATTCATCAATATTTATAACATTACAAAAGCTTATAGATATCAGTAGAAACATTTGGTTTACTGATAGTATAACATATGCTGTCCGAATGCCACAGGCAGTTTAAGAGTGCGGATTATTCCGACAATTCAACATTATTTAAGAGACAAGGTTTTGGAAAAGTATCAATAAGGATTGATTGGAAGTTTGTAAATGCATAATCCCTCATCATCGGCCAATAATTCGGCATTTTCCACCAGTTTGGTATTGACGTCGGAATTTGTGGCAATATATCCTTCAGAACACTTATCCCAGATGATATATTCGGGAACTTTATCAGGATATAGACTCCAGTAACGGAATAACCTATCGTCAATTGTAGGCGTACTGATAGTTGAATAATTGCAGACATCATAACCCTCTTGAAGATACATGATGGTCTTGTGGCTGACAATTAAGACTTTGCTGCCTCTTGGTATATACTCGTCCAGTAATCTTCCACGGATATTATAGTCATAACCATCAGAATAGCGGCCGTAAATACCGGCCATGGGACCAGACTCAGCTTTCTGTCGTGTGACAAAGATGGTATCGTGACCGTAAATATTGTAAAGCATAAATGCTTTATGAATGATTACAATTCCCAATAAAAAGAAAAGAACAGTACGCCAAAAGTTACAGCAGGTAACACGTTCATTCTCTAAATAACATAAAGAAGCAAGCATTCCAATTCCCATATATCCGAAAGATTCATAAAGGGGAGTATTGCTGACTATTACAGCAGCAAGTAATAGAAAGAAAGATGCAATACTTCCGAACCAGTAAATAGTCGTATACATATCAGGTTTTTGTTTTTTCCCCGATTTGCCCGATGTTAAATATTTGTAAATTCCGTACAGCGGAAGCAGAAAATATAAAATACCGGGGTATGCAAGGTGTTTCTGTAAGGAATACCAGATATATCCTTGTTCAACGGATAATGTAATGATTAATATAAGAAAAAGACTGTATTTTTTGTGAAGTAACGCTTTTAAAATATAATAGATAATTAATGCAAAAGCCAAGGCAACTAGAAAATAGGGAAAAACTTCGAAAGCTAGTAAAAAATAAGCTTTTATTTTCTCAAAGATAGTGACATCATGAGAGCCATCTGCTGACATTTGCAATAATCCATAGATAAAATCACTAAATGACATGTGATTCAGAAAATAAGACAGCCAGCACACAGCACAAATACCACAGGTGCCTAAATAGTATAAAATATTCTTAAAACGGTTAACAGAGCGAGACAACAGAAATAATCCAATGCACCAGGGGATTACAATGATGATGCATGATGGATAAGAAAGTACAAGTAAAGCGGAATTAATACCGGCTGCAATAAGAAAAAAGGCAGAGCGTTTTGAACGGAAATTCTGTTCTGCCATATAAAATTCCAAAAAGCATAAAAAAGAAAGAGTACTAAACCAAAGAAGCATATTGGAAAAATCCGGAACTGTACTGTTCTTGGGAATTAGATTATAATAAAATATTGCAGTGACGAAGGCGGTTTCACGAGAAAACATTTTGCAAAAAGTACGAAAAAGGAAAATACTTATCATAAATTGCGTAAAAACACCCGTGAAACGTAAAAAAATAACAGCATAGTTCAATGAGTGGAAAATATGTACGTAAATCCATAAAAAAGCTGCAGAAAAGAAAGCAGAAGTCTGATGAGGCTCCCACATTTCTAAAAACATTCTGTCTCCCCGTATCATACGGTAGGCCATTGATACAGCATATTGTTCGTCGATATCGAAACCGAAAAATATGATTTTTACGGTGGCTGCCAGTGATGCGGCGATTAACAAATATTTCCACGCATTATGCCATAATTTATTAAAAAACGCTGAGTTAGTTATTGCTGTATGATTACTGCTCATATTTTAATCATTCTCCATGTAGTTATCCCTTTTTCGTCAAAGGACGTTTACTTTGCATACACTAAGGCACTGTTTAAGATATTTTTACTTTCAGCCCACTCCAACTTGTAATTGTTTTCTGACAGAAAATTATCTATCATATTATCGAAGTGTTCCGCTTGTACTACAATGACCGGCGGTTGAACCTCTGCTAATTGTGAAAAATATTCTTCCATAATTTCAGGTCTTACATCACCTATAGGATATTGATAAGAATATCTTGTAGCGTGTTTTCTGTTGCTCAGTACATATATTATATCCCAGTTTCCGTAAACGGAGATGCAGTCATCTTCAGTGGTATTGTTTTCAACATATTCTGCAACAGTTCCGGCAGTCATTGATATTTTACCTCTATTTTTTGAATCGTATGCATATGTAAGATTTTGAACGGAGTCTTCCCAGTCAGGCAGAATCAGTGCAATAAGAAGATATAATACCACCAGCATAGACAAAACAGATCTTACTTCATTTATTTTAATCGCATTTATCTGACCGAATATACCGGAGAGTGGGTAAGCAATAAGAGGTATCAATACCATTGCATAATGCTTGTAAGGATCGCCGGAAAAACTGATGGAGAACAAGGTAACAAGCAGGCAAAGCATATGTGAAATATTTACCCACTTATCTTCATTTTTAAGAAGATATATTTGTGCAAAAAATGCTATATAAAAAATAGTATGATTAAAATAAGAAAAAAAACCATGCCACATATCACTAAAAGAGGCGTGAGTGGAATACTCAAAGTTGAAAACAATATATGCATCCCCAAAATACGAGAAATCTTTTTTCATTATTAGCCATAACATGATAGGAACGATTACCAATATGCTGCCCAGACTAAAATAAAGAACAAATGACTTTAAATGTTGCCAGTCTTTATTTAAACATACTTTTATTAAGATCGTCAGACACATTACAATCCATACAGGAATCATATTGGGTCTCAGCAGAAGGGTTCCGGCAAATGTTGCGCCGCAGATGATCAGCCGTAATCGAGTTACATGGTGATTTTTCAGATAATCTAAAAAGATAAACAGACTGATTGCAATAAAACACATTGCATATTCTTCTACGAGATTTCCCCCCTCGAAAAACGGATAAAGAAAAGTCAGGGAAACAGTTGCTGTTATAAGGGCTTCGATGTGGTTACATGCTAATTTAGCAATTTTATACAGCATAAATACTGTTATTATCATAAAAACAAATTCGACAATCCAGACCCCACGGTAAGAAGAAAACTGATCTCCTAAAAAATTAATAAGATATAAAAGAGGTCCCTTATGATCAAATGTGTCTCTGTAAGGCAGGTATCCTTTGCTCATCATCATTGAAACGGTTTTAAATACACTGGAATCTGTTGCTGTATCATAGCTGTTCCAGGGATGCAGAGGACTCGATAATAAAAATATGAATGATATTATTACACAAAAAATAATTACGGATATATTTCTGATTTTACTTTTCATTTATTTTTCCTTCGACATATCTCGTTTGAGAGCATAGAAATCCCATAAAGCCTGCCAACCGGTTTTAATTATCCGGGGGATATTTATAGAATTTGTTCCGGATGTTCTGGGGTTAAATGTGATTTCTTTAAAACAGTAGTTTTCATTGTAATATACATAATATGCTGCCATCATAATGTTAGGAAGATTATAATCATTAGGCAATTTATATAAATATTTTTTTAAAGTATTGCATTTCATCAGGTGGAACGGTGCATTTGCATCCGGTATTTTTACACCGAAGTATAGTCGTAATAACAGGCAGACTACTTTTTCGACAAAGGCTCTGCTCTTTCCGTCGCCTCTGATAATGCGATTCCCGAAAATACCGTCATATAAATGTCTTTGTTGCCAAAATTCTTCAAATTCGTCAGGGCTTGTCTGGTTGTCAGAATCCGTCTGAAAAACATAATCAATCTTCTGTTTAATTGCATAATCGTACAATGCAATCAGTTTGGGCTCATGATATTGATTGGTGGTTTTCAAAATTTCCAGTTTAGGATAATGTAAGCATAATTGCTGTAATAATTCGTGTGTTCCGTCGGTACTTCCGTAATCTGTAATAATAAGCCTGGAATCATTGGATTTGCCGTTTAAAACAGGATATCAGCTTTCAACAGTTTTATTAATATTGCCGACTTCATTATAGGCGGGCATTACAATATATAGTGAATCAGCCACTTTTCCCCTCCGTATATTTTTGAGATTGTTTTATTGCGTTATGTTGATATTTTTATAATTATATCATCGCGCATGTAGTATCTCAACCCAAAATAGTTTTTTGAGGCAAATATAGCGTTAAAAAAATTCTCTCCGGAGATACTTTCTTCAACCGCAGTATCATGGAGAGAATTTTTATATAGTCTCATTTTGGAATTGCTTAAAGTTATCAGCATTATTTAACTTCCCGGTTACGCCACATATAAATACATAAATATGAAATGGCAGACGCTTCCGCCCATGATGAAGAGGTGGAACACTTCGTGGGAACCGAAGAATTTATGCTTTGCATTGAAGAGAGGAAGTTTCAGGGCATAGATGACACCACCAACGGTATAGATGATGCCGCCGGCCAGCAGCCAGAGGAACGCAGGCAGAGACAAAGTCTTCAGCAGCGGACCGAATACCAGGACACATACCCAGCCCATAGCGATATAGATCACAGAAGAAAACCACTTGGGACAAGTGATCCAGCAGGCTTTTACAATCATGCCCAGAGCAGCGATACCCCATACCAGTGCAAGCAAAGTATATCCCAGCTTACCGCCTAATACGATGAGACATACCGGGGTGTAGGAACCGGCAATCAATACAAAGATCATCATATGATCCAGTTTACGGAAGATACGGAGACTTCTCCCGGTGAGGTCTACGGAATGATAAGTTGCGCTGGCACCATACAGCAGGATCATGCTGCCCATAAAAATGGACATAGCCAGCAAATTCTCCTGTCCGGACTGCACACCGGCCTTTATTAACAGTGGTACAGCTGCGAATACTGCCATCATCATGGCAATAAAATGGGTAATAGCGCTTCCCGGTTCTCTTATGGTAATCTGCATAATAACTCCTCCTTTTCCTGCCGGCAGTCTGCCGGTGCAATCATATGATGTAATAAAAAGCTATTCAAAATCAGTATTCACAATTCTAAAAAACACGATACATGTTTCCAGCAACTTTTTCACATAGTTTTTAAAACTACATCTGATAAAGAAAATATTACTGCAGAAAAACAAAAAAGTCAATAGCAGAAAAATCAGTCCTCCTCAATAATCTGTATTTCCAGATAGTCGAAATCAATTGTCTCCACAAAGCTGTCCTGGGTAAAGCGGGTCTTGTTATGACGTTTAAAGTCCGCAACATTCATGTCCAGCCAGATGGGAACCCCGAGGTCGAACCGGTGGCAGACTTCATCCAGAGAGTGAAAAACCTTATGCGTACGGGTATCGTTACTGCCATCTTCAATGCAGGTGTCTTTCAGCATATGATTATTTTTAAAAATTTTGGCCCACATACGGAACATAGAAAATCTCCTTACGCAAATAAAAAAATGAAATAACTGATCTCAGTAAATTATAATAGGAAGTAGTTTGACCTGCAAGCGGAATACATTAGAAAATAACGATTTATATATAAAACTGCCCAATCAATCTTAAAAAATAATAAAGGTTTTGTTAAAATTATACATTTTTGAAGGAAGGTATGCTATAATTATCATAAATACGTAATACGAAAGCAGAATTTCCGTAACGAAATAACGTCTGGGGAAGTAAGAAATATAACAAAACGGTCACAGCTTCATTTGTGACAGACGAGAATGAGAGGTAATATGGAGTTTAAGGCAGAAAACGGGGACGGAATCGACACTTGGAAGGAGGTTACACTGGTATACAGTGCGGCGCTGCGTCAGATGGAGACGAAGATGCAGATATTGAATGACGAATTTCAGCATGTACACCAGTACAATCCCATTGAACACATCAAGGCGCGTATCAAGACTCCGGAAAGCATTGTCAAGAAGTTGAAGCGTTACGGTCAGGAATCCACCATAGACAATATGGTTAAATACATAAATGATATTGCGGGAATCCGCATCATTTGTTCTTTCACATCTGATATTTACCGTATTGCGGATATGATCCGGGATCAGAAGGACATTCAGGTGATCGCGGTGAAAGATTATATTACATATCCGAAGGCCAGCGGTTACAAAAGCTATCATATGATCGTCAGTATTCCGGTCTACCTGTCCGACCGCACGGTGGACACGAAGGTGGAGATACAGATCCGTACGGTAGCCATGGACTTCTGGGCAAGTCTGGAGCATAAGATACATTATAAATTTGAAGGGGATGCACCGGAGAATATTAAGAATGAACTGGTAGAGTGTGCCAGAATGGTATCGGATCTGGATGCCAGAATGCTCTCGCTGAATGAAGAAATCCTGACGATCAGCAAAAAGCGGGAAGAAGAAAGCGCTAAAAAAGAAACTACATAAAAGGGTAAAAATAATGCCTTCTGAGTAAACTTACAGTACTCAGAAGGCATTTTGATGTAGTGCAACAGGTTACCTGTGTTACCTGCAATAGATACAGCAATTAATAGTTCATGCCGCTGATACCAAGTTTGCCGTCCTGTACGCTGAAAATCATATTGGGGGCATCTCCGGTACTGTAGAGAGTAAAACCTGCCATACTGGGACTTAAGTCGGACAGAGCGGCATTAGAGATAGAATCTTTCATTTCATCGGTGAAGATTTTATCGGCACCCAGAGCAATCAGGTCTTCTTTGCTTTCGATGACACTGTCGTCAGCAATAGATACATAGACCGGATAATGGGTCAGATCAGCCAGAGCTTCCAGATCTTCATTGGCTACCGCTGCCTGGATTTTCTTGGCGAAAGCCACGGCATCCTCAGTGGGAACCGCAAAGTTATCTTCATAAGAAGTTTCGGAAGCGGTGGTCGTTTCAGTGGCTGTTTCCGTAGCAGCAGAACTTTCGGCGTTGGAGGCTTGCGAACTGCTTTCTGTAGTCTGACTTTCAGAGGTTACGGTGCTTTCCGTGGAAGCAGTGCCGTTTCCCTGACTGCCGCAGGCAGCAAAAGACAGTACCATAACAGTAGTTAAAAGTGCACAAATCATTTTATTTTTCATAATAGAAACTCCTTTCGTAATAAAAACCTTTCTTACAGGTCTCTGATGGTTAGATGGTGCAGCCGCCATAAAAGTTTCAAAAAATAATTTTTTTTTAGCATCCACAAAAAATCGTCCTTCTGTTAAAATATGATGTCGGGTAAAAATATTAAAGGTTACAATACTAAAATATGAAAGAGTAAGAAAACAGAACAGGAAACTACCATGGAAGCATATTACTATCAGAAAATGAATAAACGGGGACAGGCTGCCTATCACGCCATGCAGCAGGGCGTCTTGGCAATGGCAGATGAAATTCAGCTGCCACGGATCCCGGCGGAGGAACTGTATGACGTGTTTTTCCGGCTGCGGCTGGATCACCCGGAGATCTTCTGGGTGGTGAGCTACCGGTACAAATATTATCAGGACTCCCCCAACATTATCTTCGTCCCGGAGTATCTGTTTGAAAAAAATAAGATCAAGGAGCACCAGAAAGCCATGCAGTCCAGGGTGGAAAAACTGGTACGGCCTGCCGCAAAGTTCACAGAGTGGGAAAAAGAGAAGTACATTCATGATTTTATCTGTGAAAATATTACCTACGATAAGCTGAAAAAACCATATTCCCATGAGATCATCGGTCCTCTGGGACAGGGGGTAGGCGTCTGCGAGGGCATTGCCAAGGCAGTAAAGGTGCTGTGCGATGCGTTGGGTGTGTGGTGTGTCGTCGCCATCTGCGGTAACAATCCGGAGAAGGGGATCAAGTATCGCCATACCTGGAATATTGTGAGGATCGGCGGGCAGTACTATCATCTGGATGCGACCTTTGACAATACCTTGGGGAAACATCAGGGTAATGGGGAGGCATCGGGAGAGATCCGCTATGATTATTTTAACCTGGGAGATAAGGCGGTGTTCCGGGATCATGAGCCGTTGATCGCACCGGCACCCGACTGCCCGGACAATGATCATTTTTACTATAAGGAGAAAAAACTTTCCTTTACGAAAACAGAAGAAGTATATAAAAGAGCGGTACAAATGGCGAAGAAAAGCCGGGCTCTCACGTTCCAGTGGCGGGGAGGATATCTGACCAGAGAAGTCCTGCAGGAGCTGTCGGAGCTGATCCGCAAGGCGGGCGAAGAGCGGCAGAAAACCGCCCGGATCAGTCTCAACTGGTCACAGGCGGTGATTCATTTCAGCTATGTGGAAAATACAGGCATCCCGGAGCCGCAGGTCGTCATGGAGGATGCCAACGAAGGAGAACAGTTCGACACCGGGGAATAAAGGTATGGGATGATGTCAGGATCAAGAATTCTCCGACTTC
>CAKRRU010000024.1 GCA_934394515.1 uncultured Acetatifactor sp.
GTTTATACATTTCATGGATCACACCCAGTGCCGCATAACAGTCCTTCACCGTCTCCACGATGATACGCACAGCGAAAAGATCATAGATCTGATCCAGCGTCTTATGCTGGTTCTTCATCTTTTTGTAAATACTGAAAAAGTGCTTTACCCGGCCATCGACTTTTGCATCGATCCCCGCATTTTTAATATGTTCGCTGACCTCATCCACAATGCCCTGGATGTATTTCTCACGGACGCTCTTACGCACTGCGATCTTATCCACCAGATCATAGTAAATATCCGGCTCCAGATATTTTAAGGACAGATCGTCCAGTTCGATCTTCAGCTTGCTGATACCAAGCCGCTGGGCAATAGGGCAATAAATTTCCAGTGTCTCCTTGGCGATCCTCTGCTGACTCTCCGGCGTCTTGTATTTTAAGGTACGCATATTATGCAGACGGTCCGCCAGCTTGATCATAATGACACGGATATCCTTCGCCATGGCAAGGAACATCTTACGCAGGTTCTCCGCCTGCATCTCCAGCTTGGCATCCGACTGTTCTCCGCTGCCGGACAGTGGGATCTTCTCCAGTTTCGTCACGCCGTCTACCAGAAGCGCCACGTCATCTCCGAATTCTCTCTTAAGATCCTCCTCTGTCATCACGGTATCTTCCACCACATCATGCAGGATACCTGCCACGATAGTCTCCTTATCCAGCTTCAGATCCGCCAGAATGATAGCTACATTCAAAGGATGGATGATATAGGGCTCTCCGGACTTCCGGAACTGATTCTTATGTGCCTCGCTGGCCACTTTATAGGCTTTCTCGATCATGGAAATATCATCACTGGGGTGATATTTCTGCACACAGCGAATAAGCTCCTGATATAATTCCTCGGGATTCACGAATTCTTCTGATTTACTTATCTTGTCATCATCGAAGATGACTTCGTTCTTCTCTTCTGTCATAGACGAAACAACTCCATATATAATATTGTTACTTTTTTATTTTCCCTCGTAACAGATCGCAGACTCCAGGCGATATCCGTCCAGACGCTCACGGCCATTTAATCCTGCCAGTTCGATCAGTACCACAATACCGGCTACTTCTCCGCCCAGAGACTCGATCAGCCTGATCATGGCCTCGGTGGTACCTCCGGTAGCGATCAGATCATCCACGATCAGAACCTTCTGACCGGGCTTGATGCTGTCCTTGTGCATCTCAATGGTAGCAGAACCGTATTCGAGATCATAAGTGGTGGATACGGTCTCTCTGGGAAGCTTGCCCTTCTTACGGATCAGTACAAAGGGCTTATGATTATTGTATGCAATAGGTGTTCCGAAGATAAATCCACGGGACTCAGGACCTACTACCACATCATAGTCCAGATCCTTGATCTTCTCCTGCATGGTATCGATCGCCAGGTGCAGTCCGTCCGCATCCTGCAATACGCTTGTCACATCACGGAAAATGATACCTTTCTCCGGGAAATCGGGAATACTCTTTACATATTCTTCCAACTTTTTCATTGTTTTACACACCTTTCTTCTCTTTTTTCTGCTTTTTATCAGATTTGCTTTTCTGCTACTTCAATCTGTTTTTTAATAAAATATTTAATGATCTCGCTTCGAGTGATAATGCCGATAAATACATTTCTGTCATCTATCACCGGTACAAAGTTCTGCATCTGCGCCTGTCCCAACAGTTCTTCCATATTGGTATCAATACATACCGGACGGATCTTGCCACTCTGGATAATATCCCGTACGGACAGCTTTTCCAGACTTTTCATGGTGATAGTATCCAACTCACTGTTATGACTTAAAATATTCCACAGAAAATCTCCCTCACTGACTACGCCCACATACCGGTCCTCGGCATCAATTACCGGTACTGCCGTGTAACCGTAGCGCTTCATCTTCTCCAGCCCTTGCCTGATGGTCATATCGTCACGAAGGAAAGTAACCTCTTCCTTCGGAGACAAAAACGATGCAATGTTCACAATGTTCCTCCTGCCAGTTTCTCTTCCTGTATGCTGTTGTTATTTTTCAGTATTGATCTCTTCAAATGTACTGTCCAGGGCATCCTGCTCCTGCTTAAATCTCCGGAACTTCTGCGCAAAATAGATTGTGGAAAAGCAATCGCCGGCGCCGCTTAAGATCAGTCCCACTCCCAGAATACGGAATAACAGAATCGCCGCCTTAAAAGGATTGCAGATCAGAACAATTCCCAGAATGATATTAATGACTGCCACAACCAGCATTCCTACCCAGCTGCCATAGCTTAATCTCTTCAGATCAATGGCATCCTGCAGCTTGCTACATCCGCTGAACAATACCAGTATTCCCAGAATAAAGGGAATCAGGGAAATGATCACTTCTACCTTGTACAAAACTGCCACACCTACCACAATACCTACCAGTCCGAATACGAACTCATTGTGGTAATAATTATCTCTGGCGTCCCGAAGCAGATAACAGATCATGGAGACTGCACCTGCCAGGATCAGCACGATACCGATCAGATACCCCAGTGTCTTCTGCATGGTCTCAGGGATCACCAGTGCCACAACCCCTAAGAGAATGTACAGGACGCCTGTAAGAATCGCTTCCCATTTCAATTCCTTCAGCATTTTCATATATAACCCTTCCTTTCCTATACCTATCTCATTCATGATAAAACGAAAAAGGGGCTCTCTGCATATCTGCGGAAAACCCCCTTTGTGTTCAATTTACTTTCTGCCGCAGCACTTCTTGTACTTCTTGCCGCTTCCGCAGGGACAGGGGTCATTAGGATAAACCTTCTGCTCCTTTACAATGGTAGTGGAAGACTTCTGTTCCTTGTAGAGTGCCTTACGGGTCTCTTCGTCGAAAATATCGTTCCACTCCTCCAGATTGTACAGCCAGTCAGCCTCTGCAGCTACCATATTCTTGTACAGGAGAGCCTTGTCGAAGCCTAAATTTACCTGGGTGTCCTCTTCCAGATCGTCGATAGGATTCTGCTCAATCAGACTGTCATTGATGCCATCCAGGAATCCGGTCATAGTCATCAGAGATACCTTGAATCTGTCAGCCAGTTCCTTGACCGTACCCTTTACCACTTCATTGGGATTCTTCAGAAGCTGTGCGTAAATCTCTTTCTCCTCCTGGAAATAAGCTGCCCAGAGCTGCTCCAGCTTCTCCTTGCCGGTTGCCTCATTATATGCTACTGATCTCCACTGTTCCATTAAATTCATAATTGTAATACCATCCTTACATAATAATTAAATATTTAATCATACGGTTTCTCCGCCCCCCGGGCTTTCGAAATCGTCACAGGCATCCGCAATTCGGACTGTCGTACTGCCTGCTCCTAGTATATAACAACTCGTCCTCAAAAACAACAAAAAAATATCAATAGAAAATGTATAAACCCATAAATCCGGGACAGACTACTACTATCATCGGATCCCCTCCTTTGATCTTACGTAAGATACGATAATACTTAATCCTCCCCTTTTGAAAAGAGGCACCCACGGGCGCCTCTTTCTTACGTTATCACCGGATTCTCTTATTACAGGGGAACTTTCCCTTCTTTGATCAATGCAATAAATGCCTCCGCCACCTTGGGATCAAACTGTGTGCCTTTATTTTTCTCCAGCTCTCCCATCGCATACTCTACACTCAGCGGTTCTTTATAAGCTCTCTTGGAGATCATGGCATCAAAGCTGTCGCATACCGCAAGGATTCTTCCGAGGAGCGGGATTTCTTCTCCTTTTAATCCACGGGGATAGCCTTTGCCGTCATATCTCTCATGGTGAGACACTACTGCCGGAATGACATAATTCATATTCGGTAGATAGTGGATCATCTCTATCGATTTCTCCACATGGCTCTTCATGATCTCATATTCTTCATCCGTGAGCTTTCCTGCCTTTTTCAGTATGCTCTCCGGAATACCGATCTTACCGATATCATGCAGCAGACCTGCCACCTTCACAGTCTGAATATCGTCTCTGGACACCCCCAGCTTTTGTGCCAGCAGCACCGCATACTGGGATACGTTAGTAGAATGCTGGAACGTAAAAGAGTCTTTCGCATCAATTGCCGCCACCAGTGCATATACCGTAGGTGCCACCTGCTCGTAGCCGGTCTCCCTGTCCTGATTTTCCTCCGTAATATTTCCTTCATATACATGAATTTGATCTTTACCGTTCCTCTTGGCATAGAATGCAGCTCTCTTAGACTGTCGGAACAGTTCCGTTGCATCTGCTGCCAGTCCGGGATACCATGCCACACCAACGCTGAAAGTAATAGGCTGCATCACCTGTGGCTTGTCCGTGGTATTCTCCCGGACTGCCTGAGTCAGCTTCTCCGCCAGCTCCACCAGTGCATCCCTTCCGGTCTCCGGCACCGAGACCAGAAACTCATTGGACCCCACGCGGAAGACCTCTCCGTCCTTCACGTTAGCCTGTATTCTATCTGCACACCATTTCAGGATCCGGTCACCGGTCTGTTCTCCGTACAGATCATTGTATAATTTGAAATTATCCATATCCATGTACAGGAAGCCTCTCTCGTCTCCGAGAATGCCCTCCTGCCGCAGACACACTCCACAATAGCTCCGGTTGTACAAGCCTGTCAGTTCATCATGTATGGACACCTGATATACTTTTTCATAGGCATCAATATTTTTCAGGCTTCCCGATGCGATATTTGCCATCTGGCGAATACAATCTGCTTCGCGATAATTGAGCTTATTTGCCCGCATCTGCTCCATGTATACAAAACCGCAGACCATATTATCATATTTTAATAAAGCGACCGATGGTGTTTCCTTTACCTCGTCCCGTTCTACAATGTCACAGATCCTCTCTGCTTCTTCTCTGCCCAGCGGAATCTGTCCGTTTCGTATTATTTCGTGATATCCGGCATTGTTTTCATTCTTCTCAAAAATTCTGGATTTCCATCCGGGAATCACATCATCCAGGATATCATGCAGAGTTGCAAACAATTCCCTGCGATTCAGGATAGATGCTGCTCTGTCCTGAAACTCATGCATTCCTTCCACCATCAGCTTCTGCTTCTGGTTCAGAATATTTTCCAGACGTTTTCTGGCAAATGCTACTACAAATACTGTCCATGCGCATTGCAGTACAATATACAGGATCAGTTTCTGTACTACGGATCTCTCCAGCGTCCCCAACACATTTTCCAGATTATGATACAGGATCACCAGGGGCAGGGATGCTAACACTACCGCCAGAAAATATACTGCACCTACCGTCATTCGATAAGAAAAATCAAACAGGTACTGTTTGTACATGATATAGACCATGCATACTGCCATGCCAACACAGCCAAGCATATCAAACGGGAATACATTATCGGGAATCTGGCAGAACAGATTTCCCGCCAGAATAAACAGGGTTCCCAGTAACAGCGGCTGCAGTTTCTTCCGCAGCTGCAGGTTCCCGCCTATCTTGCAATGTGCCAGATAAGTAGCATAGACCAGTACCAGAACTTCCAATACCACCAGTACCCATATGCCCACTGTTGCATGATACACATAGACGCAGGTTCCATCCGCCCGGAGCACCGCCTCAGGTGCCGGCACAAGAGTGCCGCTCCAGGCATTGCCAAGTACCAGCGCCACTGTCAACACTCCGTAAATATATATCAACGCATCATGCTCTGTAATTTCCAGAAAACTGAACAGAAATGCATACATGAACACCGGAATGACCAACAGTCCCATCAGTGCAAAATTATGCCAGAACCAGATCCCGGGGAATACCTGCAGCCGCATGAGGATCACCCCACCGGTCCACACAAGACAGGAGACCAGCACTGCCCTCAGACTACGGACTGTCCGGCTCCTTATGGTATTCAAAAAGCAGAATAACAGAAAAAGGGAGCACAAAAAGGCTCCCACCGGAACACCGATGTAGAGATTTCTATCTAATGTCATATCCAGAAAGCTCTCCATACTTGTATTACTCCCTCACACTTTTGTTTTTATTTTCGGACCGATATCCCTTTTTCGACCCGAATCCTCTTATGTATATAAGATTTTACCACATTTTTCCTTTAAAGACAATGGCACATCCAAAATCCGCTGATTCTCTGAGCCACGAAATGGTAATCTCAGATTTCTGTATGCTTCCTTGTACTCTCCGTCCACGATAACATCCAGAAGCGGCAGAAGCTCCTTCATTACCGGATCTCCTGCTTCCATCCAGGGCAGCAGATCCTTGTCAAAATCATACCCAGTGTAGCACCATATCGTTTTCTGCGGATATCGCTCTCGTACCTTTTTCACCAGAGAAAGTACCGTTCCCCGGTTCTCCGGTTCCATGGGTTCCCCTCCCAGTAAGCTCAAGCCCCGGATATAGTCCGGGGCCAGTGCTTGTAAGATCTCCTGTTCTGTTTCCTCTGTGTATGCCTGTCCATAGTGAAAATCCCAGGCTTCGCTGTTAAAACATCCCTTGCAATGATGGGTACAGCCGCTGACGAACAACGACACTCTCACACCGGGACCGTTTGCCACATCTGTTTTCTTGATCGTTGCATAATTCATAGGACATTTCCTTCCTTTTTACTATCTGCACATTACAGATGAAGAACTCTTGCCTTGATTTCCTTGGTCTTACCAGCATTCCAGAAGTTCTCTCCCAGATAGCCGCAGGTTCTTCTGGTGACATTCATTTTCGCATGATCCTTGTTATGGCACTGGGGGCATTCCCACTCCATATTGTCATTGATCATGATCTCACCATCATAACCACATACCTGACAGTAATCGGATTTGGTATTGAACTCTCCGTACTGGACATTGTCATAGATGAAGCGGATCACTTCCTCAATGGCTTCCACATTATTGGTCAGGTTCGGCACTTCTACATAAGAGATAGCGCCTCCCAAAGATTTATTCTGGAATTCACTCTCGATCTTGAACTTTGTGAAGGCATCGATTTTCTCTCTGACATCCACATGATAAGAGTTCGTGTAATATCCTTTATCGGTAACATTGGAAATATCACCGTATTTTTCACGATCGATTCTTGCAAAACGGTAGCAAAGTGTCTCTGCGGGAGTTCCATAGAGACTGAAAGCAATGCCGGTCTCCTCTTTCCATTTTGCGCAGCGGTCTTTCATATAATCCATAACGCGCAGCGCAAATTCCTTACCCGGCTCCACAGTCTGGCTGCATCCCTTCATCAGATAAGTAGTCTCATACAATCCGATATATCCCAGAGACATGGTGGAATAACCGTTGTGCAGGTATTTATCGATTGTCTCCCCCTTCTTCAGACGGGCAATAGCGCCGTACTGCCAGTGGATAGGGCTCACGTCGGATACCACGCCCTCCAGTGCCTTGTGACGGCACATCAGTGCCTCGTAACACAGTTCCAGACGCTCGTCCAATAATTTCCAGAATTTCTCTTCATCTCCCTTTGCCAGAATACCGATCTGGGGCAGGTTGATGCTGACAACACCCTGGTTGAAACGTCCTTCCCACTTGTACTCTCCGTTTTCATCCTTCCAGGGAGACAGGAACGAGCGGCAGCCCATACAGGAAAATACATTACCCTCATAATTCTCGCGCATCTTTTTTGCAGAGATATAATCCGGATACATTCTCTTGGCAGAGCACTGTGCGGCCAGTTTGGTCACATAATCATATTTTCCGCCTTTCAGACAGTTATTCTCATCCAGTACATAGACCAGTTTCGGGAATGCCGGGGTGACATAGACACCTTTCTCGTTCTTGGTTCCCTCGATCCGCTGACGCAGGATCTCCATGATGATCTGTACCGTCTCTTCCACATATTCATCGTTCTCATCGATATGCAGGAACAATGTCACAAACGGAGACTGTCCGTTGGTCGTCATCAAAGTATTGATCTGATACTGGATGGTCTGGACACCGGATTTCAGCTCATCATGCAGGCGCATCTGAACGATCTTATCCTTGGCAGTCTGATCCAGTGTATCGCCGAACTCTTCCTCCAGCTGCTTTGCGAATTTTTCCTTGCTCTTACGCAGATATTTTCCCAGATGCTTGATATTGACGCTCTGTCCGCCGTACTGGTTGCTAGCCACTGCCGCAATGATCTGGGTAGTCACGGTACATGCCACCTGAAAACTCTTGGGAGACTCGATCATCTTACCGTTAATGGATGTACCGTTATCCAGCATATCCTTAATGTTGATCAGACAGCAGTTAAAGATCGGCTGGATAAAATAGTCCGCATCATGGAAGTGCAGCACGCCGTTGTCATGTGCCATGGCAATATGCTCCGGCAGCAGCAGACGTCTGGTCACATCACGGGATACTTCACCCGCGATATAATCTCTCTGTGTGGATGCCAGACGGGTATTCTTGTTGGAATTTTCCTCCGCCAGCTCTTTATTCTCATTGCGGATCAGTTTTAAGATAGATTCATCCGTAGTATTGGACTTTCTGAGCAGGCTTCTCTGATAACGATATACGATATACTTCTTTGCCAGTGTATATTTGTTGTGCTCCACGAGGTGCTCCTCGATCATATCCTGGATATGCTCCACAGTCAGGGTCTCCTTACCCTCCTGCTTTACGTCCTCCAGGATTTCATCGATCAGTCCTTCGCTGGCACGATAGCGTTCTTCCACCTCATTATTTGCCTTATGAATTGCTGCGCGGATCTTCTCCTCTTCATAAGGCACTACGCGTCCGTCTCTCTTCTGAATCTTCATTACTGTTTTCCCTCACTTTGCTTCATTCCCAATGCATACGAATACCGCCATAAGCCGAAAGAAAAGCCGCATCGGAAGCAAGTTCCCGACACGACTTCCTCTACAAATCATAGTCTTTCACTAGATTTTGTGTTTTTCATTCTTTTTCGTATCTACATCTTGTATCTAATATTATAGTGAGGATACATAGAAAAAGCAAGTATCTTTTTTAAAACATTACACACTAATACATTCCCCTGCCGCCGTAGCCTCCAAAACATAAGCCGCCACCGCCGCAGCAGAGATTGCAGAAAAGATTCGCCAGACAGATTTTCAGGCAGAGATCGTTCCCGCCCACATGCGGATAACCGTAGGCAGCCTGCCGGCTCTCATACCACTGTCCGCCGCTCTGAAGTCTCTGCAGCAGAACCTGGTATTCCATATTCTGCGGATCCAGTGCCACCGCCTTGTTGGCATGCTCCAGCGCCGCCACATTATTTCCAAGCCCGGAATGTGCCACTGCACTGTAGTAATACCAGCGGGCCGTTTTCTCATGCTCGCCCATGCCGTCCAGCGTATTCCTTGCCTCTCTGTAATATCCGTTTCTGAGGTAATTGCCTGCCGCCCGCAATCTCGGCTCTTCTTCATAGCCGGAGGTCTGTTCCTGCCATCCTGCCTGCTGCCAGAAATCGCCGAAGCCACCAAATTCCTGTCCGTAGCCTCCGTATCCCTGTCCGCCGCCATAGCTGCTGCCGCGACTGCCGCCGTAGCCCTGACTGTTATAACCGTTACCATAGCTGTATCCTTCGGTACGCTCCTTCATGATCTGCTGATAAGCGGCCTGGATCTCTTTGAATTTTTCTTCCGCCTGTGCTTTGTTGGGATTGTTGATATTGGCATCGGGATGATATTTTCTGCTCAGTGCCTTATATGCTTTTTTGATTTCCTCTTCCGTGGCATTTCTGCTCACTCCGAGGACACTGTATGGATCATAACTCATTTCCCGTTACCCCTTTTGCACTGTCTTTCATCCGTTTCTTCCGCACGATCTCGTAACGGCACCATACACCGGAATATAAAATATTCCGCAGAATATCCACATTCTGTAATATTGGCAGCTGTTCGAATTCCTTACAGCACTCTGACATCATCATGGTCAGGATCTGCCGGCATTCCTCTTCAAATCCGGGCTCTTCATATCGTTTCTTTAACGGATTATAGGTTCCTTTTTTAAGGTCCTGCTCGATATCCTCATAGGCATCCAGCAGATAAATGAATTTTCCCAGGAAAAATCCAAATCTCTCCAGGTTGTCCTTCCACTCATCCTCACGACAGGAGACGATCTGCGCCATGACTCTTCCGAATAATCCTGCCATGGTATCGATATCCGCATTTCCCTGTTTCTCCGCATCCGCAAAATCCTGCATGGCCAATATGATTTTTTTCACCTTTTCCGGATACAATAACGGTTTCTTACGTAATTTTCTTCCTAACAGATTGCTGTATGCCAGACCTTTCAGGCTATGCTCATCTTCCCAGTCATCCTCTGCCTTATAGCATGCAAACAATACCGTCATGTCCGCCACATAATCCGTAAACAGATTTCTTCTCGTAGGATGTTTTTCAAAAGGATGTGCTATACATCTGCACTGCGCTTCCTGTTCCGACGGTTCATATAAGCCGGTGAGCAGCATCAGGATAAAAGTCATATCGTAATTCAGGGAAAGCTGACCCAGGGCACCGTAACGTTCCTTCAGACTCTGGCACAATCCACAGTAATAAGATCGATATACATCATATTCCTTAAACTTCATCTCTGACTGATTGATCACAATATATCCAAACATCCGGCTCACCATCCTTCCTTATATATCTATTTTCTTGTATATCTATTTTCCTGCTTCTATTCCCCGTAATCCTGCTGCAGCACATTCCATCAGGTCTTGCGGATAAATTCTTCGCCGCATTTTCTGCAGTGGATCGCTATCTTCCCCTTATGTCTGGGCACCCGCAGCTTCTGACCGCATTTAGGACATTTAAAGATCTTATAATCCTTCCGTCCGGCAAAGGCCTTTTTCTTCCCATTGATCCATCCACGGACTTTCATCTCTTTCTTCAGATACCACTGGTTCTCGGCACTTCTTTTGCTCATATTCCGGGAAAACATCCGGTAATAGGCATAGATCATCAGCGCCAGAGCCAACACATAAAAAATTCTCAGACCAAAAAAAGAGAGCGCCAGACACACCAGAGCCACAATCATTAAAAACTGATTGAAGCGGTCGTTGCCATAACGCCCCCACATGAAACGCTGTAACTTCTCTTTCATGAAGTACCACCTTTCGTCTGCCACCATGCAGGGGACATATTATCCAAATCATTCAGAGCCGACTTCGCAAAGCAGGCTCTGAATATTACCTACATTATGGTATGCCAAAAAGCAAAATGCAATTAACTAAATATAAACTTTTGTAAAAGAACTATTATTTCATTCACCATACGCTGCAGGATCTCCGGATTCTCCAGCATCGGACAAGGCGGCTTTAAGTGGGTGCAGGCGCTGGTGGGATCCATTTTGTGGCATTTTGGAGAAAATGTTGTTTTCGGTTGAGTTCCCTTTATTTTTTGTTTATAATACTTTTACGGATATCTAAAAAAGAACAAAGGAGTTCCGGGATGAAAACAAAAGAATTGCTGGCTGACAGTTTTCGTGAGCTGGTGCTTACCACACCTTTCTCCAAAATATCCATCAAAATGATCACGGATGGTGCTCATGTGATCCGCCCGACTTTCTATAATTATTTTCAGGATAAATACGAAGTGATCGAGTTCTTGTTCGACCGGGATATCGGCAGTAAGGTCGAAGTCATGATTGAAAATGACATGGAACACGAAGCCATTAAGCTGATGTTTATCTGCTTTGAGAAAAATATGGAATATTACCGCAGACTTTTTGAGATCACAGGTCAGAACAGCTTCAGGGAATTTTTTGCCCATTATTGCGAAGAGACTTTTTTCTGTATTCTCTCCAGACATCCTATGAAAAAAATGCCCTGCGAACTGATCACACCGCAGTCACTGGCACATTATAATGCCCTATTATTGATCGAGATCCTGAAGCTTTGGCTCTCTTCCCCCAAGGATGTACCTGCGGAGAAGATTTTCGAAGCTTATCAGTACATAATGCGGACTCCGATCCTGGACATGATCCAGTATCCGGAGATATAAAAAGACAGGTCTTAATGACCTGCCTTTTTTATATCGTATCATCTTATAGTCTTGTAATTACAAAGATATCATAAATTGCCTTGATCGCAGTTTCGAAATCCTCATTTGCCACACCGATGATGATGTTCAGCTCAGAGGATCCCTGATCGATCATTTTGACATTGATGTTCTTGTGTGCCAGTGCGGAGAAGATTCTGCCTGCGGTACCGCGTGTGGACTTCATGCCGCGTCCCACGACAGCGATCAGTGCCAGATCAGACTCGATATCAATGGTATCGGGATTCGCCAGTCTGTGGATACCTGCCACTACCTTCTGCTCCTTGTGCATGAATTCGTCCTGATGTACGAATACAGTCATGGTATCAATGCCGGAAGGAACATGTTCGAAGGAAATACCGTTCTCCTCAAATGCCTGCAATACCTTTCTGCCGAAACCGATTTCGGAGTTCATCATATCTTTTTCAATATTAACGGAGCAGAAGCCCTTCTTGCCGGCGATACCGGTGATGACATATTTGGATTTCTGACAGGTACTTCCCACGATCCAGGTGCCATTGTCCTCCGGTGCATTGGTATTGCGGATATTGATGGGAATGCCCTCCTGACGTACCGGGAAAATCGCATCCTCGTGGAGTACAGTCGCACCCATGTAAGCCAGCTCACGAAGTTCGCGGTAAGTGATGGTCTCAATCGCTTCGGGATGGTCAATGATCCTGGGATCTGCGATCAGGAAACCGGAGACATCCGTCCAGTTCTCATAGACATCAGCTCCCGCAGCCTTGGCTACGATAGAACCGGTAATATCGGAACCGCCTCTGGAAAAGGTCTTCACGGTTCCGTCCGGCATAGCACCATAGAATCCGGGAACCACGGCTTGGTTACTCTCTTCCAGTCTGGCGCGAAGCACTTCGTTGGTCTTCACTGCATCAAACTCGCCGTTCTCGTCAAAGAAAATTACGGTTGCGGCATCAATGAAATCATAACCCAGATAATTTGCCATAATAATACCGTTCAGATATTCTCCGCGGGAAGCCGCATAGTTGCTGCCGGCTTTTGCCTTAAAATTCTTCTCAATGGTCTTAAATTCATCGCTCAGATCCAGCGTCAGCTGCAAACCGTCGATGATCTCCCTGTAACGTGCTTTGATGGCATCGAGTTCCGCCTTGAAGTCCTTTCCCTGTTCCGCTACATCATAGCATGCGTAAAGCATATCTGTTACTTTTGTATCATCGGAAAATCTTTTTCCCGGTGCGGAAGGCACAACATATCTTCTATCTTTGTCCGCACGGATGATACTTCCCACTTTTTTAAACTGCTCTGCGCTTGCCAGAGAACTTCCTCCAAATTTTACTACCTTTGACATAACATTTTCTCCTCAACTTCTATAATAATAGTATATCTGATCATAACATCTCTGTACCTGTGCAACGCTGCATTCATCAAATTGCATTTTATGATACGCAGCGAATTCTGCCGAGCATCTGTTCTCCCAGTGCTTCATATTTTGCAAGGAACTCTTTTTCTTTCATGACCGGAGTGAAATATCCGAAATCTTCTTTGCGATCTGCGACACGAATCATGCGGCCGCCCGGGAATGCCGCTTCGACAGCTGCCTCGGCACCTTCCTTCGCTCTTACGAAAAAGCTTCTCTCTGCTTCCCCGATATCGGCAAGCGTTACCTCTTCCTTATCCCAGAAGCACATGATCACTTTTCCCTGATGTCTTGCACAGTCGATCACATCCGATACTACTGCACTGGCTGTCGGAAGCTTACCCGCTCCTCGTCCGTAATACATAGAATCTCCCAGCATATTACCGGTAACAAACACAGCATTGAATACACCGTGTACCATGGCAAGCGGATGCTCTTTGGAGAGTAAAAACGGTGCCACCATAACTTCTGCGGTATCGTCATCAATCGCACGGCTTCTGCCGAGCAGCTTAATGGTACTGTCCGCAGCTTTTGCATATTCGAAATCTGCTGCCGTGATCTTCGAGATTCCTTCGGTAGGAATCTTCTCGGAGTCCACATTTTTGCCGAACATCAGGGAAGACAAAATGGCGATCTTGCGGCAGGCATCATGTCCTTCCACGTCTGCTTCCGGATTACGTTCCGCATAGCCCTTGTCCTGTGCTTCCTTCAGAACGGTTGCAAAATCCGCTCCTTCTTTTTCCATTTTACTCAGAATATAATTCGTGGTTCCGTTCAGGATACCGTTGATTGCTTCGATTTTCTCCGCAGTCAGGGAATAATTCAGCGGACGGATAATAGGGATACCGCCGCCCACACTTGCCTCGAACAAGTAGTTGCAGTTATGTTCTCTTGCGATCTGCAAAAGTTCCGGGCCGTGCTTCGCCACCAGTTCCTTATTGGAGGTGCAGACGCTCTTGCCGAGCTCCAGTGCCTGTTTGGTGAACTGATATGCCGCACCGACACCGCCCATGGTCTCACAGACGATCTTCACGCCGTCATCCGCAAGGATCGTATGAAAATCATGAATGACTTTATCTTCATAAGGATCCCCTGGGAAATCTCTCAGATCCAGAATATATTTTACTTCCAGTTCCTGTGCGGATTTCTTATTCACCATTTCCTTATTTTTCTCGATAACTTCCACCACACCGCTTCCTACGGTGCCGTAGCCCAATACCGCTACATTGATCATAACTTTACCCATGCCTTTCCGTAACCTGTGTTTTTGCATCGTTCCTCTTTTCACAGGTACATTTATCTTCTATTGCCTTTACGATTATTCCTTCGCCAGTATTTTTACATGATGCACACTCGGCTGATTTTCCAACTGCTCGATCATCCGAGAGATGTCCCCCGTCGTCTGCAGCACCTGAATACTCAGGGTCAAAGACGCTATGCCGTTAATGGGAATACTCTGATGGATCGTCAGGATATTGGCCCGGTATTCCGCAATGACCTTTAATACATCCGACAGGATTCCCGGTTCGTCATCCATCTGAAAAGTAAGAGTAATGGTCGTTCCCTGGGAATTGTCATGAAACGGAAAAATGTCATCTTTATACTTATAAAAAGAACTGCGGCTGATACCTACCGCATCAACCGCTTCCTGTATGGTCAGAACCTTTTCTGACTCCAGAAGCCGCTTTGCTTCCACTACCTTCAACAGTACTTCGGGGATTGCCTTCTGCTTTACCACAAAATACTTGGTCGTTTCTCCCATATGTTATCCTTTCCGGTTGTTCGTATTCGTAGTGCGGACACTTGTTTTTCACTGAGGGATATTCTAGCACAGTGAATTCGGAATGACAACCCCCATTTTTATCCTTTTTACGCAAATCCACTCCTCATTCCGGCTAAAAGTCCACCTGTTTTACACAATTTTGTCTTATTTGTAACCTTTTTTTGTATTTCAGACAATCTTTAAGCACAAGAAAAGAGCCGTGGCGGCTCTTTTCTCTTCTTACTATGTATTACCGTATTATCCGGTATTATCTGCTTATGTTTCTCCGCGTTTTAGATCAGCGGATACTTATCGGTTAACTTCTGGATGATTGCTCTGGCTGCGGGAACCTGCTCTTCGCCGCCTTTGATGACCATGGCAATAGCCTCTGCCACCTGATCCATATCCTCGGTGTTCAGACCTCTGGAAGTTACCGCCGGCGTTCCCAGACGGATACCGCTGGTCACGAACGGAGACTGCGGATCATTGGGGATGGTATTCTTGTTGGCAGTGATGTGTGCCGCATCCAGAAGCTTCTCCACAGCCTTACCGGTCAGTCCGTAAGGAGTTAAGTCAACCAGCATCAGATGATTGTCGGTACCGCCGGATACGATCTTGATATCGCGGCTCATCAGTCCCTTGCAAAGTGCCTGTGCATTGTCCACAATATTCTTCTGATATACTTTGAAATCGTCGCTCAGTGCTTCCTCGAAGCAGACTGCCTTAGCTGCGATCACATGCATCAGAGGGCCGCCCTGGATACCGGGGAAGATTGCTTTGTTAAAGTTGAATCTCTCGTTTGCTTCCTTATTGCAGAGGATCATACCGCCTCTGGGTCCACGCAGTGTCTTATGTGTTGTCGTGGTAACGACATCTGCGTAAGGAATGGGGCTCGGATGAAGACCTGCTGCCACAAGTCCTGCAATATGAGCCATATCTACCATCAATACCGCACCGACTTCGTCAGCCACTTCACGGAATTTCTTAAAATCAATGGTACGTGCATAAGCGCTCGCTCCGGCAATGATCATTTTCGGCTTGCACTCAAGAGCCTGTTCACGCATTCTGCCATAATCCAGGAAACCGTTGTCATCCACTCCGTAAGGTACTACATGGAAATACTTTCCGGACATATTGACAGGTGAACCGTGGGTCAGATGTCCGCCGTGATCCAGGTTCATACCCATGATGGTATCGCCGGGTTTCAATACCGCGAACTGTACTGCCATATTCGCCTGTGCACCGGAATGCGGCTGTACATTGGCATAATCACAGCCAAACAGCTTCTTGGCACGCTCGATTGCCAGATTCTCGATGACATCCACACATTCACAACCGCCGTAATATCTCTTGCCTGGATATCCTTCGGCATATTTATTGGTCAGAGGACTGCCCATGGCTGCCATAACCGCCTTACTTACCCAGTTCTCAGAAGCAATCAGTTCGATATGACTGTTCTGACGATTTTCCTCGTCGATAATGGCCTGTGCCACCTCGGGATCTACTTTTTTCACTTCATCCAATGAATACATACATCCATCCTCCTTATGCCACGCTAAAGTGTTAAAACTTATGGATTAGTATAGCATAGAACAATTTAAATGCAAACTAAAAAACATTACTTTCGGGGAAAAAATTTGTGGTTACCCAAATAGTTGGCAGATACTGCACATTATGATATGATGTAGTAGATTTAGTACTTTGGTCTGCCTGCAGGCTGAATGTGCTTTAAAAATTGTTATAACGCTACGAAAGATGAGGTATCCTCATGTACTATATTATCATCAATCCAGCCTCCCGTTCCGGAAGAGGCGAAAGAATCTGGTCTGAACAGGTCGAGCCCACTTTACAGGAAAAACGGGTATCCTATCAGGCCTATTTTTCCAAAAAATCCGGGGAAGTCAAACAGCTGGCCGCCCAGATTACCAAAGAACATGCAGACGAAGCCAATCTGAAGCTCATTATCCTCGGCGGTGACGGTACTATGAACGAAGCCCTCCAGGGAATTACTGATTTATCAAAAGTAGTTCTCGGCTATATTCCCACCGGTTCCAGCAACGACCTTGCCAGAGATCTCGGGATCTCCAAGGATCCGAAGGCCGCACTGGATCTGATTCTTCAAAATACTGCCACACGTGCCATGGATCTCGGACGACTGACTTACCTGGAGGAAGACCAGTCGGAAGAAAGCAGACTGTTTGCCGTCAGCTGCGGTATCGGTTTTGATGCCGCCGTATGTGCGGAAGCCATGAGTTCCCGGATCAAGGATACCATGAACCGCATTGGCTTAGGGAAACTGACCTATCTTGGAATCGCCCTGAAGCAGTTGATCAGCGCCCGGAAAGTCTCCTGTGATCTTACTCTGGAAAACAGTGCAGACGGCACTCAGAAATCCATACATCTTTCACGCTTCCTGTTTGTGACCTGCATGAGCCACCGTTACGAAGGCGGCGGATTTATGTTCTGTCCTCCCGCAGTCGATCATGACGGCATCCTGGACCTCTGTGTCGTCGGCAACATTTCCAAAGCGTTGGTGTTATTGGCTCTACCCACTGCCTTTTTCGGCAAACACTACTTTGTAAAAGGAATCGATGCCTATACAGCCGTCAAAATGTCCGTTACCGCCTCTGCTCCCCTGTGGGTGCATACCGATGGTGAAGTAACCAGAAAAAGCTGCGGCTTCCGGGTGGAATGCCTCCCCGGTGCGGTCCGGATGATCACACCTTAAACGAAACCTGCACAGAACCTAAAGAATTTCTTAAGAATACTTAACCTTTCCAAAAAAGCCTTGATTTTTTTCTTTTGTTGGCTATACTAAAATTGATTTTGAGGCATATGTTTTTAGAGAAATGAGGTTTTTATGGACAAATTACGGATCTTCTATGCAAAATACAAACATGCCGTTCCTCTTATTATCTATGGCATCATTTACATGACCTGGTTTGTCTGGCTGGAGAAAAATACCACGGGGCACTACCGGATCATACATATGGCGGCGGATGATTACATTCCCTTCTGTGAGGTATTCGTCATCCCCTACTTCTTATGGTTTTTGTATGTATCTGCCGTGGTTATTTACTTTTTCTTCAAAAATAAAGAGGACTATTACCGTACTTGTATCTTCCTCTTTACCGGCATGACGATCTTTTTGATCGTATCCACACTGTGGCCCAACGGACAGCATCTTCGTCCCGCAGTCATGCCGAGAGATAACATATTTACCCACATGGTAGCCTCACTGTATAAAACGGATACACCGACCAACCTGTGGCCAAGCATTCATGTATATAATTCACTGGGTGCACATTTTGCCATTATCCGCAGTAAATGCTTTGAAAAGAAAAAGGGCATCCGTATCGGTTCCCTGATTCTGGCATCTTCCATTATCATGGCTACGATGTTCATCAAACAGCATTCCGTCTTCGATGTGCTCACCGCTTTTGTAATGGCTGCTGTAATGTATACACTGGTATATCGTTATGACCTGCTGATTGCAATACGAGAATTTCGAAACAAGAGAAAGGCCAAGCCCCAGATCGGTTAATTACTGTTATTTCAAAAAGCAAAGAGACAACGCATGCAACGTTGTCTCTCTTTTTATGTTCTCAATCACAGCACTTCTTCACACTTCTTCAGTGCAGAAGCAATGACCGCGTCCATATCGTAATAACGGTATTCCGCCAGTCTTCCGCCGAAGATCACATTCTGCTGTGTATCTGCCAGTTTTTTATATTCTGCATACAAGGCACTGTTTTTCTCATCATTGACCGGATAATAAGGCTCGTCTCCCGGTTTCCATTCCGAACTGTACTCCCTGCTGATCACCGTCTTCGGCAGATCCTGCCCGTTCTCATCCTTACCGAATTCGAACCATTTGTGCTCAATGATCCGGGTCCACGGGGTCTCCCTGTCGGTATAGTTCACTGCTGCATTGCCCTGGAAATTAGGAATATCCAGCACCTCCGTCTCAAATCTTACGGAACGATATTCCAGTGCCCCCAGAGAATATCCGAAATACGCATCAATAGGACCGGTGTAAACGATTGTTTCCGCTATTCTATCCAGTTCTTCTTTCTTCTCCAGATAATCCGTGTTCAGACGCACCTCAATGCCTTCCAGTAAATGCTCCACAAGCTTCGTGTATCCGCCGATGGGAATCCCCTGATACAGTGCATTGAAATAATTGTTGTCAAATGTCAGGCGCACCGGCAGACGTTTGATGATAAATGCCGGGAGATCTTTGCAGTCACGTCCCCACTGTTTTTCGGTATAGCCCTTTACCAGCTTTTCAAAGATATCCTTTCCCACCAGGGAAATGGCCTGTTCTTCCAGATTCTGAGGATCTGTAATGCCGGCCTCTTTACGCTGCTGTTCGATCTTGGCAGCCGCTTCCTCGGGCGTCACCACACCCCACATTTTATTAAAGGTGTACATGTTAAAGGGTAGGGAGTAAAGTTCTCCACAGTAATTTGCCACCGGAGAATTGGTAAACCGGTTGAATTCCGCAAACCTCGTAATGTATTTCCATACCATTGTATCATTCGTATGAAAAATATGGGCGCCGTATTTGTGAACGTGAATCCCTTCCACTTTTTCCGTATAGATATTGCCCGCCACGTTGGGACGCTTATCGATCACCAGAACTTTTTTTCCTCTGTCTGCCGCTTCTCTTGCGAACACTGCTCCGTACAAGCCGGAACCGACAACCAGATAATCATATTTCATAAATTTGTTTCCTCATTTCTATGCCACACTCTTCTGTCCGTAAATACGTTTCAGGACAACCAGTGTACCCAAAGTCAGTAAAATACCGATTGCCAGACAGATGACCACATTCTGTACAAAACCGGCGATGATATAAGTCACAAAAGAGATTGCCGCAACGGTCAGTACATAAGGCACCTGTGTGGAGACATGATTGATGTGATTACACTGTGCACCTGCGGATGCCATGATCGTCGTATCGGAAATCGGTGAGCAATGGTCACCCATAACCGCACCTGCCAGACACGCGGAGACACCGATGATGATCAGATGCTCTGCACCGGGTACGACCGCGCCGGTTGCAGGATCGGTAAATACACCGGTTACGATAGGGATCAGAATACCGAAAGTACCCCAGCTGGTACCGGAAGCAAAGGCTAAGAAACATGCTACCAGGAAAATGATCGCCGGAAGCATATTGGTCAGACCTGTAGAGGCTCCCTGCATCAGATCTGCCACATAGACATCAGCGCCCAGCAGACCTGTCATAGTCTTCAGGGTAACGGCAAAGGTCAGGATCAGCATCGCAGGTACCATGGCAATAAATCCCTGCGTCAGGCAGTTCATTGCTTCTTTGAAGGATACCAGTCTTCTGCACATATAGTATACGATGGCAAACAGCAATGCGATCAGAGATCCCCAGGGAAGTCCGACAGAAGCATCCGTTGCACTGAATGCATCAATAAAGCCGACACCGTCAAAGAATCCGCCGACATAGATCATACCGATGACACAGCAGACGATCAATACGATGACAGGGATCAGCAGGTCATATACTTTTCCTCTGGAAGAGCCCTTGGGTGCATTGTCCGCATTTACCACACGTTCCCCCTCTGTGAACAGATCTCCCTTCTCGACAGCATTGCGCTCGTGCTTTGCCATGGGACCGTAATCAAATCCCATCAAAGCCATGCCGATAACAAAGACGATGGTCAGCAGGGAATAATAGTTATAAGGAATTGCTCTTACGAACAGTTCAATACCGGAATAGACTCCTTCATCCACCATGCCGGATACTGCCGCTGCCCAGGAAGAGATCGGTGCGATCATACAGATAGGTGCTGCGGTGGCATCAATGATATATGCCAGCTTTGCACGGGAAATCTTGTGTCCGTCCGTTACCGGCTGCATTACGGAGCCTACCGTCAGACAGTTGAAATAGTCATCTACGAAGATCAGCACACCTAACAGAAAAGTAGCAAGAAGTGCTCCCGCTCTGGTCTTTACGTGCTTTTTCGCCCATTCGCCGAAGGCTGCGGAGCCTCCCGCCTTATTCATCAGTGCCACCATGGTTCCCAACAGAATCAGGAACATGAAAATACCGATATTCCATGCATCTGCCACAGAATTGATAAATCCGTCGTTGATCACGGTATCCAGTGTAGCTATCGGGGAAAATCCGGTATAGATCAATGCTCCCGCTACAATACCGATAAACAAGGATGAATAAACTTCTTTCGTGATCAGTGCCAGTACAATTGCCACCACAGGCGGCAGTAATGCCCAAATCGTTCCGTACATAATTTTGCCCTCTCTCGTAGTTTTTTGTTACGTCAACGACTCAGGTTCACTCCCTCACTGCACTCTCCGTAACTCTTTCTAAAAATATACTGTCCGGCGCAGCTCTGTATTATGTTACCGAATCGTTATCGTTATACAAATGTAACTATTCCCGGCCTCATTCGCAAATTCGTCTCTCCGAGACTTTACTTTTGCCCATTAAAGCTCTGAATAGCTGTATATAAATTAACTTTATGGCAATCTGATGATCATGTCAATAAAATTTTATAAATTAACGTTTTAGCACATTACTCTGATTGTTTTCTTCATTTCAATTTTTTGCTCTTTTTCGCTTTAAATTGCTAAATTCTCTTGCATATACAAGGAATCTGGGCTATAATAGGCAAAGACATTTAGCAGAAAGGACGTGCCAAGGCACGATGGAATACTATGAGTTTCGAATTCATTAAAAAACTTCCCACTCCTGCGGAGATCCGCAAGGAACTGCCCCTTCCGGCAGAATTAGCCAAGGTTAAAGAAGAAAGAGACGCCGAGATCCGTGATGTTCTCACCGGTAAGAGCAACAAATTTCTGGTGATCATCGGTCCCTGCTCTGCAGATAACGAAGATTCCGTATGTGATTATGTGAACCGTCTGGCAAAAGTCAACGAGAAAGTCAAAGACAAGCTGATTCTGATTCCCAGGATCTATACCAACAAGCCCCGTACTACCGGCGAAGGCTACAAAGGTATCACCAGTCAGCCGGATCCCGAGAAAAAACCGGATTTCCTGGCAGGACTGATGGCTATGCGTAAGATGCACATCAGAGCAATTAAAGAAACCGGTCTGACCGCAGCCGATGAAATGTTATACCCTGAAAACTGGGGATACGTATCCGATATTCTCTCCTATGTTGCCATCGGCGCACGTTCTGTAGAGGATCAGCAGCATCGTCTGACCGTAAGCGGTTTTGACGTGGCTGCGGGTATGAAGAATCCTACCAGCGGAGATTTCTCCGTTATGCTGAACTCCGTATATGCGGCACAGCATCCCCACTCCTTCATCTATACCGGATGGGAGGTCAATACCCATGGCAATGATCTGGCACATACCGTACTCCGCGGTGCTACCAACAAGCACGGAGCCAACATTCCCAACTACCACTACGAAGATCTGATCCGTCTGTGGGAAATGTACGGCAAAATGGATCTGAAGAATCCTGCCTGTGTTATAGATGCGAACCACTCCAATTCCAACAAGCAGTTCAAAGAGCAGACCCGTATCACCAAAGAGGTAATGCACAGCCGTAAGCTCAGTCCCGATCTGCACAAACTGGTGAAGGGTGTTATGATCGAGAGCTATATCGAAGAGGGGAACCAGAAGGTAGGTGCCGGCTGCTACGGCAAGTCCATCACAGATCCCTGCCTTGGCTGGGAAGACAGCGAGCGTCTGATCTACGATATTGCCGAATACGAATAATTGCATCCGGTAATCTGTTAAAAAAACTGTAGAAATCCTTTTAATAAAGCAGGATTCACATAACATTCCAATATGCATCCGAAGACCAATGCTGTTAAAATAAGCACGAGTTTTCCCAATCTGCCGGGCAGGGACTTTTTTCCCTGCCCGGTTATGTTATGGTAAAAATAAATACTCCGGTACAGATCTTCACTCCACCGAAGCAACAGGATCATAGCCGGTACATAACACAGATAATGCGGGAAAACGCCCACGATCCCCAATAAGATTCCTTTGACCCCGTACCGGAAAACAGCCATACTCAGGAAAAATCCCACGGAAAAACCGTATTTGACCGTGATCCCGCCACAAAAGATCAATCCCAGATAAGTCGTTGCCATAATAATGAGCACCAGAAAATTGCGGCATCTCCTGCATAGCACGTACCGGAACAGTATATTACTGTCCACAGTCATATATTTCATGCGATACAGCATATCCTCATCCAGCATCCCTGCATCTTCTAACAGAATTCCCCGTGCAAAATATACTGCAAACAGCCCTGTCACAAATCCCGTCAAAAATAAAAAGCGGAGCGGAAGCTTTCCCGTCTGTAGTATGGATCTGTCCCATTTCATGTAATGTTGTCTCCCTGTCGGGCGTTGTTAGTAATATATGCGGACAACATACCGAATCATGCGTTTGTGTACAGAAAAAGTCCCACAGGTCAGATCATATCATCTGCGCGGTGGGACTTGTATCATTATTCTCTTCGAGACAACCGGTCCGCATCAGCTCATGACCCGGTGTCATGATCCGATTGTCATTTTCCATATTTTGATGCATATGTCAGAATACCACAGATTGTCTTGGCATCCTGAATCTTGCAATCATAGATCATCTGCTTTAATTCTTCCACGGAATAAGCTTCTACGTTAATAAATTCATCTTCATCCAGATGCTGGTTTCCTCTGTCTTTCAGACCTTTCGCCAGATAGATGTCGATTTTCTCATTGCAGAAAGCCACTGTGGTATAAATGGATGTCAATAACTCCACATAACCGGTATGATATCCGGTCTCTTCCTGCAGTTCACGCATAGCCGCCTGATCCGTAGGTTCTTCTCTGCCGTTCAGTCCACCTGCCGGGATCTCCAGCGTCTCACGCTCCAGGGCATTGCGGTACTGACGCACCATCAGAAGCTTTCCGTCTTCTCTCACAGCAACCACCGCCGCTGCACCCTTATGATCGATCAGATCCCATTTTGCAATATTGCCGTTGGGAATCTGCATGGTATCCTGATAATAGTCGATGATGGAGCCTTTGGCCACCAGATCACGGCGGATACGCTTGAATTCTTCCATGAATTGTCGTCCCTTCTTATCCGAATTTAAACTTATCTGCTTTCCAACAGTTTATCTACGCTTACCATCTTGACACAAAGTACAAATAAATCTGTAGCCATTGCCATCTCTTCCGGGGTAGGGAAGGAAGGTGCAATACGGATGTTGGAGTCCTTCGGATCCTTCTTGTAGGGGAAAGTCGCGCCTGCTCCGGTCAGAGTTACGCCTGCTTCCTTACACTTTGCAACAATAGCCTTGGCACAGCCCTCCAAAGCATCGAAGGAAATGAAGTAACCACCGTTAGGCTTTGTCCAACTGCCGATGCCAAAACCACCCAGTTCTTCCTCCAGCACCTTCAGCACTGCCTCGAACTTGGGTCTCATAATGGCAGCATGTTTCTTCATATGTTCACGGATGCCGTTAATATCTTTAAAGTAACGCACATGACGAAGCTGGTTGATCTTGTCATAACCGATGGTCTGAATCGTCATGGATTTGCGCATATCATCCAGGTTTGCCTTGGAAGAAGCGATAGCTGCAATTCCTGCTCCTGCGAATGACACCTTGGAAGTGGAGCAGAACTCAAATACCATGTCCGGATGTCCTGCTTTTTCACATTCGGAAAGAATCTCCAGCAAGCTGTCCTGTCTGTCATCATACAGATGATGAATTGCATAAGCGTTATCCCAGAAAATACGGAAGTCTTCCGCAGCAGGCTGCAAAGCAGCAAAACGCTTCACTGTTTCGTCAGAATAAGAATATCCCTGAGGATTAGAATACTTGGGGACACACCATATACCCTTGATGGCAGGATCTTCGGAGACTAATTTCTCCACCATATCCATATTCGGTCCCTGCGGAGTCATAGGGACATTGATCATCTCGATTCCAAAGTGCTCTGTAATTGCAAAATGTCTGTCATAACCGGGAACAGGGCACAGGAACTTCACCTTGTCCAGCTTACACCAGGGAGTGCTGCCCATAATTCCCTGTGTCATGGCACGGGAGATCGTATCATACATGATCGTCAGACTGGCATTACCACAGACGATCACATTCTCCGGCTGTACACCCATGATATCCGCCATCAGCTTTCTCGCCTCGGGAATACCGTCCAGTCCCCCGTAATTTCTCACATCCATTCCATCCTCAGCCTTCATAGCGCTCTGAGAATTTACAGCATCCAGAAAATCCATTGCCATATCCAGCTGATTCACTGCCGGTTTTCCTCTGGACATATCCAGTTTCAGACCTTTGCCTTTGGCATCTTCGTATGCAGCATTTAATTCTGCCTTCAATGTTAAAAGTTCTTCCTTGGTTAATTCCTGATATGCTTTCATTTCGTACCATACCTTTCTCGTCTTTTCCCTTTGGGAATACGCTTTCTCCTGTGGATGTTGGATAATCGTATACAATCATACACTTCGAATATCATACTATAAGAAGTTTCTTTACACAATACCCTTTTTTATAAATTTTAAAAAAACAGCCGCTGCATGTCTCCATCCAACGGCTGTTACTTACATCTTATGAAATTGTCATTTCTGACTGGTCAGTTATTTGGCGTAATCAATTACGCGGCTCTCACGGATCAC
>CAKRRU010000025.1 GCA_934394515.1 uncultured Acetatifactor sp.
TTACAAGTCCGCCGATTTCAACGAAACTGTTGTCATCGAGTAAAGCTGCTATTCTTTGACTCGCTTTTGAAGTAGTACTCATATGTTTTCAGCCCTCCGTTGATAATATAATAAAATATAATAGAAAACATTATTAATATAGAAGCACAAATGCCCCCATGATTAACAGTTTGTAGTATAACACAAAATCTGCAACTCGCAAACAACGAATTGCAGATTTTTACATTTTTTATATATTGTTCTTCATTTTGAACAATTTTCCCGTCATTTTTTTACAAACGCCGGGCAGGCATCTCACGGCAGTAACAGCAGGAATCTCTCAAGGATCTGTCCGCAGCACCAGAAAGGATCGATGGCTCTGACCGTTTCCGCAGCAAGCAGAGAAGCGCGTCTCCAGATCTTCCCATCCACAAGATAACAGATTTCTCCCACGGTCTCACCCTCCGTAACGGGTGCCGACAGATTTGTTTCCTTCCTGTACAGGATCTCTACTTTCTCATCCGCCTGCATCAGAAGTCCATCCACTCCCTCTGCCCCGGGAGCCATTCTGACAGCAAGGGGAACTGTCGGAGCAAGCCGGTCGTTTTGTGCACCTGTCACCGGGATCCGGGCAAGCATTTCCTTTTTCTCCGGAAAAGTTTCCTCCGCAAACGGCCGGTAAGTATAATGCTCCAGTCCGTACTCAAACAGCACCCGGCTGTCACTCCATTTATAAGTCTTATGGTTCGGCCAGCCACAGGCCAGCAGTGCCACGATCAGGCATTTTCCGTCCCTCTCCAGGGCACCCACATAGCAGTATCCCGCCTTGTTGGTAAAACCGGTCTTTCCCGTAAATGCGCCGTCCATCATTTGCAAAAATGCATTATGGTTATTGCACCGGAAAGAACGGCCGTTTTCCGTAAAACAGTATTCCTGCGTCCGTGTGATCTCACGGAACAGATCCCTTTGGGAAGATTCCCGGATACAGTAACGCAAAATACATGCCAGATCCTTTGCTGTGGTATGATGTTCCTTTTCCACTGTACTCCCGTCGGCCAGTGTCATAGTCTCTGTGGCATCCAATCCGTTGGGAGTGATGAACCAGGTGTCCTCGCAGCCGATCTCCTCTGCCTTTTCATTCATCGCCCGGGCAAATCTATGTAACGCCTCCTTACTCTCTTCCGCGGTATGTTCCGAAATCTCTCCCTGCTCTCCCACAAGTTTCCCTCCGATATATTCCGCCAGTGACGCGGCTGCATCATTATGGCTTTCCAGCATCAGAGAAAACAGCAGTTCCCTCACGGTATAATGCTCTCCTTTTTTTACATACAGCTTTACTTTCGGCATTGATGCGGCATAGGCAGAGATGCCGACCTCTTCCTCTGCCTCCGCATTCTCCAATACCAGAATGCAGGTCATGATCTTGGTGGTACTGGCCATAGCCATGGGAGCCTCAGCACTTTTACCGTATAGCACTCTCCCGGAGTCAGCATCCAGCAATACTGCCGCCCGGGCATACAGACGTAACTTCTGCGTCTGCCCGTCTTCTTTCGTTTCATCTAAAATGACCGCATATGGTTCGCAGACAGCTTCCGTATCCGCCGATATCGGACCCGCCAACATGCTTTCCGTCCATAGTATTACCGCCAGAAGGGCGCAAAAAAAGCCTCGCATAATCTTTAACTCCCGGAAAGGGTTATTTATTATTATGAGGCTGATTCTTTGTCCTATTCTAAACTATACACAATCCTATTCGCAAACCGGCTCTGTATGGTTATATATTCAGTGTGAGCTGTACTTCCTGCTCTGCCTGCTGTTTGAATTCCTCCACCTGTACCGGGTTCAGCTCCGGCAGTTCTTCCAGGCTCTTCACACCAAAGCACCGTAAAAACTGCTCTGTGGTGCCGAACAATAAAGGTCTTCCGGGAGCATCCAGACGTCCCAGTTCTGTGATCAGATCATATTCCAGCAGCTTATTAATGGCATGATCGCAGCTGACTCCGCGGACCCTCTCGATCTCCAGTCTCGTTACCGGCTGTTTGTACGCGATGATGGACAGAGTTTCCAGTACTGTATCCGTCAATGTCATTTTTCTCGGTGTCTTTGCGATCTTGATCAGATATTCATACATATCCGCCTTGGTACAGAGCTGTACGGAATCGTCAAACTGTGTCAGTCCGATCCCTCTGTCCTCTTCCTCGTATCTTGCCGCCATATCTTTTAAAATAGATTTCGTTGTCTTCACATCCTCTTCGATCACTTCCGCAAGCCGGCTGATCTCCACGGAATCTCCCATGGTAAAAAGGATGGCTTCTATCACTGCTTCTGCTTTACTGCGTTCCATTTTATAACCTCACGTCTCTAGATATTAGATGTAATCATAATATCATCAAATATGTTTTCCTGGCTGATGTTAATCTTGCCGGTCTTCATCAGTTCCAGAATGATCAGGAAGGTAACGATGACCTCCATTTTGCTGTTCTGCTTCTCCAAAAGCTTTCGGAAACTGAACGTCTTATGTTCCCTGGCATAAGCCTCCACATACAGCAGCTTGATATCCATATCCACCTCGTCCTTCTCGATGTTGCCGTACTGGCTGCGGACGGGATCGATCTTGTCTTCCTGCTTCTTCACAATAGATTTGAAGATCTCATGCAGCTTGTTCAGGTTCATATCGCCGATCAGTTCTTCATAATCAATGGGCTGCCTGTAAGCTTCCACTTCCTTCGGAAGTCTCTGCTCTCTGTATATATTCCGGGCGGCATCCACCTGACGGTCCCTGAGTTCAAAGGACATATATTTGTACATCTTATATTCCAGCAGCTTCTGGACCAGTTCCGCTCTGGGGTCTTCTTCCTCACCGTCTTCATTTACTTCCTTGGGCAGCAGCATCTTGCACTTAATATCGATCAGTGTCGCTGCCATTACCAGGAATTCACTCATGACGTTCATATCTTCCCGCTGCATCTGTTTGATATAATCCAGATACTGGGCCGTGATCTCCACGATGGGAATATCATAGATATCTATTTTGTTTTTCTCGATCAAATGAAGCAGCAGATCCAGAGGACCTTCAAACGCTTCCAGTTTTACAGAAATTGCCATGTAAAAAACTCCTATTTCCCCTCATTGCTTCCGTGGGTCTTATGCTTCTTCCGGCAACAGATCCACTTCCAGGATCTCTCCCGGATTAAAAAGGCGGACAGGGATCGTATGCATTCCCAGCCCTCTGCTTAAAAGCATTGTAGTATTGCCCAGCGCAAATCTGCCGCCGTCATATTTCGGAAAAAGCCTTACATTGGGGGATACCACGCCTTTTCCCCAGAAAGGAACTCTCACCATGCCTCCGTGCACATGTCCCGCAAGCACCAGATCAGCTCCCCAGTCGGCATATTGGGGAAAATAATCCGGATTGTGAGCAATCAATATTGTATACATTTCTTCAGAAGGTTGTCCGAGAAGGTCTCTCAGATACTCCGGATCCATAGGCTTTATCCCAAAGCGTTTGTAATACAGCTTGTCTATCTCCGAACCATAGATGCGGATACCGTAATCAGCCGGATCCGTGTGTTCATTCACCAGTCTGCGGATCCCGATCTTTTGCAATTCTTCTTCGTATCGCTCTGCCATATCCCCGTAGGTCTCAGGATACAGTTTCAAGCGGTGTTCATGGTTACCGTTGCCATAATATATCGGATATTTCGCGGCAAGCTTCGTCAGAAGATTCACCGCAATATCAAGGCTCGCCTTCGGCTTTGCCGTCAGAATATCTCCCGCGATCAGGATCATGTCCGGTTTTATTCCATCGATGGCCTGCAGCAGGCGTTCGTTCTCTTTTCCGTATCTTTTATTATGGAGATCCGCCAGAACCACCGCCTTTACAGGCTTGCGGATTCTACGATCCCGCAGGGAATAATGCCGTACCACAAAGCGGTTGCTGTCATACAGCATTATCCACGCAAGGATCACCAGGATCACTGCGATCACGGTAATTATCACATCCAAAGTATCTGCCCCCATGGTCTGTTTCCAGTTTATTGCCAATATGTTCTATAGTATAACATATTTTTCTGGCTTACAAAAGATAAAATTCCATTATTTTCAGGAGGTAGTCTTTATATACCGCTTTCGCCACATCACTGTCATACAGGATCGGGACACTGCCGATCTTCTCTCCGTTCAGCAGATAGACCGCTCTGCCGGCTTCCGCTCCCTTTATGACAGGTGCCACTGCCGTCTCCGGCAGCTCAATACTTTTCTCCACCCCTGCCAGGGAATTGCCTTCCGTATCCAGATACCGGAATTCACTTTGATATTTTACAGGCACCGTGTCTTCCACGCCGCCCTGCACCCGCAGGTCTTCCAGCGCGTCCGTATTTTCGTCGAGATACAGGTCACTGACATTAAATCCATAGCTGAGCAATGTCTGTGCATCCTTAAAACGCGCCTTGTAATCCGGTGCACCCATGACCACGGCGATCAGGTCGATACCGTCCTTGGTGGCAGTGGCAGACAGACAGAATTTTGCCTTGGACGTGGAGCCGGTCTTCAGTCCCGTGGCCCACTGATATTGCTTTAACAGCTTGTTCGTACTGTTCAGCGTAAACTGAGAGGTTCCCTGTCTGGTCTCATGGGTGATGTCTTCCATCCAGATTCCCGTATAATCGAACACTTGAGGATATTTTACCGTAAGTTCTCTGGACATGATCGCCACATCCATGGCCGTCGTGTAATGACCGTCAGAGTCTGTCAGGCCGCAGCAATCCTCAAAATGTGTGTCTGCCATTCCCAGTTCTGCCGCCTTTTCATTCATCTTCTCAACGAAAGCCTCTTCACTTCCCGCTATGTATTCTGCCACCGCCACACTGGCATCATTGCCCGAAGCCACCGCAATGCATTTGATCATGGTCTCCAGAGTCTGTACTTCATTCTCCGCCAGGAACACCTGGGATCCTCCCATGGAACTGGCATATGCGCTTACCGTGACCGGATCCTCCGGCTTTATTTTTCCCTGGTCAAGTGCCTCAAAGGTCAGAAGCAATGTCATGATCTTGGTAATACTCGCAGGGCTTCTGCGTTCTCTTGCGTTCTGTTCAAATATCACTTTTCCGGTAGAGCTCTCCATGAGCACGGCACTGGGAGCTTCGATTGCCGCGGGGTCAGCAGATACTGTGATCCCGTTCCACCAGAATACCTGTATGCTGACCGTAAAAAGTAAGATCCATCCATAGATGGTTTTTCTGTTTTTTTGCATAAAAAAGCCACACTCCCTTATCCTTTCTTCTAAAAGATATGGTCGTGCGGCCTTGTATATACCTGTAAATCCCACCGTCTGTGACGTTACAGTCTGGCAATCAATGCCTGACAACGTTCCCTCAGTGCCTCACCCTTGCTGCGTACATCAATATGAAATACCTTGATCAGCTGTACGGCATAATCTATCGCCACAACAGCCAGGATCACCTGGATCATACGGGTGCCTACCCGGATCTGTAACCTGTCGATGATATGGTACATGGCATCATGAACAAACTGTACAATTCCGATCGCGTAAAAGCCCCAGGCAACAGTGCTCTCCAGGCAGATGATCCCGCGATAGTTAAAGGGTTTGTTATTATAGTCCCACCAGAGTTCGCCCAGAAAACGAATCATACCGATTCCTACCAGATACTCAAAAGTCGTAGCCAGAATCGCTCCGAAAATATAAAGCTTTACCAGTTTTCCGCGAAGCGGGCTTAAGATCAGATATCCAAGCACACCGCCAAAACCATAAATCGGGCAAAAAGGTCCCTTACCGAATCCTCTGTTGGTAAGCTTCCGGTTGCAGAAAGACATGTAAGTGGATTCCAATGCCCATCCGAGAACACTGTACAACACAAATGCCGCAAGCAAATGGTATACATCCGTTCCCAGTATTTCATAATTCCACATTTCTTTTCCCTCATAAGTACAAAGTCCCCGGTATATACGCCGAGGACTATTGTTCTGCATTAGTTATATTTACGTTTTCTTGCTGCTTCAGACTTCTTCTTACGTTTTACGCTAGGCTTCTCGTAATGCTCTCTTTTACGATTACGTTTGACATCTTACACCCGACCTCCCTTCAGTCCCTTCAAGTAACATGACTGACTGGGTTATTTTAATGTACAATCAATCTGCACACATTTGATATTATAGCATAAAAAATGCATTCGTCAATAGGTATTTCAATATTTTTTATCTCAGGCGAAAAACTTGTCATAAATTCCAAACAGGAAAATAAAGATCACAATCAGAGGCAGTCCATAGGTCAGGTAACCGCGCATCCAGTCATGCATTTTCAATCCTTCTCCGGTATTTACTTCCTTTTTATAGTTCTCCCAGCCCCAGCCGTATCTGGTCACACAGAACACCAGGTATACCAGGGAGCCCAGAGGCAGGAACAGATTACTTACCAGGAAATCTTCGAAATCCAGTACCGCTCCGCCGAAGACGGAAAAGCCATCCCAGCTCCATACATTGTAGCCCAGTACACAGGGTACGGACAGTGCAATGATCAGAAACAGATTTACCAGGGAAGACTTTTTACGGCTTGCACCGGTCAACTCCATACCACAGCAGATGATATTCTCAAATACCGCCAGCACGGTAGACAATGCAGCAAATGCCATGAACAGGAAGAACAGGCTCCCCCACAGGCGGCCGTAAGGCATGTTTGCGAAAATATTCGGTAAGGTAATGAAGATCAGGCTGGGACCTGAGGTCTGATCCACCCCGTAAGTAAAGCATGCCGGGAAAATGATCAGTCCCGCGGTAATTGCCACAAAAGTATCCAGCACCACAACTCTGACGGACTCACCAAGCAGAGAATGATCTTTGTCGATATAGCTGCCGAAAATTGCCATGGCGCCGATGCCGAGACTCAGGGTAAAGAACGCCTGATTCATGGCTCCCACCAGGGTCGTTACCACACCGACTTCCTGCATACGGTTAAAATCAGGTACCAGATAGAACTTCAGTCCTTCCTTTGCACCATCCATGAAAAAGCTGTTGATGGCAAGCACCACCATAATCGCAAGTAAAGCGATCATCATGACCTTCGTCACACGTTCCAGGCCGTTCTGCAATCCACCGGCACAGACACCGATACCGATGACTACTACCAGCACCATCCAGAACATCATGACCTTCGGATTTGCCAGCATCAGTGTAAACTGATTTGCAACCGCATCTGCGGACAGCCCGGAAAGTCTGCCGGTGGCTGTCATGTAAAAATAATGCAGCATCCAGCCTGCCACTGTGGTATAGAACATCATCAAAAGATAGCAGCCTGCCAGTGTGAAATAACCATGAATATGCCATTTCTGTCCCTGCTTTTCCAATGCCTGATACGCTTTCACAGGACTCTTCTTACTGGCTCTTCCCACAGCGAATTCCATGGTCATAATAGGTAATCCGAGGATTACCAGAAAAATCAGATAAAACAATACAAAGGCTCCACCGCCACCCTGGCCGGCCATGTACGGGAATTTCCATACATTGCCGATACCGATGGCGCAGCCTGCGGACAGCAGGATAAAGCCCAGACGGGATTTTAAGTGCTCTCGTTCCATTATGAAAGCTGACCCTCCAATACCCTGGCAGCTTCCCCGATCGCTGCGGGGATTCCGGCAGGATTCTTACCGCCTGCCTGTGCCATGTTGGGACGTCCGCCGCCGCCACCGCCTACCAGTGCGGCGATTCCTTTGATCAGATTGCCTGCATGGGCACCGGCCTTTACAGCACTGTCCGTAGCCATTGCAACCATATTCACCTTACCGTCCTGTGCGGAAAGCAGTACTACAACGCCCTCGCCAAGTTTGCCCTTAAGCTGGTCGCCCAGATCTCTTAAACCGTTCATATCCACGCCTTCGACACTGGTTGCCAGAAGCTTGGTACCCTTAACTTCCACTACCTGATTCATAACATCGCCCAGTGCGGACTGTGCCATCTTCGCCTTCAGGGACTCGTTCTCTGCATTCAGTGCTTTAAGCTCTGCCTGCATATGCTGGATTTTCTCTGTCAGAGCTGCCGGAGTAGCCTTTGCCGCTGCGGCTGCCTTATTGAAGCTCTCTTCCATTGCCTGATAATAAGCCATGACATTGGCACCGGTCAGTGCTTCGATTCTTCTGACACCGGCTGCAACACCGCTCTCGGACAGGATCTTGAAGTAGCCGATCTCTCCTGTGTGCTTTACATGGGTACCACCGCACAGTTCCTTGGAGAAATCTCCCATGGATACTACGCGGACGGTCTCTCCGTACTTTTCACCGAACAGAGCCATCGCACCACTCTTCTTCGCATCTTCGATACTCATGATATCGGTAACGACTGCCAGATCTTCGGCGATCTTTTCATTTACCAGAGTTTCCACTTTTGCGATCTCTTCCGCGGTCATAGCCTGTCCGTGACTGAAGTCGAAACGGGTTCTCGCGCCGTCCTGATAGGAACCCTGCTGTTCTACCTGATCACCCAGTACCGTCTGTAATGCCTTCTGCAGCAGATGGGTTGCGGAATGGTTCTTGCATACTGCTATTCTGTTATCGGTATCTACGGCCAGATCTGCCTTATCACCTACAGTTACGCTGCCGGATACGACTTTACCTACATGGCCGATACGTCCGCCTGCGATCTTCACGGTTTCGGTTACTTCAAAGGTACCGTTCTGGGTACGGATCACACCAAAATCACCCTTCTGACCACCCATGGTAGCATAGAAAGGAGTGATGTCTGTGATCAGCGTGCCTTCCTCTCCCTCTTTTAAGGTATCCACCAGTTCTGTCCCGGTAGCCAGTGCTACGATCTTACCCTCTGCAGTCAATGCATCATAGCCTACGAACTTACTGGTAGTATTCTCATCCAGTACATCAAATACACCTGCGGCAGTCGTCAGCTTCTGGGTAAAGTTCTGTCCTTCTCTTGCCTTCTGTTTCTGTTCTTCCATGGCAGCGGCAAACCCTTCCTCGTCTACGGTCAGATCCTCTTCCTGGGCCAGCTCTACGGTCAACTCCAGAGGGAATCCAAAGGTATCATATAAGTAGAACGCAGACTTACCGTCGATTTCCTTCTTGCCTTCGCTTCTCTTCTGCTCCAGGATCTTCTGCAGTTCCTTCATGCCGTTCTCCAGAGTGCTCTCAAAACGGGCGATCTCCTTCTGCAGTTCGGTCAGAACGAACTCTCTGTTCTTCTTCATCAGAGGATAGCTCTCTGCGTAGACTTCATCAATATACATAGCGGCAATGTGCAGCAGCTGTTCTGTGGTCATATTTAAGGTACGACCGTGTCTTACCGCACGACGGATCAGACGGCGGAGAATATAACCGGCACCGGTATTTGACGGAAGCAGCTTTGCTTCGTCACCGATCAGCATCACGCTGGTGCGCAGATGGTCTGCCAGAATACGCATAGATCTGGTCAGTTTCTCATCCGCATTGTATTTTACGCCGGAAGCCTCTTCAATGTAAGCGATCACCGGAGCAAAGAGATCAGTCTGGTATACATCTCTGGTACCGTTTAAGAATGCCAGAATACGCTCCAGTCCCCAGCCGGTATCTACGTTCTTCTGCTTTAAGGGAGTCAGATGACCGTCATGATGCTTCTCATACTGCATGAATACATCATTACCCAGCTCGGTGTATTTACCGCAGTCACAGCCGGGACCGCAGTCCGGTCCGCAATCCGGTCTGTCGGCGACATAGAACATCTCACTGTCGGGACCGCAGGGGCCGTATTCCAGTCCCCACCAGTTATCATCAGCGGGCAGGTAATATACGTTCTCTTTCTTGAATCCGGAAGCGATACGGTACTGCGCACCTTCCTCGTCTCTGGGTGCATTCTCGTCACCGGCAAATACCGTGGCAGCCAGATGATCCGCATCAAATCCGAACACCTGTGTCAGCAGTTCAAAGCTCCACTGGCAGCGTTCTTTCTTAAAATAGTCTCCAAGGCTCCAGCTTCCCATCATTTCGAAGAAAGTCACATGACTCTTGTCGCCTACGGAATCAATATCGTTGGTACGTACACAGCCCTGTACATTGCAGAGTCTGGTGCCCAAGGGGTGCTTCTGTCCCAGCAGATACGGCATCAGAGGCTGCATGCCTGCTACGTTGAACATAACACCGGTGGATCCGTCGGATACCAGGGAAACAGCTCCTACATCCACATGGCCGCGGTCTATGTAAAATTGTTTCCAGGCTTTTCTCAGTTCATCTGAAGTGAATTGTCTCATTCTCTCAGTCTCCTTATTTTATCAATTTTATCCTAGCTGAGAATGTTCTCAGCTTATTATGCTTGCTCATATTTCCAAATCAATACTTTCTCATATGGCTCTGAGCAGTTGCAAATGAGCCTACATTTCTACATTATAATGTTATCGTTTCGCCGCGTCAAGGATAAAACAGGCGCATACTATCTCCAAAATACCAATTGCTGGCAAATCGAATAAAATCTTACGGGATCGGTAGAAACCAGACTGTCGGAATTGTCCGTAAACAGCAATAACAGATAGAATGCCATTCCCAGCGCAAAACTTATATTCTGAAAGATAGTAAGCAGGCGTATCCGGTCTGCATTCTCCCTGTTATATTGCCATGCGGCAAAGAAGCAGACCATTCCGCCCAGGTAAAACAGCCATCCGAAATCACTGTAATAACGCAACAAAACACCTGCCGCCTCCGCGTCCGCAACAACGATCACAATTCCCAGGATCATTGCCATCCCTGCCAGCGCATACATATTTTTCCCGTTTTTGCCAAACCAGTTTTTATGACACAGGACGCAAAATGCTGCCGGCGGGATCAGATTCACTGCGAAAAATCCGCCGTAGGTTCCCTCTGTGATCGTCTTGCCCAGATATGCCGTCTTTTGAGCAGTCTCCTGAATATAAGGGAACACTGCCGACAAATTCGGCAGCTGGAATAAATAAGTAAACAGTGCAAAAGGAATTCTTCCTGCCTCTATTCCCCTTCCGGTCATATCATTCGTGGTCAGATTGTAATTTGCCCCAAAGTCAAACGGCGATCCGAATCTCTTGTAATTATATATCATCAGAAATACCGCGACCACCGCATATGCCAGGATCGCCAGGGCTGTCCTTCCGACACTATCTTTGGAAAAAAGCTGTCTTTTTTCAAATACCGCTTTCCAGTATATAGGAAATATCAGTAACGATCCCAGCACCAGCTGCGGCCGGCACCCGGCCACCAATGCCATACACAGGCATCCGGTCACAAGCTGCCAGGCCGTAACCTCTTCCTCTTTCACGGAAGCCAGCCAGAAAGCGATTCCGAATATCGACAACGTAACTCCCATCAGGATAGGCAGCGAATAAAAATCCGGTCTCCTCATGATCGTCAGGGCACCGCATCCGTTGATCATCAATATCGTAGTAAAGATCCACGTTATAAAAGGTGTCTCCGGAAAATATTTTCTGCGAAGCAGGGACGACAGCCAGAAGGTTCCGCCGATAAAGGCTATCCCGACGATCATAATACCGATCCAGGTAGGAAATGCCGTTCCTGTCAGCAGATACCACGGCAGATAAAAGAGCATCACCGGGGCCACACCGAAATACACATAATACGCTCCCTTGTAATAAGCCACATCCCACAGGCACGTTTCGCCGGCATTTTCCAATATCCGGTCTCTGGTCTTAAAGTCGTACGGATTCTCCATAGCTGACAGGGAACCCGGCGGTGACTCTTCCAGATACAGATGCCCGTGACTCAGTGCTACCGCCAGTTTGTGATACTGTGTATGATGTTCCCACGGTACCTCTCTGTATACGGGATTCAGCAGGACCGCTCCCACAAACAGGGCAGTCTGCAGCGCAATCACCGTGATCAGTATCTTCTTTTCCGGGAGGATTGATCCTACCGGCCGTAAAACTAATTGTATCCACAGTATCGTCAAAAATGTCAGAAGCAGCCGAAGTGCCGAAAAGCGCATGGGAATCCTTGGATTCAGGGTCATATCCTCTACCCTGATTGTCTCTCCCTCAGAGGCAATAAAAGAGATCACCATACTGTGCATCTTTCCCGACATATGTAAAATCATATAGCCTGTGGACGGCACCTCTTTCAGGACATGCCTGTCCCCCAGCGCATAATAATCTTCATTCGCCTCATCTCTTACACAGACAGAAATATAGGCACCTTCGCATTCCTCTCCTTCACTGTTCTGTCTGCTGAAAGAAAAATACAGGGAATTTACATCTTCTTCCATATTTACCGTTTTCAGTCTCAGTGAATCCGTCACGCTGAAACTGCCGTCCGCATTTTGAATACCGCCTGCATAAACGGTCGGAGACACCTCCAACGGTTCATTAAACATGGTCCGGTAAGTCCGATATTGAAATACGGTCAGTTCTAAAAAAACAGCCAGAAACAACGCGAACCATATCCTGTGTTTTCCCGGCTGCAGCATCTTCTTCACTTTCGGTTCCTCAAATTTCATTCACTTGCCCCCGACATTCCTACCATCAATCACTTTCAGTATTTACACAAAAAAGGAGCAGAAAGACTTCTGCTCCCTATATTTATTATGATCTTAGAAAGTAAACTTATCTGCAAAATAAGCATCCAGATCTGCGATCGCAACACGCTCCTGTTCCATGGAATCACGGAAACGTACGGTGACACAGCCATCGGTCTCGGAATCGAAATCGTAAGTTACGCAGAAAGGAGTACCGATCTCATCCTGACGACGATATCTCTTACCGATATTTCCTCTGTCGTCAAATTCACAGTTATACTTCTTGGAAAGCTGTGCATAAATCTTCTCAGCACCCTCGTTCAGCTTCTTGGACAGAGGCAACACACCGATTTTTACCGGTGCCAGTGCGGGGTGGAAACGAAGCACGGTACGCATATCTCCGCCTTCCAGTTCTTCCTCGTCATAAGCGGCACACAGGAATGCCAGAACTACTCTGTCTGCTCCCAGGGAAGGTTCAATAACGTAAGGAATATACTTCTCCTTCTTCTCGTCATCAAAGTAAGTCATATCTTCACCGGAGGTATTGGCATGCTGGGTCAGATCGTAATCGGTTCTGTCAGCGATACCCCACAGTTCGCCCCAGCCGAAGGGGAACAGGAACTCGATATCTGTGGTTCCCTTACTGTAGAAGCACAGCTCCTCGGGAGAATGGTCACGCAGTCTCATCTCGTCTTCCTTGATACCTAAGGAGAGCAGCCAGTCACGGCAGAAACCTCTCCAGTACCGGAACCATTCCATATCGGTGCCGGGCTCACAGAAGAACTCCAGCTCCATCTGCTCGAACTCTCTGGTACGGAACGTAAAGTTGCCGGGAGTGATCTCATTACGGAAGGACTTACCGATCTGTCCGATACCGAAAGGAATCTTCTTACGGGAAGTTCTCTGCACATTTTTAAAGTTAACGAAAATACCCTGTGCTGTCTCGGGTCTTAAATATACGGTGTTCTTCGCATCCTCGGTAACACCCTGGAATGTCTTGAACATCAGGTTGAACTGACGAATATCGGTAAAATTATGCTTTCCGCAGGTAGGACAGGGAACATTGTGCTCCTCGATGAAATTCTTCATCTCTTCCTGGCTCCAGCCATCTACGCTGCCTTCCAGTGCGATACCGTTCTCTTCGCAGAAATCCTCGATCAGTTTGTCGGCGCGGAAACGCTCATGGCATTCCTTACAGTCCATCAGAGGATCGGAGAAACCGCCCAGATGTCCGCTGGCCACCCATGTCTGGGGATTCATCAGGATTGCGCAGTCCACACCTACGTTGTAAGGGCTCTCCTGTACGAATTTCTGCCACCATGCCTTTTTCACGTTATTCTTCAGCTCTACGCCAAGGTTACCGTAATCCCAGGTGTTTGCCAGTCCGCCGTAGATCTCGGAACCGGGATATACAAAACCTCTTGCTTTTGCCAGGGCTACGATTTTCTCCATTGTCTTTTCCATGTCAGTACCAAACCTTTCTTGCTATATATTTGTATATTCATTCTCATTTCTGCATAGGAAGAACTTGTATCAAGTGTACGCAGAAACAAATATTATTACCGGATAAAAAATCAAATCGGCAACATACCGCAGAATTACTTTTTCATCAGTATCGTTACAACGCCGTCGGACTGGGAAGCATCCACATAACCGTCTTCACCCATGACTACGCCTTCACTGACATACAATACCTGATACGGACAGTAAATGTATGCGCTTGCATTCGTAATGAGCAGATGGTTTTTCTCCAGTGCTTTTTCCAGTTTTTCCTGATCCGCCGGTGTTCCGTCCTCTGCATTTACCAGATCCAGATTCACACTGATCCCGTCTGCCAGTGCTTCCACTCTGGTTCCGTAGAACAGCTCTTTTTCCGTGTATTCCTCGTAAACCTTTGTATCGGTGAACTCTTCCACGACCTGCACTGTGGCACCCTCACCTACGCTCTGGACTGCCTTGACTACCAGGGGATCTTCCGACGCATCCGTATGTGCAATGTTAAAGGCGTCCGCCTCATTCTGCACCATTTCCTTCAGTCCGTCCAGGCTGTAGAAATCTTTGTCAAAAGTATCCACCAGATAAGATGTCACTCTGCCGTCCTTATCCACCACCAGGGAAGTATTCGCCACTGTGTCCGGAAGCTTTGCCGCCTTACCGCAGCCACTCAGTGACACCGGGACAAGTGCACACGCAAGTACTGCCGCAAAAAACTTTTTCTTCATATTATGCCTCATAAATGAGTCTCCTTTTCGGCATCAGCCTTATCCGATTTTAACATAGAGTTTTGAGTATTTCAAGACTTTTGAACGACCTGTCCATGAAACGCTTCCGATATTCCGATGCGATCTGTGAAAGTTCGACAAGGACCTTATCAGATACGGTAAAGGTATATAACTTCTCCACAGAGCTCTCCGCTATGTAGTTCAGGGCATATATCGTAGATTCTTCAAGTTTTCTTCCGCCCGGCGGTCCCGGGTATTCTCCGTTTACCGCGATTGCTTTCAGTTCAAAGATGCTGCGTACCAGCTCATTGGGAAGTGCAGGTGCACACAAAGCCCTGAGAGACTGATACAGCAGTTTCAGCATCTCCCTTTCATCATTGTTCTCCCTGCAGTAATAGTCTGCCACTTCCGCAAAGTACATACCGTAACAGGCTCCCACATAGTCCGTCATCAGTTCTTCAAAATAATTCCGGATATCTGCTTCAGATATGGTGTAAGAATTTCTTCCCTCATACAGTCGAAACGTACCAAAAGCAAAAGGGTTGGTCGCTGCCGCCAGCCGGTTGCCGGGTTTTCTCGCCCCTCTGGCAAAAGCAGTGATCTTCCCTTTTTCTCTGGTGAGCAGGCATACCCGCCTGTCATATTCACCGAACGGTGACTGTTTTAATACAATTCCTGTTACATACAGGGATTCCTGCATGATCCATCCTCCCCGGAGGCAGGGTATACGCGCCCTTCCGCCCTGCAGTTTTCAAGACAGCATTCTTTTGACACATCTGTGGTGTACTCTCTGTCTGTGTTGTACAGATAATTTAAATAGTCCTCCACTTTTCCGGTATGTTCAAATTGCTGCCAGTAATTCGAAAACTGCATCTTACGCATCCCCCTCTTCTATCAGTGTCATCCTCTGTAAAAATAGGGTCTGCAAATTTCGTTTTTCTATTCGCCCATCTCGATGTCTTTCGGATTATATCCAAAATTCTTCAATAAAATATCGCTGTCTCTCCAGTCCTTTTTCACCTTTACCCAGAGCTGCAGATTGACCTTCATCTCCAGCATATCTTCGATCTCCGGGCGTGCCTGGGAACCGATTTTTTTCAGCATCTGTCCGCCCTTTCCGATGATGATACCCTTGTGGGAATCTCTCTCACAGATAATGGTGGCTTCGATGTCACAGATCCTGCCGCGCTCCTTCATACTCTCTACCGTCACTGCGATACCGTGAGGGATCTCCTCTGAGAGCAGACGCAGTGCCTTTTCGCGGATCAGTTCCGCCACGATCTGACGCATGGGCTGATCGGTGATCGTATCCTCATCATAAAATGCCGGACCGTAAGGCAGATATTTTAAAATACACTGGATCAGTACATCCGTGTTGTCACCCTTCAGGGCAGATACCGGAACAATTTCCTGAAAATCCAGTTCCTTGCGATAGGTGTCAATAAAAGCCAGAATATCATCTTTTTTCACAGTATCTGTCTTGTTGATCACCAGGATCACCGGCGTTTTTGTCTTTTTTAACTGTTCGATAATATGACGTTCTCCGGCACCGATGAAGTTCGTCGGCTCCACGAGCCACAGGATCACATCCACATCGTTTAATGTGTGCTCCGCCACGTTTACCATGTAGTCGCCCAGCTTGTTTTTCGCCTTGTGAATACCGGGAGTATCCAGGAAGACGATCTGACCTTCCTCCAGGGTCAGCACAGTCTGGATGCGGTTGCGGGTAGTCTGGGGCTTGTTGGATGTAATTGCAATCTTCTGTCCGATCAGACGGTTCATCAGGGTGGATTTTCCTACATTGGGGCGTCCGATCAGTGTGGCAAAGCCGGATTTATATGCCGGATTTTCGTTCATTTTTATTTCTCCTGTTCTTGTAATTGTTGCTGACAGGTTTCTGTCAGTTACCGGTCTGGCAGTCGGTGGTTGCTGCCGTTTCCTGCAAAGTTTTCTGCATTTTTGCTTCCTCTTCGGCGAATTTTTTCTGTTCCTCCGCCCGGATCCGTTTCGTGCGCTTTTTGATTTTTTTCAGAATCAGAATCAAAATCAAAATCACAACCGCCCAGAGCACCAGATACGGGATATGGATCACGAACCAGATTCCGGCCTCCTTCAGACCTTCTCCGATGTTCTTCAGGCTGTCTGCAAAACCGGTAGAGATCCGCTCCCAGACAGTCTCTTCCTCTACCGGAGTATATACCTCTACTTCGTTGATGTAAAGATATACGGTGCTGTAATCTACCTGATTGTCATAGCTGCGAAGCTGGGATTCCATGCTTTCCAGCTGGTATCTGACATCTGACAGACGTTGTTCAATAGTGATGATATCCTCAACATTCTCTGCCTGCTCCAACAGTTGTAACAGTCTCTCCTGCTCCGTCTGTAAAGCATCTCTGTGACTCTGCAGATCTACGTAAGTCAGTGTCACATCCTGCACATTTTCCGAGCGGCTTGTCACATTGCCGATACCGGATACCGTGTCCAGGAAGTCATCCAGCTTGTTCTTCGGAATCCGGATGGTCAGATTGGCATTTCTCGTAGAGCGATAACTATTGTACATGCTGCCGTTATAAGCATCCAGACTTTCTATGTATCCGCCAAGCTCGGTCACCTTATTTTCCACGGATGCAAGCAGCTTATCGTACTCTCTGGTCTCCACATCCATATTCACGGTCTTGATCAGCTTCCGGTCTACGCTTACCGCACCGGCAGCGCTTTCCTCGGAGACTGTAGTATCCGGGGAAGCTTTTTCCTCCGTATATTCGCTACCGGACGTGTCAAAGCCGCTGTCGTAGTAGGACTGTGCGGTTGCCGCACTTGTCTCATCGCCCACAACGAAATCCGCATCCATGAGATTGCTGACCCCGTACCGGCTGTCCGAACTGCTTCCGCACGCAGTTAAGGTCAGTACCATTCCGGCGGTGAGCAGTCCTGTCATCAGTTTTGTAGATAATTTACGCTTTTTCATAACCCCTCCGTTTCTGTAAATGTACAATAGTCTCTTGCACAAGACATCTGCAAAGCACCTGTTGACATCTACTGTTAACTTTTTATGTGTACACCTTATAGACGCAATTTTATGGCAAAAAGTTTCAGAATATTAAAGATATTAAAACAAATTTTCCACTTTCAGGAAGCGTTCCTGCTCTTCTTTTACCTTGGATGCCGTTCCCACGACGCAGAGCAGATCCTCCTGCATAAATGCGCGGATCTGTGCGGACAGGGCACGGATATCCTCCAGGGTAGCAGACAACAGTTCGTCACGTTCCCTCTGCAGGGTTGCATCATCCAGTCCGGTCATGTAGGCACTCAGAGAGTACAAGCCCTTCGCTGCAGGATTCATGGGCACATCCAGATCACTGACCGCACCGATGATATACTGCGTCATGGTACGCTCATCCGCTGTGAACTGTGCAATGGCATCTGCCGCTTTTTCGTAAGTTTCAATGGTCTTGCCCAGGTTCGGATCTCTGTAGGAGACAAAATAGCTGTCGCCGGATCTGCCGAAGCTGCACATGCATCCGTAGGCGCCGCCCTTCACGCGAACATTGACCCACAGATATTCATAGCCCAGCATCACCTTGAGTACACGCAGTGCACCGGTGTATTTCAGTCCCTTCTTGCGGAAATTACCGGCACGACACACATAGTTGACCTGGCCGGAGGTTAAGAATCCCTCGTTCTTGCGTGAGATTTCCGGGATATACTGTTCTTTTTCCACAGGATCCGTATAAAGTGCCGCCTTGAAAGCTTCCACCGGAGCATTCAAAAGTGTCACTGCTTTTTCTTCGCCGACGAAATCCACCATCAGATTTTCAGGGCGGAAGATCATTTTCAGCAAGGTCTGTAAAGTCTCCACCAACACATCTTTTTTCTCATCAAAATGTGCTTCCAGATCTGCAGTCAGACGATAGAACGGGATGCCGGAGATCTCCTCGCTCACTGCTCCCGGCACACTGCCGTAAGACATCGCCCTTCCTGCCGCCACGCTGTGTCCGCCGCTCGTCATCTGCGCCTGCATACGGGATTTGCCCTCTGCCAGGATCTCATACAGTCTCTTCGTATCGGTAAAATCACTGGTCATCACGATCTCGCGCATCAGGTCAATTGCCTCTGCGATCCGGTCGTAAAATACCTTCGTCTTCAGTTCCAGCGTCAGCGTAAATTTATCAGTATCCTGCAAATCTCCATAGACATTATTCACTGCAGCCATACCGCCGGTCACCAGATTCATCTCATTATAGAGATCTCCGTATGCATAATGCTCTGTGTTCAAAAGTCCCAGACAGCCCTTCAGGATACCGATATAAGGGAAATATTTTCCGGGAATCTGATCCAGTCTGAAGATCAGGCGCAGGTATCCGATGCCGTTGGTAAACAGATCATGATACAAAAGTTTGGTATCTCCGATGCTACGTACCTCGTTTACCGGAAGATTTGCCTCTTTTTTCATGTCTTCACGCTTTAACAACGGAATTTTCTCCAGGTCTTCCTTCGCGTCTTCACTCTCCTGAAACGCAGTCAGCTTTGCAAAAGTATCTTTCACCCGTTCCAGTTCTTCCGGGCTCATGGCTTCTTTTACTTTCGCCAGCTTTTCGCGCTGTTTCTGTTCCTGCTCTTTCAACAGTCCCGGCTTTGGCTGCAGGATTACGATACCGCGATGGGGATTATCCAGCAGATATTTCTGTACCAGGACCTCAAAATATCCGGTCTTTACTTCTTTCCTGAGTTCCGCAAAAGTCTCGTTGGCCTCGATATGGATAAACGGCAGTTTGTCATCGTACAGCCAGCTGTCCAGTACCTGCAGGCCGTACATCAGTCCCTTGGGATAGGAACCGAAATCTGCCTCTCTGTATTTGAATTCATAATAGTTGATGCCGGCAAGGAGTGCCTTCTCATCAAAGCCGTCCTTCACCAGTTTTTCAAAGACTTCCTCCGTTACCTGTAAAAATTCCTGTTCTTTCTCTACGGAAGTGTCCTTTGCCACCACACTGAAATAGGGCTGGCGGATACCATTCTCATAAATGCTGTAGACATCTTTGCCCACGCCACGGTCTATCAAAGCCTGTTTCAGGGGTGCACCCGGTGCGGAACACAGGGCATAATCCAGAATCTGGAATGCAATATAGAGCTTCGGATCCAGGCTGTTGCCCACGCAGAAGTTCTGGGACAGATAGGTATTCTCCTCTTCGTCCTCTCCCTCCCCGATGGGACAGTCTCTGACAATACGGTTCGGTGCGGTAAATGCAGGCTCTTCCGTCACTTCCGAATCCACTGTGAGTGCATCATAAGCAGACAGATAATGTTCATCAAGGAACGTCAATTTCTCCGCCATATCCATATTGCCGTAGAGATAAATATAGCTGTTGGAAGGATGATAGAACTTCCGATGGAAATCAAGGAACTCTTCGTAGGTCAGCTCCGGGATCACCTCCGGGTCACCGCCGGATTCACAGCCGTAGGTCGTATGAGGATACAGGGAATTCATGATCTCCCGCTCCAGTACATCATCCGGCGAAGAGAAAGCACCTTTCATCTCGTTATAAACGACACCGTTGACCTTCAGTTCTTCGTTTTCGCCTTCCAGCTCATAATGCCAGCCTTCCTGACGGAAAATGGATTCATTTTTATAAATATTGGGATAAAATACCGCATCCAGATAGACATGCATCAGGTTCTGGAAATCCTTGTCATTGCAGCTTGCCACAGGGTATACCGTCTTGTCCGGATAAGTCATGGCATTTAAAAAAGTATTCAGGGAACCCTTCACCAGTTCCACAAACGGATCCTTGACCGGGAACTCCTTGGAACCGCACAGTACGGAATGCTCCAGAATGTGTGCCACTCCGGTGGAATCCTTCGGTGTGGTGCGGAAGCCGATGTAAAACACCTTGTTCTCATCATCGTTGGACACCAGAGCCACTCTGGCACCGGTCTTCTTATGACGGCACAGGTAGGTCACACTGTTGATGTCGGGAATCTCCCGTTTTTCTATGATCTCGTATGTGGTTAAATCTTCTACTCTCATTTTTCCTCTTTTCTAAAACGCTGCCAGTGCCAGCTTGCTCATGGAGATTTCCTGAATGACAACGCCTTTTGCTTCTTTTTCTTCCGGAGTCATAGCCACAAGTTCCCGGATATTCAGTTCTTTCGTCACATAGTGCTTTTTCCCTTTGCCGAATAAGCCCTTCTTTTCCTCGATAATATTGATCTTCACTCTCGCCTTGATGCGGTCATAGATCTTTACCAGAAAGCTGTCCGGCTGCAGATAATACAGATGGGTCTCCAGGGTATCCTGCGGATCCACCTCTTTTTCCGCTAAAATATAGCGTTCCACGATCAGGCGGAATTTAAACGCCACCTCGTCCTGATCCAGCAGTTCCGCGAAGGTATATTTCGCGCCGATGTAAACCTTTGCCGTATCCTGCAGGCTGTATTTATAACTCTCATAAACTGTTTTTTGCATTGTTGTCGATGTCCTCAATCTTGAAACCACTCATACGTACCGCATCCTCGATCATTTTACGGGACATGCCGGTCTCTTCCATCAGTTCCTCTATGGTCACCTTGCGATTTAATTCTTCTGCCAGTTCTCTTGCCTTGTCAGCCACTTTGTTGACTTTATCTTCCACACGCTTGTCGATCTTGCTGTTCTCGGCATGCTCTGCGATATACTCTTCCATGGCATCCATGATCATCTTGCCGAGCATACCTTCCACTTCCTGCGGCTTCTCCAGACTGCCTAACATCGTCACACCAAAGGAAAGCGCAAGATTTCCCTCTCCCACCAGATCTTCCAGCATCACGCCCTGACCGGCATACAGCTTTGCGATTTCTGCGACATCCGCCAGATGAATCTCGATCAGACGCTGCTGCGCATCCGTCTCGCCTGCCATGGCAGAGATAGCAAACGCAAGCTTTTCGCCGTCACTGTAGGTGGGCAATGCTGCCACTTCATCCAGATATTCCTGCAAGTAATCTTTCTCCTCATCTGTCAGGAATTCGTCCGGATCCATGGGCTCTCCGATTCCGATCTTATGCTTCAGCAGATAATCAAATACCATCTGCAATTGCTCATTACTCAGGTCAAGTTCTGCAAACGCCTCCTTTACCTGTTCCTCGCTGATGCAGTTGCCCTGCTCCTTGGCGGTCTTACGGACCTGCTCGAGGGTCTGGGCGAATAATACTTCTTTATTCATGTGGGGTCTCCAATCTATTTATTACTAAAATAACCACTTTCTCCGCACTTCGTGCTCTCGAAAGTGTACATCCATTCGCAATCCGGACTATTCGTCCTTCTTGCTCATGTCTGTTTGATTTGCTAAAAGTCGCATTGCTTTGCCTGCAAGCAGTCACGCACTGCGGCTTTTGCAAATCTTTATTTTACATGTTCATGTGTGAACAAATGGTACTGGCAGTATTCGTAGTTGCCGTTGCATTTGGAGCAGAACCGGAACTCCAGGCTCGGATCGTCCTCTTCCGTCCGTCCGCAGACTGCGCATTTATGTCTGGTGACTTTTGCCCGGCCGGCACTTGCTTTTTTCTCAAACTGTGCCTTGCGGTGCATCTGTTTCGGCGAGATGCGGCTTCTGTGCAGCTGCCAGAAGTATAACACAAAGTTCAGTAAAGATGCCACTACCGCGAATTTAGTAAATAAGTTTCCTGCGATCACGGTGTAAATCATCAATACCGCATCCAGGATTCCCATCCATTTTACCTTCACCGGGATCACGAACATCAACAGTACCTGCATATCCGGATACGTAGCCGCAAAAGCAAGGAAGATCGACAGGTTGATATAATACGTGCTGAACGCATAAGAGCCGCTGTAAAATACCAGGGAAGCCGCTTCCGTACTCAGTCCGCCCGTGATCAGATATGCCGCACCCATACACAGAAAGCTTCCGATAACCGTAAACAGCATACCGGAAAAGATATACACATTATAGCGATAAGTTCCCCAGGTACGCTCCAGTGTCGTACCCAGACTGTAATAGAAAAACAGCATAATGATTGTGAAGATATCCAGACTTTCCGGAGGAACGATCACCCAGGTCACCAGTCTCCAGACTTGTCCGTGCAGGATCCGGTAAGGATCCAGTGTCAGAAATCCCAGCAGATTATTGCCGGCTGCTTTTCCCATCAGTTCGATCACATATCCCGCCACATAACACATGATCAGGATCATGGTCAGATTCGGAATGGCATATTTGCCGAATTTTTTTTCAAATTTACTCATAAATTTATTTCTCGCTTTCTATATATAACTGTTCTGATCCATGAATTCTTCTTTTGAAAGTATGCTCCTGTTCCGGTTCTTGTATGGTTCCAACAGTTATTTTGTTCTATCGAGATTGTATCATTCCAAAGGAAATAAGTAAACCACACGTTCGAAAGTTTATGGAATTCCACTTTTATTTTAGTTTTTCTTTACAAAACTTTAACAACACTGTTTCTTCTTTGTTCGTTGCAATATGGCGTTTTTTGTCGTATAATGATAAAAGTTTTGTTAAGAAAATGTCGCATTAATTAAGAAGATTTGTAACTGTTCAGAGCCATGTAAATTTGCTTTTGGGGCGCATGGATGCTGAATCGTTACGAAGGTTTTATCAGGAAGGATGTATCACATGAATTCACAGGAAAAATACGCAACACTCGGCATAGATATCGGTTCCACCACTGTCAAGATTGCGATTTTAGATGAAAACCACAATATTTTATTTTCCGATTATGAACGTCACTTCGCTAATATCCGGGAGACCTTGTCAACGCTCCTTAAAAAAGCTTATGACCAGCTGGGAGAATTGCAGCTGCACCCCATGATCACCGGCTCCGGCGGACTTACGCTGGCTAACCACCTTGGCGTCCCTTTTACCCAGGAAGTTGTAGCCGTTGCCACTTCCCTGCAGGAACTGGCTCCGAAGACAGATGTTGCCATTGAGCTGGGCGGTGAGGATGCGAAGATCATTTATTTCGAAGGCGGTAATGTCGAGCAGCGTATGAACGGTATCTGCGCCGGCGGTACCGGTTCCTTCATTGACCAGATGGCGAGCCTGATCCAGACGGACGCTTCGGGCTTAAACGAATATGCGAAAAATTATAAATCCCTTTACACCATTGCTGCCCGTTGCGGTGTATTTGCGAAAACCGATATCCAGCCACTGATCAACGAAGGCGCTACCAAGGAAGATCTGGCTGCCTCTATTTTCCAGGCAGTGGTCAACCAGACCATCTCAGGTCTGGCCTGCGGTAAACCGATCCGCGGTCATGTAGCATTCCTTGGCGGACCACTGCATTTCCTGTCCGAGCTGAAGGCTGCATTTATCCGTACACTGAATCTGGACGACGAGCACATCATCGACGTAGACAATTCCCATCTGTTCGCTGCCATCGGTTCCGCGCTGAATGCGAAGGAAGATGTCTGCATCAGCCTGTCCGATATGGTGAAAAAGCTTTCCTCCGATATCAAGATGGAGTTCGAAGTAGAACGTATGGAGCCGCTGTTTGCAGACAAGGCTGCTTATCAGGAGTTCGTAGAGCGTCACAGTAAGCATCATGTAACCACCGGTGATCTGCAGTCCTATCAGGGAAAAGCATTCCTTGGTATTGACGCCGGTTCCACCACCACGAAGATCGCTCTGGTGGGTGAGGACGGTTCCCTTTTGTATTCCTTCTACTCCAGCAATGACGGAAGCCCCCTGAAGACTGCGATCCGTTCCCTGAAAGAGATCTACTCTCTCCTGCCGGAAGGCGTGGAGATCGTACGTTCCTGCTCCACCGGTTACGGCGAAGCGCTGATGAAGGCCGCTTTCCTGCTGGATGACGGCGAGGTTGAGACTGTGGCACATTACTATGCCGCTGCATTCTTTGATCCCAGCGTAGACTGTATCCTGGACATCGGCGGTCAGGATATGAAATGTATCAAGATCAAAAATCAGACGGTCGACAGCGTACAGTTAAACGAGGCATGCTCCTCCGGCTGCGGTTCCTTTATTGAGACCTTTGCCAAATCCCTGAACTATACCGTACAGGATTTCGCCCAGGCTGCCCTTTTTGCGGAGCATCCGATCGACCTGGGAACCCGTTGTACCGTATTCATGAACTCCAAGGTAAAACAGGCGCAGAAGGAAGGCGCTTCCGTAGCGGATATTTCCGCAGGACTTGCTTACTCTGTTATCAAGAACGCATTGTTCAAGGTGATCAAAGTATCCGACGCCTCGGAGCTTGGTAAAAATATCGTGGTACAGGGCGGTACCTTCTACAACGATGCTGTTCTGCGCAGCTTTGAGAAAATTGCAAACTGCCAGGCGATCCGTCCCGATATCGCCGGTATCATGGGTGCTTTCGGTGCGGCTCTGATCGCCAGAGAACATTACGAAGACGGTTATGTGACCACAATGCTGGATTATCAGAAGATCTGCGATCTCCAGTTCGAGACCAGCATGGCAAAATGTAAGGGCTGTACCAACAACTGCCGTCTGACCATCAACAAGTTCTCCGGCGGCCGTCAGTTCATCTCCGGCAACCGTTGCGAACGTGGTATCGGCGGTCAGAAGAATGCCCATAATGTGCCGAATTTATACGAATATAAATTACATAGATTATTCTCCTATGAATCCCTGGATGCCGACAAGGCTCCCAGAGGTG
>CAKRRU010000026.1 GCA_934394515.1 uncultured Acetatifactor sp.
ATTTGAACCCTCGCGCCGGTTGCCCGACCTACACCCTTAGCAGGGGCGCCTCTTCAGCCTCTTGAGTATTTCTCCACAATCTGAACATCGTCCTTACCAATATGCAATTGGCGTCATTTCGTGACGCAAAAATTATTATACATAAGGTCTATGTGTTTGTCAATTGCTTTTTTATTAAATTGTACATATTGTTTACAAATATTCACGAATTGCCGCTTCTATGCGAGATTTCACCAGATCTGCGATCTCCGGTGTTTTAAGATATCTGTATTCTTCATAGCAGATTGGTTTCAGGTAAATCAGTTTTACAGTTACCGGTGCAATAGATTTTTCATCAAACGGTTTATAGGAATCGATCAGGGCGCAGGGTACAATAGGGCATCTTGCCCTTACTGCACTTTTAAAGGTTCCTCCCTTAAACGGAAGCAGCTGATTGCCCATACGGCTTCTGGTTCCTTCCGGAAAGATTAAAAAGTTTCTTCCCTGCTTTACTTCTTCTGTCATCTGATTGATCACCTGAAGTGACTGTTTAATGTCTTCTCTATCAATAGCAATCGCACGCAACGCTTTAAATACCTGTTTTAAGAGAATTACATTACTCACTTCTTTTTTATATACGACAGAAAAAGGTACCGGGCAGGACTCTAAGAAAACAAGTGCATCAAACATTCCCTGATGATTTGGGAAAAAAATGAAACCATTTTCCTTCGGGATATTCTCTGTGCCGTAACTCTCTATCGTCACTCTGCCGGCACGATTTGCCGCTTTAGTTACCTTTTTGATAAATGCATAATTCTTCTCCAGTTCAAAATTCTTCTTGGTCCCGAGCCACCATATTCTGATCAGATAATACGGTACTTTATAGAACAGTCTTACCACCATCAGTATAATTCTATACATAGTCCGCCCCAGTCTACTCTTCGTTGTATTCTTTTACAGCTGTCTCATACAGATTGTTCCCCTCTGCATCAATCACCACAATAGCAGGGAAATCCTTTACTGTCAGTTTACGGATTGCTTCTGTTCCAAGATCATCGTACGCTATTACTTCCGAAGCTGTGATTGCGCGGGACAAAAGTGCTCCTGCTCCGCCCACTGCCGCAAAATATACTGCTCCGTTCCGTACGATTGCATCCCTGACTGCCTGAGATCTTTTTCCTTTTCCGATCATTCCCTTCAGCCCAAGATCTAATAACTCCGGCGCATACTTATCCATTCTGCTTGCTGTTGTCGGACCCGCGGATCCGATGGGTCTTCCCTCTCTTGCAGGAGAAGGCCCCATATAATAGATCACATTATTTTTCATTTCTATAGGAAGAGCTTCTCCCTTATCCAAAGCTTCCTGCATTCTCTTATGCGCCGCATCGCGGGCTGTGTAAATAGTCCCCGTGAGATATACATAATCTCCTGATCTTAAAGAACGGGCGTCTTCATCACTGATAGGTACCTTTATATATTTATCCATGTTGCTTACTTACACTCCATTTACTATAATATCGGGGCTAATTTACTTCAGATCTCTCTGACAGCATGTCTGTTGACATGACAGCAGATATTTACAGCCACCGGCAATCCCGCTATATGCGTGGGAAATGTATTAATGTTGACGGCCAGTGCTGTGGTAGATCCTCCCAGTCCTCCCGGTCCGATGCCTGTTTTATTGATCTTCTCTAGTAATTCTTCTTCCAGTTCTCTGACATACGGTATCTCCGAATGCTCATCTACAGGACGTGTCAATGCCTTTTTAGCCATCAGGGCACACTTTTCAAAAGTGCCACCGATACCCACTCCTACGACCATGGGCGGACACGCATTGGGACCCGCATCCTTTACTGCTGTCAGAATTGCGTTTTTCACACCCTCTATGCCATCCGCAGGCTTGAGCATAAAGACTCTGCTCATATTCTCGCTGCCAAATCCTTTCGGAGCCACCGTTATCCTGACACGGTCTCCCGGAACAATACTGTAATGAATGATTGCAGGTGTATTATCCTTTGTATTTTCTCTGTAAATAGGATCCCTGACCACAGATTTCCGCAGATAGCCATCTACATATCCCTGTCTGACACCTTCATTGACAGCATCCTCCACATTGCCTCCCACCAGATGAACGTCCTGCCCCACTTCCAGAAATACAACGGCCATTCCTGTGTCCTGACAGATTGGAATCATATCCTGCGCTGCAATTTCCATGTTTTGCTGCAATTGTTGTAAAATCTGTTTCCCCAGCGGCGCCTTTTCCCGCTGCTCTGCTGTTGTAAATGCCTTTTTCATATCCTCAGTCAGGAAATGGTTCGCCTCTATACACATTTCCCTGATATTTTGCGTCAGCGTAATTACATCTACTGTTCTCATGGTTTCTCCCTGCTATTCTGTAATAGTTTTGCGGATCTCTTCCAGTTCTTCCGGTGTGCTCTCTCCCGGATTCCATAAAATATGCTGTCCGTCATTCTCATAACGAGGGATCAGATGCATGTGAAAATGCTGAACCGTCTGTCCGGCAGCTTCCCCATTGTTCTGAACGATGTTGAGACCATCACAATGTAATTTTTCTGTCATTTTTGCTGCCATGCTTTTAGCGAGAACAAATACTTTTGCAGCCGTCTCATCCGGCAGTTCGTACAGATTATCCGCATGCTCCTTGGGAAGGATCAGTGCATGTCCTCTCGTAGCAGGACCCAGATCCAGTATTACGCGGAAATCGTCGTCCTCATATAAAGTTTTGGAAGGAATCTCTCCGTTTGCAATTTTACAGAAAATACAATCATCCTTTTTCATCTTTTAGCTCCTATCTGTTATTATTTTCAAAAGGAAACATCTGATCCAGCGTTCTGAGTATCCGGAAGTCTCCTTTCATTCGCTTTGTGACACCTGACATAAATGCTCTCTGGAACGTCATCCGTCCATTCACAATGTCTTCCATCGCCGCACGGTTCATCTCCATTTCCACGTCCGGCTTCTCTGTCTCTCCATATCCGCATTCTACTTTTCCATCGCCAACGGTAATCCACAGAGGATTCTTTTTCTCTTCTATATTAATAACATATCTTGCCTCAAAGCCCGGCTGAGGTACAAAAGTCTTCTTAAACTCCTCCAGGTATTCCTGCTCATTATCCGATCCGCTGCCATCCAGCATATCCCGGAACATAGAAGTCAGTTCCTGAATATCTTCTTTCTGTCTCTGTACAAAAGTATCATCCGATACATATTCCGACAGTTGCTCTGTCTCCTGCGGTGTCAGATTGATTGCCTTCGGAATTGTCACTTTCTGTCTCATTACTTTATTGCTGGCAGGAAAACTCGCAATCTTCTGATTAATTGTGCGATACATATTTTCCGCTTTTTTCTCAATGATCTGTCCGTATTGTTCGTTCAGTTCCAACGTTACTGTATTCTCAATATATCCACAGATACCGCTGCAGGGCAGTCCTCCCAGGATCTCCCATGCTGTTGCAAGACTAAGTTTGCCCTCTCTCTCTCCGTAAGTCGTAGACATGACCACCGGGCACATATAAATCCCTGCTATTGTTTCCTTGTCGCCGTATAACCAGCAGGCATCCAGGAATTGCTGCATATAGCCGCCTATTCCATACCATTCCACTGTAGTCGCCAGGATAATACCGTCCGCTTCCTTTAAAGTCTGCGGCAATGTGGTAATATTAGTCTTGCCGTCATAGAGATTATATCTCTCAACATGCACTCTCAGTTCTTCCAGAACCTCCTGCATCTTGTTGATCACATAAATCGTAGGATCATCAATGATCCCCCGTCCGCCATAGTAAATGTTGATGTTCAAATCTGCACCTCTCTATTTCTATATTTTCTGATCAGACAAACTGTTATTCCCGCAAGAAACCCTGTTACCAATCCGCCGACATGTGCCGCATTATCTACATTTAATGCTGTAAATCCACTGTAGAGGGACAAAGCTATCATTAATACCACCCGCCTCGGCGTGACATCCGGCATTGACCGCCGGTCCAGCAATATCCATGCAAGCAGCACTCCGTCCAGCCCAAAAACAGCTCCGCTTGCACCTACCGATGCGGAATAATCCATCTGTATGAGTTTGAACAGCAAAGAACATAGATTCCCGCCGATACCGGATAAAAAATACAACAGGAGAAATAATATGTGTCCCGTTACCTTTTCTATCATGGCACCCAGAAAGAATAAAATTACCATATTGTTAAAAAGATGTTCTATCCCCGCATGCAGGAACATTGCCCACACGATTCGGCCATACTCTTTATCGGCCAATACACTGACAACATCCAATTCCCCTTTATTATATAACATATTCCCGCAAAAAGTACATATCAGAAACACAATTACATTGATCGCCACAAGTCCCCCGCTTGCCCAGGGTATTTCCTGTCGTTCTTTCACCGGATCACTCCTTCGATTGCTGTTTCTTAGAATGTACCACTATTTCCGTTGCTCCGTCAACCTAAAGGAAACTACCGGTACAGCATCGTTATTTTCCCCAGTGTAATTTCATCGCCTTCTTCCAGTTTCCGCCTTTCATACGGTTGTAATTGCAGTCCGTTTTTGAAAGTTCCGTTTGTAGAATTCATATCTTCCAGATAGAATTCATCATTGTCCTTTACTATTCTTGCATGCAGTCTGCTGATTGAAACATCACTCAGCACCAGATCCACCTCTCCTCTTTTCTTCCCGATGGTGTGAGAAGCCTGCTCCAATGTCATCAAAAGCTTCCCGTCTTCAGACAACAACCTGTGTATCGTTTCTCTGGGCACAGGCTTTTCTTCCATATATACGGTTCTTCCCATATCCTCATCTTCATACGGAGTTTCCTCTGCCACTGCATATCCTGCCATGGTAAGCTGAAGGTTTCTGGTATAATTTTCTCTTTCCTGTTTATCCTTTTTTCGTCGGCTTTCCCATAAATTGAACAGTCCCTTTTTCTCAACCGTCTGTCTCGCAGCTTCTGACTGTTTTTTATTCTCTTTTATCCCACTTTTTATTTCTTCCGCATTGTTCTTATCTTCGTTCTCTTCGATGCCTGTCTCAAATACTTCTTCCCCGGAAATATCCTGATTTATTTCCACGACCTTAAGGCATTCTGCATCTTCATAGATTTTATTCTGTAAATAAGCCTCTCCTGCCGATTCATATTGCTCATATGCTTTATACAGATATTCCACCAGGCCTTCATCCTGATAATCTATATGTTCTATCAGATATTCCATTAATTCATCAAATCCTGTGCTTTGCTCACAATAGGGCATATAGATAAAGTAAAAGTCCTGCTTTTCCAAATCCTGGTACACATGTTGGGGAAACCATATGAGATTACTCTCCTCCAGAAGGAATCTGGACATTTCCCGCCGTACTCTGCGCATATTCCATAAAAAATCCAAAAGCCATTGTCGTGTCATGACTCTTTTCTCAAACAACTGCGCAATATTCTGCTTTGAGGTAATATCATAATATAAATAAGCGTCGCCGTCTATATATCTCAGACTGCACGGCAACAGCCCCTTAATTCCTCCTCTGCTGATCATACAATACTGATATCTTTTTTCTTCCGGTTTCTGTTTTAATAATAATCTCTCGTAATTGGCATTTAAGCTTCGAATATATTCTGTATTTAGCATTACCGCATCTCCCTTTCTCACTGCGAAACAGTTTCTGCACTATCCGCATTTTCTGTGGTCTCATTTTTATTTTTCATATAGTTCCGATATTTTCTGATATATTCAACCGGGTTATTTCTCTCTGCCTGAAAGGACGCCCGTGCGCTCCAATATTTATGAGGGGTCCCCATACCGGAAAAAGGATATTTCAGTCTGCCCGTCTGTTCTACCGTCACATGGTTTTTCTCTAATTTCCACAGAGGCAATTCTGTCTCCCAGACAATATATTTGCTGTTATCGAAAAACATCTTCTCTTCCTGTAATTGTCTGTTAAGCTCCTCCTTTTTCTCCATCCATTTTCCGCCGGCCATAACCGCCGCCCTTCCCATATCCTGATCCAACAGACATCTGTCGTATTGGAAAAACAGCAGATATGTCATAAGTACTATTATCCCTAATACAATAGGGTACAGCACCGCCGCTTCCACAGTAAAATATGCTTCTACTTTTTTATCTGTCATAAGTAAACCTCCGGTCCTTAATGCATTGTCCATGTTGTTATATAAGCTGCCAGTAAAAATGGAATATAAGGAATCTGACTTTTCCGATTTCTTTTTACGATAAACACAATTGCAGAATATAAGAATATATAGATAAGGCTGATGCTAAACAAAAGTAATGTTTTGGAGGTGCCACAGATCCAGCCCATAAATAACAGCACAATACCATCCGCTTCACCGATCCCATCGGAAATCTTTGCCAGAAAATATAGTCCGATCCCCGGAAGCATTGCCATCCACCGGCCTTTTTCCGGATTACCCGGTATCATGTAAAGCAGCGCTATCAATCCTCCTGCCGCCAATCCCATTATCGGGATCCCTTTTTCCCTGATGTCATGCCAGCTTGCCCATAGAAGATACACTCCCGGAATCATTTTTTCCAACATTTCCATTTCCACTATTTTCTCCTGTTTTCCTGCACCTGCTACATTCTCTGTATGCGCCGGCTTTTTCTTTGGGGATACAGTACACGGTTCTCTTAAGTCCCGAACAATCCCTGTTTCTGTGATAACATTCTCCTTCCGGGCATATATAATAAATGCTATCCGCAAGCACAATATTCTCCTTTTGTTGTCCAATACACTTTTCACACGCCTTATACCTATCCGGTATTGCACCTGCTTCCACTGAACGGATCGCCAGACTGAGATGTGTGCAATTACGATTTGTATGATATACTTCGGAATCTTCCGTCACATAAACACAATCCTCTGTATTCTCAGATCCCGGTATCTCATATCCATTCCACAGATGCCCATAATACCTGTTAGCCATGCGGAAATTTCTGAATCCCGGCGTTTGTACCAACGGGCTTATCTTATAGGTAACTACAATTTCATAAACATCATCTTTGATTTTCCCTTCCAGAAACTGCAGGCCCTCAATCCCATTTTCCAACGGAGCCTGTTCCAGGTACTCCTCCCCTAATTGTGTTTTGATTCGGTTCTTTATGTAAGTATAAGAAAGGATCCCTGCTTCCAGTCTGTCGTTCAGCTCATCTGTATCTGAATCATTGTTGCTTTTTTCACCCGGCACAAGATTCTCATAGATCCCCACCTGTCTTCCTGCGTTCCATAAAGCCACTTCCAGATTACCATGCAACCGGATCATTTCTATCGCACTACCCATATGAATCATAAAAAAGCAGAAAAGCGGCAATACCATGGCTGTCTCCACTGTCATACTCGCTTTTACCGGTTTCTTCAGGAGCATGGGCAGCGATATCCTCTTTATGTTTTTTGCGGTACTTACTGGATGTTCGGGGAATGAAATATTACATGGGCTAAGAATTTTTCTTAGTTTCGGAGAAGGACTTGAATTATTTTTGTTAAAGGTTGCAAAATGCCGCTTCCATAAAGAGGACATCGCTGCTCACCTCCTTTCCTGTTACGATCACTGTCTTTTTAATTTGTCCCGGGTGCTTCGATATATGATTTCTGTCTCTCTATCTCAAAAGAATATCCATACTTGCTTTTTACTTTGACATTCAACCCAATATCACAAATACATGCATCCAGGCGAAAGTTACTGTTCCCCGGAGTATTCCGGATGTCAAGTTCTACAATATTCATCGTTCTGTAGACAATCGTTTTTTCATCACAAAGCAATAGGAACACTCTCAGATAATCCTGATATCCCATGCTTAACACGTCACCCGTACTATCTGCCGGATCGTCCGCCTCTCCACCCTGCAATGCGGATGACAAACCATAATGCCACGTGGCATCGTCTTTAAGCAAGGGGATTTTTCCTCCGAAAAGGATTGTTTTGACATCATAAACACTTTCCGCAAATGCCCATCCAAGTATCAGTGTAGCGGTTAACAAGCCGGCTATTTCGGGAACCATCATTGCCGCAGCCAGCACTTCTCCCAGTGCCTCCGCTATGGCATATTTTTCTTCACAATTCATCAAATACGCTGTATTCGCTGCCTCGCGTATTATGAATATCCTGTTTACGATAGCCTTAAGATTTTCCGTATCATTGTCTTTTCCCGCAATGACGTATTCCGTCTGATACCACAGCGGACTCTGTTCTTTTTCCTCTCCATAGCTGCCCAGATAACGCAATATGTACTCATGGAAAAAGACCTTTTCCTCCATATCCTCCCATTTTTCCTGCCGGCTTAACGCTATATTTCCATGGTTGATTTCACCACGTGCTGTCCGTTTTTCTATCAGCGTGTCTGTTGCTATGGTTCTTCCTGATATTTCCTCTTCTTTCATAACCAGCCTAAGCAGCCCGCTTTTTCTTTTTTCTTCCAGACCTGCCGTTGGATTTTCTATATGAATTGTTTTCCCTTCCGGTGTCTTTTTTCCGTCATATTCCTGTATTTGCGTATCTATCTGCTGCTTTTGCCCGGCAATATCCTGTTCCTCCAGTCCTTCGGATTCAATGATCGTCATCCAGTCCATGATTTGCTGCAGGAGTCCCAGTCCGACATCATCCTCCACTGCGTTTACGGCAGCCCTTCGAAACATTTCACCATCTCCGTCTGTCAGAAACGCGGCTTTTGTCGTTTCCGCATTCTCCGCATGTATTGCAAAGAAATCCCGATACAATACCTTGTCCAGAAATATGTCTTCCAGAGAGAAATTGCGGTTCATATATTCCAGCAAATGCTTTCCGGTCAATTCCGTTGAGGCATACGGTGTACCATAGGAACAGTCAATCGCAAACAGATTATACTGTTTCAGCAATTCCCTATGGTACTCTGCCAGTATGCTGTCCATACCGATATCCATCACACACTCTGTTTCCAACCGAATTCCCTGATACCTGCAGCCCTCTATCAGAGCCAGGCACAGGGAGATGATCACGCTCACCGTGAGCGCCAGATAGACCGTCATATAGCCATTTCTTTTTTGCTTTCTATAGACTGTCATACATAAAATGTCCTTATATCTTCTTAGTCTGGCTGGTAATTTTACTGAAGATAGAATTCACAATTTCTGTGATTTTTTCCTTAAAGATAATTACCAGCCCGACAAGTACTACGATGATCAATATCACCTCTACCGTTCCCATCCCGTCTTCCTCTGTCAAAAACTGTCGAAATGTCTTTAATTTATCCATATACTTACCTTCCTTTCCGTTACTAGAGTCCGGCATTTGAAAATGCCGGCACCATGATTATTACCATTACTATTACCAGCAGCATTACCATTGGCAGCAACAATTTTGTAGATGCTTCTTCGCTGAGCTTTCTTGCATTCTGCATCCGCATTTCTTCTGCCACTCGTGCTTCTTCCCTTAATTGCTGTAAAAGCTGCGAGCTTCCTTTTTTCAGATTTTGCATCAGAAAAGTACTCAGTCTGATATACTCTCTGACTCCGGTTCGCTTCCCGAAATTCTCATAGGCAGCTCCTTCCGGGATCCCCATATGAAGTTCTCTGACCGCTACCTGTATTTCCTCATAAGCCTCCTGTCTTCTCCCTCCTTTTTGCCTCTCTTTCTCATAATCTTCCGCGATACGGCAAAACGCAGTTCGGACAGTCAGTCCCGCCTCCAGATATAATGTCAGTTTTTGCAGGATTTCCGGGTATATTCTGCGTTCTTCTCGTTTTTTCTTCTCTACCAGGTCATGAAGGTCTTTGTCCTTGAAGAAAAAAACCGCAACCGAAGCAGCTGCCGCTCCCGCAAAGATTTTCCAGCCTGTTTTAGGATCTTTTTCTTTCCAGAAAATCTTTTTCCCGTCGATTTCCATGGGAAGCCGGATTTTTTCACTTTCCGGATCTTTTTCCTGCGCCTGCCGAAGAAGTTCCGATATTCTGTTTTTTTCGCTTTCCTCCGGACTTTCAACATTTTTGGCAACTGTTACCGTAAGCTCTTCTTTTCTGTAAAAATCACCATAATGTATTTCCGCTTGCAGTCGGACAGTGGTATCTGCACCGTCTCCCGATATCTTTCCGTCTTCCCCGACAATTTCAGGAAATTCACTTTTCCACTCTGTTAAAAACGGAAATCCCTGATAACTGTCCAGTAATTCCAGATCACGACTGACAGAGTCCAATGATTCATTTTGTCCGAGAATCAGTTCCGGCAGTTCCGTCACAAATTGCCGATACAGTATCTGCAGTTCCTTTTCTCCGTATCTGCGAGGATCCACCTCCATCCGGAAAGAATATGTTTGTCCCTCTTCTATTTGTCCGGTGATATCATATTGTCGCACATCCTCCGCATCTGTTCCCCGGTATATCCATTCATTTTCAATTATGCTTTTCTCTTTTCCCCTGTAATTCAGAATTACCGCAAAGATGATTCCCACTATAAGAATGACTACAGAAAACGACAATTTCGTCACATAATAATCTGTAATGCATTCCTGCGGATTCTCTCCGGGATATATCTGGTTGAGGTCAGTTTTTACCTTCTCTTTTCCGGGAACCGGCACTTTCCATATATGCAGCTTTTTGTAACAGAACATCACTATTTTATAAAAGAAAAGAAGGATTCCTCTTTTATTCTTCATATCTTTTATAATTCCTCCTCAATGCGGTCCAGCACCCGTTCTCCAAGGATATATGCTCCAACATACACCATAAGGCATACCGTCATAACCAGTATTCCCATTCCGTTATGGTAAAGCGAGTCAAAATATCCCGGATATGCCCACCCTATATAAAAGGTGATCCCAAACGGCATAAGCTCCATGATATTTTGTTCCAGACGCCTTCCCTGCAGCATAGTGAGCATTTCCTGCATGGTCTCGACTTTATTGCTGATCACCTCTGCGGTGGTCCGTATCATTTGTGTTACATTTCCGCCGCCTCTCTTGGCAATATTCAGTATTGTTGAGAATTGTTGAATTTCCTCAATATTACTTCGTTCCGCCAGATCGCCGATCAGGTCCTCCAATGTAATATTCAGGATCAATCCTCTTCGAATCAGTTCCAGTTCCTGATACATGGCAGAATGTTCTCCGTACAGCATCCGTATGTCTTCCCTGCTTTCCAAAAATGCATTTTCCAAAGCATAACCGGTTCTAAGTGAGTTAGCCACAGCCAAAATGCATTCTTTGAACTGTGCTGTCAGTTCCTGCCTGTTTTTCTTGCACTGTTTTGCCGCACATCTGCGAAAATATATAATGCCGGGTGGGATCATAAAAACAACAGCCCAAAGGGATCTGTAAAAGAACCACGCAAGAAAAAGCATAACAAATACTGTCTGCATTGCCGGCTGTATAAAGTCTCTTTTCTCCGGAAAGGCTTTACGATAATCCCGCCGCTTTAAGTTTTCCTTCATGAAGCAGTTCTCCTTTTTTCCGCAATCTCCCGACTACTTTTCCTCCGCTGTCTTCTCCCAGTTCCTCAAACTGATATAAAGGATTTAACCGGATTTCTCCGTTTTCGCATCCGATGACTTCCGTGATCTCCAATACCCGTCTGCTCTTGTCACGGATTCTGCCCAGATGTACTATGATGTCCACTCCTGACGCTATCTGGTTACGAATTGCTGTAAGCGGAAGGTCCATGCCCATGAGAACCATATTTTCAAGTCTTGCCAGCATATCTGTCGCACTGTTGGCATGCCCTGTGGACATACTTCCGTCATGCCCTGTATTCATGCATTGAAGCATATCCACAGCCTCAGGCCCCCGCACTTCTCCGACAATGATCCGATCAGGTCTCATCCGCAGCGAAGAACGGATCAGCTCACGGATCCCTATTTCTCTACATCCTTCGGTATTGCCATTCCGGGTCTCCAGACGTACCAGATTAGGAAGCCCCTGCAGCTGTAATTCCGCACTGTCTTCTATGGTGATCACCCGCTCTTCTGTCGAAATAAATCCTGACAAAACATTTAAAAAAGTAGTCTTACCGCTTCCCGTTCCTCCACTGACAAATATGTTGTATCCTGCCTGCACAAGCTTTTCCAGAAATCCTGCCGCTTCCACAGAGATGGTCTCGAAATTGATAAGATTCTGCATGGTGATCGGCTTATCCGGAAATCTGCGGATCGTTACAATCGGTCCGTTTAAGGCTATTGGATTCATGACAATATTCACGCGGGACCCATTGCTCAGTCTTGCATCCACGATTGGAGAAGCCTCATTGACTACACGATTACATCCTGCAACGATCTGCTGGATCACATCCTGAAGTTTTTCCATAGAATCAAACGCGCGATCCAGTTCTTTTAATTGTCCGTTCTGTTCCACAAAAATATGATCCATTCCATTGATCATGATCTCCGTAACAGAGCTGTCCTCAACAAATATCTGCAAAATATCCAGCCTCCGCAAGGAATCAAACAGCTCTTTACGCAATCGCCTGCGCAATTCTACCGGACAAAGCTCCAGGTTTTCCTGCTCCATAAGCACTTCATCGATCGTGTCTTCTACTTCTTCATCCGTATAATCTCTCCCATAATCCAGTCGTTCCTGCACCATCTGGCGAAGTTTCCTTCTCTGCTCTAAATAATCCATTTTACCTCTCCTGTTCTATCCTTCCAGTGTTTCTACTTCTTTTCTTACATAGTCTGCCAGTTCCCCTCTGGTATATTGTTCCATCTCTGCGGGCAGTCTGTGAAAATAAGGGAGATTCAGCTTTTTCGTTTTGCCTTTAACCTCTTCCTTCTCGCACAGTGATAACAACTGTTCATACTGAGCCAGCTTACATTGTGACATATGATCCTCCTTGGTCAGCGTAAATACCCTGATACAGAGCTGAAGGACATCCAGCAATCCCTGTATACTGTCACTCAGGTCCAGAATCACATATTCATACCTTCCCAGTTCCTCAATTCTCCGGAAAAGGCTTTTCCATTCTTCCACAGTGATCTCCAGTAAATTTTGTCCGTTCCGCATCGGCGGAATATAATCCAGACTGCCCTTTCTCTGAATCACAGTCTGCATACGAAGCGGGAATTTTCTCTCGTCCCCGGCCAAAAAGTAGAGCAGATCGGCCAGATCCCGATTCTGTCGTTCCGGAAGCAGTTCCGTAATTCCGACATAATGTTCAAAATTCAAATATAATGTAGGATGTTTTTCCGACATCAGCTGTCCGAACGTTAACGCAAAGGAACTTTGCAGGCATCTGTGCACAGGGGAATACATACCGATAAATTTTGTCTTATATTCTGCGCACAAAAGAGGCATTTGAATCCCGGTTGCCTCAACATACAGTTCCAGCAGTTCCTTCCATACGCACTCCGCCTCCTGATACTTGTTGATATTCGGGAATTGATGGAATCGGAGTGTCCCGCTTTCATTCAGGACTGCCCGGCACACCGGCTGCAGCGTATTCAATTCGTCCGTACACGATGACTCTGATACGACAAGCATTGTCACTTCTCCGCTCTTTTCTCTCGTCATCAGTTCTTCCGCACGGGTGTACGTATGAATTTCCCATGGTAATTCTTTTTGCCTCTTTAAATACTCCGAAAAAAGTCTCGCATATTCCTCTTCCCTGTCATACAAGACAAGAACCGCCTCCTTTTGTTCCATCAGTAAACTCCTCCCATATATAACAAAGCGCTGCAAAATACAGGTCCTGCCATGCAAATCCCTGCTCCGGCATACTCACGCTCCCCGGCAAAATAGATTTTCCATCTGCCGCACCGGAATACATCCCACAAATATTCTCCCAAATAGTGCATTCTTTCTTTCATATTGCGTTCCATGTACATTTTACATAGTGCAAACAAAGCTGCTGTTAACAGCGCAAAAAATATAAAATACAAAACCTTATTCCATGGGAAAAATCCTGCACAGACTCCCAGTATTTTGACATCACCCGCTCCCATGGCTCCGATCCAAAAAAAGAAATAGAACATGGCGATCGTCAACAATGCACTTGTCAAATATTCCAAAATCCCCACATATCCTTCAGCAGACAGCCTATATACCATGCCGGTTATTAAGCAGCATAAAATCAGAACGTTGGGAATCTTTCGTGTTCTGTAATCAAAACAACAGGCTATCACTAAAAATAAGCACAATACCCCAATATCTCATCTCCTTCTCTTTCGTTGCAAATTAATGTTTCTACCCTTATACTTCTGCCGACACTCTCCTCTCCGTTATCTGAAATTACATCGGGTAATACGGGATGAAATTATCCCAAATAGAAATACTTAAAGATCTTATAAGATGCTGTGAACAACCATCGCGATTGGTTGTAAGATGGATTATATATGCTATTATCTTTTCTTGCAAGAGCTTTTGCGTAAAAATGTAATCTTTAGCACTTTTTAACAACTGTCATTTTCCCGTTTCGAAAAAAGTGCTTTCAAACACGCTAATTTACGGGATTTCCGGATGTCAAAAGGCTCCTTGTACCATATGGTAAACGCCTAATCCGTACAACAAAACAATTCCGGGCAGCCCAAGAATTCCTGTTGTCAGCACAGTGGCTATATTTATACCTACCGTCACAGTAAAACCAAGAGCCGCTATGCCCATGTTTATGAAATACAGCGCTATCGTTCCCATAATACTACGCAAAGCAAAGTTAATCAGCCATTCTGTTTTTTTCCCGAAAAAGCTGATAATAAGTAAGATTGCCGCAGCTCCTATCAGCCACAGCAATTTCTCTGGATGCTCCATTGGTGTTTCTCCGGTGTTCTTTGACTGTTTGCTACAGTCTATTCCCCGTCTTCTCTGAAAATGTCTGTTATTTTGGCCCATCGCAGGTATATTTTTCCTTTTATCTTCCTATACTGTTAGCAGAAAGGATGGATAACATTATGAAAATCTTTTTTAGTCAGGCAGCCGCCTCTACGGAAAATATTGAAGAAGATCTCTCCCCATTGGATCTGAAAGAATCTATAAGAAAAACCCGCCAGGCTCTGGATATCGCCTACGCGGGTTTTGATAACGCATTAGAAAATGATCTGATCGACAGTTATATTTATGAGATAAATGCTCTGCAGAAAAGGTATCAGCATTTGACCGATCTCGCTGCTTCCCAGCCGGCCGGACAGAAAGCTTCTCTATACCAGCATTCCCCGATTCGCGCCCTGGTCAGCCATGTTTTCGGTTAACTGATTTCTGCCGTAAGTCAGTCCTGCATACACTGTCTGGGAATTATTCATCACGGGACCGGAAGGATTCTGATCCTGGATCTGTCTGTAGGCATCACAAAGAGGCTCTATCACTTTACGCACTTCCTCAAGCCCCGAGCGGTCTCCTCTGACTTCACACTGCGCAAGTCTGCGGATGCAATACAGATATAACCTGGAAAGTTCTCCTGCCGGGCTATACTCTCTGTGCAGAGAATTCAGAAGTTCATTGATGCATCCCCTTGCCCTGTGAACAGCTTCCAGAAACTGTCTGTCTTCTGCCGCCTGTTCTCCGTCTGAAAGATATTGCAGAAGCATTTCATACAAAATCACTACCAGTTGTGTAGAATTTGCCTGCGTTATCCGCAGTGTAAATTGTTGCTTACATTCCTTTGTCATCCGTATATTTCCTCTTACTCAGAATTTTACTGTAACAGCTGCAGTACCTGGGAAGGTCTCTCATTGGCCTGTGCCAGCATAGAAGTTCCCGCCTGTGCCAGAATCTGATAAGTTGTATAAGAAGTCATTTCCTCTGCCATGTCTACATCCATGATACGGGAATATGCCGAAGTCATGTTTTCGCTGGTTACATCCAGGCTGTTGATGGCGGACTCCAGACGATTCTGGAATGCGCCCAGTCTGCCGCGGACAGAAGATACATATTTGATTGCGCCATCCAGTCTGGTAATCGCATCATCGGCACCTGCCGCCGTACTGACATCGATTTCTGCGATTCCCATATTCTGCAGGGATATTGCCGGAATATTTACTTCCAGAACCTGTCCCTCATTCGCTCCCACCTGCAGGCGCATGGCTCCGATACCTGTAGCATTGATCTCCAGATCTTTATATTCTGTTCCTGCCTTTGCGTCCGATACATCCAGTCGCATTTCAAAACCGTTTTCTCCGGTGATCGTCAGCAGATTATCTTTGATCTCTGTCTTCAGTGCCTTCGGATCACCGAATCCGTCTCCGAATGTAATATCCCCGTCCAACAGATATTTTCCTGTATTATCGGGATCTGCTTTCAGCTTCATTGAGCTGATCGTGTATTTTTTCACCGGAACATCCGTAGAATAATAATTCACTTTAATGTCATCATTGTCTGTATATCCCTTGAGGTCGAATTCACCGTTCAACAGCTTCTGCCCGTTAAATTCGGTGACATTGGAAATTCTGGTGATCTCTTCTTTCAGCTGTGACACCTCATCCTGTACCGTTGCACGGTCACTGTCTGACATGATCCCATTGGCTGCTTTTACAGAAAGCTCATTCATTCTTTGAAGCATCTCGCTGATCTCTGTCATGGCTCCGTCAGCTATTTCTATAATTGATACACCGTCACCGGCATTCTGATTTGCCACGGACAATCCTTCGATCTGTGCGTTCATGCGCTTAGACATTGCCAATCCTGCGGGGTTATCCTTTGCGTGGTTGATCTTCAGTCCGGAAGAAAGTCTCTCCAATGATTTGGACAGCAGATCATCATTACCGGATAAGGCATTGTTGGACAACATTGCCGATACATTGTAATTAATTCTCATATGTTGCTACTCCTTACTCTCTGCTGCTGTCTGCGACAGCCTGCAGGAATCCCTTTGCCAGACGGTACAACTGTCCGTCATCCGCCTGATCTTCTATTTTCTCTGCACTTTCCTGTGCTCCGTCTGCCATCCTTGTCATATCCCCGGAGTCAATGATGGAAATTTTCTCAACTTTCCAATCTGCAGAAGTATCATTCTGAATCCATTCAAGGAATATATCGGAAGTCTTCTCCCATTTCGTAACCTCTTCCGGAGTATTTCCTGCGAGATAGCCTTCAATGCGGTCACCGGTCACCTGCAAATGCGCCTCTAATCGGTCTTCTCCCATATTTACGCAAATATCCACGGAGCCCGTATTTTCACGGCCGTGCTGCAGGGTAAGATGGATTCCCGCCAACCGGTCGCCAAGATCCATGGGAAGAAAATATTCCTGTTTCTCCTGTAGATTTTCCGCAAGACACAATTGTTTATGCATCAGCTGCAGCTGCTTTACATCCAGGTGAGTGTCAGCCTGTTCCAGGCTGAATTCCTCGGTTTCCTCCATTGCTTTCTGCAGTGCGTTTCCGTATTCTTCGGAAAATTCCGCCTGATCCAGCTGTTCCCAGAGCTTCGATGCATCCGTTTCTTCCTGTGCCGTATTCCCGCTTGCTGCATTTATTGCTTCTCTATTGTATTTTTCACGATATCGCCTCAAACCTCCGAACAGTTCCGCAGGATGATCCGCCAATGCCTGTGCTGCCAGAAGATTGGATGCGCTGACCGGTATTTCGCCTTTTTGCAGCAGTTCTGCAGTCTCCGGTTCTGTATAAAGAGCCTTCTGCATCTGTTGCAGACTTTCACGGTAATAAGCATTCCTGCTTTCGTCGTCTTCCGACACCTCTGTCAGAATTTCCTCTGCCATTCCGGATCTGATCTGTTCCGAGATGTTATTATCGGAAACCCGTATTTCCCGTGTCAGCCCCGTAGCATCCGATACTTTCCAATCCATCGGCGCTGTTCTGCGGCTTCTTGCCGCTGCCAGCAATGAGGAAAACTGTAACTCGGCACCGGTATTGACTACTGCGCCTACGGCGGCGCCGTCCTCTCGCTCGATCTGATGCACCATGCGGTAGATACCGATATAAGCCTTTCGCTCGTTCTCCGTAATCTCCTTTTTCTGCTCCAGCTGATACAGAAAACGGCTGTAGCTTTCTGCCTGTTCTTCATATCCCTGCGGATTTTCGGAGAAATAGTTTTCCAGCTCATCAAATGTTTTTTCCAAAGGATTTACACCGTCACGGATCATCTGCAATACATTTTTCGGAGTCAGTTTCTCGATCACTCCACTGACCTGTCTGTCAGCATTCACTACTTTTTCTATATTTTCAGGTGTAATCTCCATGCGGTTATAGCCTAAAATGCGGACTGCACGTTCATTTTCGGGTGTTCTTTCCAATGACATATCTGTCAGAATATCATCTACATTGGAGAATGCCTTGCGGATATGATCTCCCAGATCCGCGCGGGGTGACGTCATAAGTGTCTCGTACTTCTCGCCTGCCTCTGCATAGGCATTCTGCATTGCTATACCTTCCTTATGGAAATCAGCAATGCTTTCCCGGTCTGCTCTCTGTTCCAGACCATAGGTACCCAGCAGATCCGCCGGCAGTCCCGGCAATTCTGAAGTCACCCGGACAGCCTGTGTATAAGATTCATATTTTGCAACAGCCTGTTCATCACCGGGGAAATATTTCCCCGCAATCTCTGCTTCCGCTTTGCGAATCGCTTCTATCAGCTGTTCCATGGGCGCAGTATCAATAGAGAAATCACTCTGCAAAAGTTTCACATTCACTTCCGCGGTCATCCGCAGACGAATTTCTTCCAACTGCTTTCTTGCAGTAAGGTTCTCTGCCGCAGTATTCCACTTTTCGTCCGAAAGCCAGTCCTGCACCATTCTTGCGGCTTTTTCATAGATATTTTCCTGTCTTCCCAGATTAGCATATACCGGCGATCTGCCTTCTGCGATTGCCGATGCGGCCGCTTTGGCAAACACATTCTCCTCCACAGGATAAGAAATGCTGTCCAATTCCGTAAGCTGCTGCAGGGTCTCTGCCGTCAGTGGCAGTCCGGCACTCACCAGCCACTCTGCCTTTTGCCTGTTTTCATCATTCACAGGCAATCCGGTCTCCGCAATGACCTTGTCCATCTGCTCCCAAAGTTCCCGGGGAACACTGTTCTTTTGCATCTGTGCACCGCTGTTCTCCGCCACATACAGGTTCCATATTTCCGGCTCCAGCTCATTATCCACCAGATAACCGACGGCTCCTTCCCCAGGTGCTGTCAGCGATGCTGCCATATCCCAGGCCTTCTTCAATGCACTGATATTTTCCTGTGTCAGAGGAATATCTGCGGACCGGAACTGATCTTCGATACTTCTGGCCAATGTATCACTTCCCACAGCTGCTGCCAGTGTATCCATGTCCAGATCATCCGTATAGCCCGCGATCTGCTGCCCGGAGCGGGCCAATTCTGCCTTAATCTTGTCCACAATCGTAACTGCGGTATCCTGATCCAGTTCTCCGGGATCAAAGCCTTCCTCACAGGCTTTTGCATAATCTTCCTGTGACATCGTGTGGGACATAAGTGTCATATAATCCTGCTGCAGAGCCACATTGGCATTTCCGGCATCCTGTTGCAGTTCGATCAATGATTTTCCCTTCGTGCTCTCTTCCGTTCCCTGCGCCACCGGCAGCGCTCCGCTCTCATAAATCGCTCCAAAGGCATTCACCGCCCGGCTTTTTTTGCTGCGCTGTGCATCTGTCCTGACAGCTTCCGCTCTGCTTTCTGTTTCTTTTATCATCTGATTCTGAAATGTTATTTTCATTTCTGTCGTCCTTTTCCACGGCAATTTTCTTGCATATAACGTAACTATGAAATAAAAGATGAGTGTACTCTCCGGTCACACTCATCTTTTATTTCGGTTATTTCCCGTATTATCTTAACTATTTTCTTCACCGGCACCTTCCGGTCAGACATCTCAGAACAGAAATACTGCTGCACCATAGGGCGGCAGATCAAAGCTGATGGAATAATCCTTATAGTGAAAAGGCTTTTTCTCCGCCATGATCACAGCCGGGATCTCATTGCCCCAGCCGCCGAAACGCTCCTCATCACTATTCAGCAGAAGCTTATATTTTTTCTTTTTCGGTACAGGTACGGTATAGTTCTCCCATTTCATAGGAGTCATATTTAATACAAACAACAGATTATTTTTACCATTAGAACATTTTCTGACAAAAGAATATGTACTGTGCTCTGCATCATCCGCATTCATCCATTCAAATCCGTCCCAGGTATTATCGATCTCATACAATGCAGGATACTTGCGATACAGTTCCAGCAGTTCTTTTACGTAAGTATGCACGCCCTGATTCAATTTCTCACCCAGCAGATACCAGTCAAGTTCACGCTCCTCGCTCCATTCTCTCTCCTGTCCGAAATCCTGTCCCATGAACAGCAGTTTCTTGCCGGAATGTCCAAACATATAGGTATAGCCTACACGCAGATTTGCGTATTTATCTGCGGTATATCCGGGCATTTTATTTACCATGGAACATTTCAGATGCACCACCTCATCGTGAGATAAAGGCAGAATATAATTCTCGCTGTCATTATAGCTCATGGCAAAAGTCATGGCATAATGATTGCCTTTGCGGTACAGTGGATCCAGCTTCATGTATTCACAGAAATCATGCATCCAGCCCATATTCCATTTGAAAGAAAATCCCAGTCCTTCCTCTCCGATATCGCTGGTCACATTCGGCCATGCCGTAGATTCTTCTGCGATCGTCACGAATCCGGGATAAGTTCCTCTGACAACAGAATTCAGATGGTGGAAAAACTCGATTGCCTCCAGGTTTTTATTGCCGCCGAATTTATTGGGTACCCACTGACCGTCCTTTTTACCGTAGTCCAAATACAGCATGGATGCCACCGCATCCACACGGATTCCGTCTACATGGAATTCTCTCAGCCAGAAAAGTGCATTGGCTACCAGGAAATTCTTTACTTCATTTTTTCCGTAATTGAATATTTTGGTACCCCATTCAGGATGCTCTCCCAGCCTGGGATCGGGATGTTCAAAAATACACTGTCCGTCAAATTCCGCAAGACCATGCGCATCTGTCGCGAAATGCGCCGGTACCCAGTCCAGAATGACACCCACACCGGCCTTATGAAGCTCATTCACGAGATACATAAAGTCTTTCGGTGTTCCGTAACGGGACGTCGGTGCATAATATCCGGTCACCTGATAGCCCCAGGAACCATCATACGGATGCTCTGCGATTCCCATCAGCTCCACATGGGTATATTTCATCTCTTTCAGATATTCTACGATACGTGCGGCAAATTCACGATAATTATAAAAGCCTTCCGCCGTACCGTTATTCGGATGTTTCATAAAAGAGCCGATATGGCATTCATAAATCGCCATAGGTTCTTTGTTCATATCTTTTTTATCTCTGGCTTCCAACCATTTGGAATCATTCCAGTCAAATCCGGTAAGATCGGTGACAATAGATGCCGTCCCCGGTCTGTACTCCGCATAATTGGCAAAGGGATCCGCTTTGTAAAGCTTTCTGCCATCCCTTGCATAGATCAGGTACTTATACATGGCACCTTCTTCCACTCCCGGAATAAACAGACCCCAGATGCCGCCCTCTCCCAGTTTCTGCATGGGATGCGACTCCTCATTCCAGTCATTGAATGTACCGATGACATTTATCTGCATGGCATTCGGTGCCCACACCCCGAAATAGACACCCTGTACCCCAGCTTCCACAGATAAATGAGCACCCAGCTTTTTATAAATGTCATAATGCGTTCCCTGGGCAAAAAGATACTGGTCTGCTTCTGAAATAAATACCTTCTCCTTCGTCATGGTTCTGCCTCCCGTTATACAAAATCTTTTTCGGTGAGGATGATCATATCCTCATCGTCATATCTCTTGGCAAAAAGAACATCAAAGAAATGTTTCAGTGTCTTCCTGTTGGCATGTGCAATCGCTTCATCCACAATCTCTTTTACATCCACTACGGTCACTACATGATCGATCGTCTGCATATCTTCAATTCTGGTATGCAATGCCAGAACACCGAGTTCATCGATGGAATATTCCATCTCCCGGGCATACTGTCTTCCGAATGCCACGAGAGTATCATTGCTGAGAGCCTCCACATCCATTCGTGCAGTGAAGCATTCTCTCAGTTTTTCATGTTTTCCCAGGAATTTATCTATTTCTTTTCTGGTATCTTCCAAAATAATTACGATTCCCTGACTCTCCTGCTGTAAAGCCTTATGCAGGGTATTTACGGTGGCATCGTCCATTTCGGATGCTTTGCAGATAATAAGCGCACCGTTTTTCAGATTGGACAGCGTTGCTGCCGTATCTTTTTTATTCAGTGCATGTCCGGAAATTTTAGCAACCTTTCCGGAGAAATTGCTGTCTTCCGCCTGAATTTCACGGATCATGTTTTTCGCCAGAGACAAGGTATCCATTCCCTCTTCTCCGGTGATGATCACATTGCCGGTATAAGCTGCCAGACTGATATTATCAATTGCCTTTACTAACTGTTCTCTTGCCGATCTGCTCTGGATAAAGGGAGCATAAAGTTCTCTCTCTTCTCTGGTAAGTGCACGAACCTTCGCCTTATCTCTCTCCACGGCAGGCCGCTGCGGCTCTGCCTCCTGCGGCTCTACCGTAATCTCCTGCACAGATTCTTCAGCCGTTTCTTCCGCTGCTTCTTCACCCACAGGTTCTGCTGTAAGATCTTCCTCTGCCTGTTCCGGCTCTGCTTCTTCACCCACAGGTTCTTCTGTATCTTCCTGTTCCGGTTCCTCTGCAGGTTCCTCTTCAAGTTCTTCCACGGTGTCATCCTGCTCCGGTTCCTCAACGGATTCCTCTTCGAGTTCCTCAACAGTATCCTCCGGCTCCGGTTCTGCAACAGTTTCCGGTTCTTCTTCCGCTTCGGTCGTCTCAGCGATTTCCTCCAGTTCCTCTACCTCATCGGTATCTGTTACGTCACTGTCCTCTGTGGTCACACCGGCATCCGCTGCCTTTTCTTTTTCCAGCTTTTCCAACAGACCGTCTCTGACAGACTGTTCAAATTCTGTGAACATTGCACCGGTCTGCTGCAATACATGCTGGCGGACCTCTTCTTCTCTCTTCTCGAGATTTTCTTTCTTCTTACGTTCCCACTCCGCCAGAATATCTTCTATATTCATCTGGCCGGTGATCTGTTTTTCAATGCTTTCCGCTTCCGGCATCACCAGACTGATCTGGCCATCCGACTCCTGGGCCAGCACATTTGCCAGTTCCTTGGGGGGCTCTACCGGTGCTTCCTGTTCTTTCGGCTCCTGTATTTCCGACATCTCCGGTACGATATCCGGCTTACCCGTGGTTACGGGTTCTTCCGACAGAATCTCCTCGGTTTCCACCCTGGGAACCTGTGACAGGTCACCGATTTCTCCGGTCTCACCGAAAAATACTTCCGTACCTTCCATCTGTTCTGTCTGGGCTGCCGGCTCTTCTTCCTCCTCGGGGACTTCCGGATAATTTATGGTCTCCGTATCCCGGTCCATCATCGGTGCCACAATGGAACGGGTAATGGAGTCAGTGGATTCCTTCGATTCCTTCTCCTTTGCCTGATCATCTCCCAGCACTTCTCTTAAACCGGCTGCCAGCTCTGCCTGTAAATTGATTGTGTTGTACTGGCCCACATCCATGGTCTTGACATGGATGTCAAAATCGTCCTCCGCAGGCTGTCCCTGTGCCGGCTGTTGCGGCTGTACCGGTTCATATACTCTGGTGTCATCCGTTACCTGTTCATAGTTCTGCTCCTCAGCATAAGCGTCATTCTGTTCATAGCTCTGGCTCTCGTCATAACTGCCGTTCTGCACGCAGCCCTGACCTTCATCATATCCGCCATTCTGCACATAACTCTGGCTGTCATCATATCCGTCATTCTGTACATAGCCCTGGCTGTCATCATATCCGCCATTCTGTACATAACCCTGGCTATCATCATATCCACCATTCTGTGCATAGCCCTGACTCTCGTCATAGCTGCCGTTCTGTACGGGTTCCTGACTCTGGTCATTTCCATCGTTCTGCACATAGTCATAACCGTCCTGTGCGTCAAACCGATGATCGTATTTTTCCTGCTGCTCCGGTGTCAGCGGCTGATGAAGCATTTTCAGTTCCATTGCTTTTATGACATATTTTCCCTCGCCAAACCAGAGAATCAGCTCATCACATTCCTCCACACAACGGGTTGCCAGTCCCACTCTGTGATACAGATAAGCAAGTTCATATGCCCATTTTTCTCTATAATCTCTCTTTTTCAGTTCTTCCAGAACGGCAATCCGCTCCTCCAGACTGACATCCTGCGCTTCATACAACTTGTACTGCAAAATATATCTGCCGGGGTCCTTCGGAGCCACCTGTACGAACTCTTTATAGTACTCGATCGCCTGCACATACTCTTCCATCTTGATAGACAATTCGCACAAAGAGTAGCAGATGGTTCTGCTGCCCGGTCGGCGTTCATATGCCAGAAGCAGCATGTCCCTGGCATCCTCATATCTGCGATTGATTTTATAAAGATCACTGACGATGCATAATGTCCTGGCGCTTCTGGGCTTCCGCCAGTCAATAGTATCCGCAATCTCCGCTGCCTGCGCATATTGTCCATGACTGATCAGGTCTTTGATTTCTTCCACTTTTAATGTATATTCATTCTTATCCAAGGTATTTCGCTCCCTCAACCTTTTCCCGGTCTAAATTCTTCCGTTCAGCTTCTTTTCTCCCCCAAAGCAGACTATCCCACTTTTTCTTATCCAGTTTACCATAGTCTCTATTGGTATGTCAAAATCAAACTACACAAAATGTAGTATGTTTAAAATACTCTGATCATTATAAAAAGGTTTGAGTGCATTGGATGTAATTACCATTTTGAATTATTTACACTTTTAATCAGCCCGTGTTCTAAGCAAAAATCGTAGACTCCGTCTTCTTCCACCGATCTGCACGTGCAGGTGGCGTGGGCTTTGATCTCATCCTTCGCATTCCCCATGGCCACACCGGTGCCGACTGCTTCCAGCATCTCGATATCATTGAAG